>JAWLCQ010000003.1:78983-89034 GCA_041687095.1 Phycisphaerae bacterium | reverse complement strand
ACGGCGTGCTCCTCCACGCCGAGGACACCGGGGGCTCCTGCGCGCGGACGATGTACCTCGACATCGCCACCGGCCGCACGTGGCTGCATACGGGGGGAGTGGAGCAGGAGCTTTAGTCGCCCCTTCGGAACGCCGATAGGGCACGAGAAGGCGCGGCCCGGGCGAGAGGCCCGTGGGTGGCGCAGGAGACGAAGAATTATGGCCCTGAACGTACTGATTGTGGACGACAGCGCGGTGATGCGGTCGATGATTGCCCGCACCCTGTCCCTCAGCGGGGTGGAGTTGGGGGAGATTCACCAGGCGACGAACGGCCAGGAGGGCCTGGAGGCCCTGCGGGCGCACTGGGTGGATCTGGTGCTGGTGGACGTGAACATGCCCGTGATGAACGGGCAGGAGATGATCGAGCACGTTCGGGCCGACGACGTCTGGAAGGATCTGCCGATCATCGTCGTCTCGACGGAGGGCAGCGAGACGCGGATCGCGGCGCTGCGGAACCTGGGGGCGGCGTTCATCCACAAGCCCTTCGCCCCGGAGACTGTCCGAGACGTCATTAAAGAACTGACCGGAGCCCATCATGCCGCCTGAACTCGACTGCCATCTGCGCGACGCGGCCCTGGAGACCTTCGAGGCCCTCGCGTTTATGTTTCCCATGCCCGAGGAGCTGGCGGGTCCCCCCGCCGCGGGGGAGGAGACGGTGTCGGCCGTCATCCGGTTCCACGGCCCGCTGGAGGGGGCGGTGCACCTGCGGGTGTCGCAGGCGATGCTGCCCCCGCTGGCGGGGAACATGCTGGGGCTCGACGCCCCGGACGTGGACGCCTCCCAGCAGGGGGACGCGTTGGCGGAACTGCTGAATGTGATCTGCGGGAACGTGCTGCCGCGGGCGTTCGGAGCGGAGGCGGTCTTCAACGTCCGCCACGCCGAGATGCTCCCCGACGCCGCCCTGCCCCCGGAGCTGCAGGAGTGCCCGTGCGCGGCGAGCGTGAAGCTCGTGCTGGACGAGGGGGCGGTCGCGATCTCGCTCTACGTGTTGACGGATGTCTCTTCACCCCAGGCGGTCCCGGCGGGACGCGCGCAGTAGGGGATACGCATGATTCGTGTGTTGATCGTGGACGACTCGGCTGTCGTGCGCAAGGTGCTGCGAGAGCAGCTCTCGGCGGTTCCGGGGCTGGAGGTGGTGGGCACGGCCTGCGACCCGTACGAGGCCCGGGACAAGATCGTGGAACTCAACCCGCAGGTGGTGACGCTCGATCTCGAGATGCCGCGCATGGATGGCCTGACGTTCCTGGGCAAGCTGATGCGCTACCGCCCGCTGCCGGTGATCGTGATCAGTTCGCTGACTCCTCGGGGCAGCGAAATGGCGCTGCGGGCACTGGCGGAGGGGGCGGTGGACGTGCTGGCCAAGCCGGGTTCGGCGCTGTCGGTGGCGAATTTGGGCAAGGAACTGGCGGAGAAGATCCGCGTGGCGGCGACGGCGAAGGTGACGGCGCCGCTGGTGGCGAAGGCACTCACCGAGCCCGTCGGCCGACCGCTGCTGCACCGCACGACCGACCGCGTCATCGCCATCGGGGCCTCGACGGGCGGGACGCGGGCGATCGAGGAGGTGCTGCGGGCCCTGCCCGGGGACACCCCCGGGACGGTGATCGTGCAGCACATGCCCGAGCACTTCACGGCCAACTTCGCCCAGCGGCTCAACGACCTGTGCGCGATGGACGTCCGCGAGGCCCGGGATGGGGATGCGGTCGTTCCGGGCCTGGCGCTGATCGCCCCGGGCAACAAGCACATGGTGCTCCGCCGCAGCGGGGCCAAGTACCACGTCGACACCCGCGACGGGCCCCCGGTGCACCACCAGCGGCCCAGCGTGGACGTGCTGTTTCACTCCGTCGCCCGCTTCGCCGCCGCCAACGCCGTCGGGGTCATCCTCACCGGCATGGGCGCGGACGGGGCGGACGGACTGCTCGCCATGCGCAAGGCGGGCGCCCGCACCGTCGCGCAGGACGAAGCCTCCTGCGTCGTCTTCGGCATGCCGCGCGAGGCCATCCGCCTCAACGCCGCCGAGCACATCGACCCCCTGTCCGCCATCCCCCGCCGCATCCTGGAACTCGCCGCCGCACAGGCCGTCACGGTCTAAGGAGCCCACCCATGCCCACCGTGGAAGACATCCTCATGGCCAAGGGGCCCGACGTCATCGTCATCGAGCCCTCCGCCACCGTCTTCGAGGCCGCCCGCCTCATGGCCGATGGACGCGTGGGGTCCGTCATCGTCCGCCAGGACGGCCGCGTCGCGGGCATCTTCACCGAGCGCGACCTGCTCCAGCGCGTCGTCGCCGCCGGGAAGGATCCCGCCCGGGTCACGCTCGCGGAGGTCATGTCCTCCCCCGTCCGCAGTTGCCGCCTGAGCGACGACGTCGCGGACTGTGCAAAGATGCTCCGCGAAAGCAACATCCGCCACCTCGCGGTCATCGAGGACGACGCGCTCGTGGGGGTCGTGGGTCTGCGCGACGTGCTGCAGATGCAGGCAGGGGCGAAGTAACGCATCGTGCGGTGAGCCCCCGGGTGGATCGAGCGGGTTCCCCCGACGCAGCCGGGGGGCTTAGGGCCGAGCCCTGTCGTGTCGGACGTGGTTGGAATTTCATCGCCCGCGTCGCGGGTCCCCGGGGACCCGCGACGCGGGCGGTTGGTTTACTTCTTGTACGGCAGACCGGCGGCGTCGCAGACGTGCTTGAGGGCCCGCACGGCCGCCTCGAACCGCTCCGTCCCCGTGAACCCGGAGAACTGCCCCGCCTGCGAGAGGTGGGGTTCGAGCGTCATGTACCCGCTCCAGTTGCGCTTCTTGAGGTCGGCGAAGATCTCGGGGAACTGGCCCTGGCCTTGCCCGGCGGGGACGCAGGTGGGGGCCCCGGCGATCTTGTCCTTAATGTGGAAGGCGTCGGTCAGGTCCGCGAGCCCCTGCGTCCAGGCCTCGTCGTAGGGCTTGACGTTCTCGGTGACGAAGTTGGCGGGGTCGAAGATGCCCTTCAGCCGGTCATGCCCCAGTGTGGCGAAGAGGTCGCGGACGCCCTCGGGAATCGCCCCGTAGATGTCCGCCTCGTTCTCGTGCCACAGCTCGCAGTCGGCCTTCTCGGCGAGGTCGAGCATCGCCGCCATGCGCTCGATGACCCCGTCGCGTTCCTCCTGGATGGTCTTGCCCACCGAGGGGTAGAAGCTGAACATGCGGATCCGCCGGGTCCCGAAGGCGTGGGCGACGTCGCAGCAGTGCTTCAGCAGGTCCAGGTGCGCGGCGAAGTCGTCGCTCATCTTGATCTTGCCGATGGGCGAGCCGATGAACGGCACGGAGAACCCGCGGTCGCTCAGCCGCTTGCAGTAGCCCTTCACCTGCTCCAACGTCATCGCCGAGACGTTCATCCCGTCGATGCCGCGCACGTCGATGCACTTCACGCCGTTGGCTTCGCAGGTGTTCATCTGCAGGTCCAGGTCGGGCCCGATCTCGTCCGCAAACGCGCTGAAGGTAATCATGCTCTCGCTCCTTTGGCAGTTTTCTCGCTTCGGTCCCCCCATCATCACGCACCCCGGGACGGTTGCGAATCGTAGCCGGTGGAGGGGAGAGGCTCAAGCCCGAATCCCGGCTTGCCCGCTTGGTGTCACGCTTCCGTCTCGCGCATCTTTCGAACTCGCTCGTGATCTCGAAGCGCAGCGATCCGCAACCCTCAATCCTCAATCCGCAGTTCCCCCAGCGGCACGTAGTACTTGTGGTAGTGCTTCCCGTCGCTGTACCGCCGTCCGTCGGGGCTCTCCACGAGCACCGTCGCCCGCTGGTGGATGCGGTTGACGCGGCCGGTGAGGGTGCGGCCCTGGAAGGCGAAGCGGACCACGCTGCCCACCCGCACCCCGTGCCGCACCGCCGCCTGCTCGGCGGAGGTGACGAGTTCGTGCTGCGTCCCCGGGTGCCCGAACAGGTTCCGTGCGAGCATCTTGAACCGCGTGCCCCGGCAGCTCGAGGCGCCCCAGACCACCATCTCGACGAGGTGGATGATCTCGTGCTCCATTACCCGCATCGCCGCCTCCAGCCGGTCGGCGCACGGCAGGCCGTTGACCTTCGCCTCCCGCTGCCCGGGCCCGAAGGTCTGAAAGAGCAGGCGCCCGGCGAGGGCGATCTCGTACCGCAGGGCCTTCCCCCTCCGCTGCCCGCGGGGCCGGACGCGAACCGTCGCCCCTCCGCTGCGGGTCATCGTCTTCGAGACGCGGAAGCGGAGGGGCTGGACGGAATCCTGCACGGCCGACCGGTGCAGCCACCCCCCGAAGAACTCTTCGTCGTAGCGGTGGAAGAGGAACTCGACGTCCTCCCCGCCGATGGCGGTGAAGTTGCCCTCGCGGATGTGGGGGGAGCCTTCGAGCACCGTCCGGCGAATGCGGGCGGTGCGCTCGGCGATGTCCTGGGGGCGGTTGTGAACGGTCAGCACGTCCATGTCCCGATAACGTACCGTCCCGGGCGGAAAGTTCCAGCCCCTCCACCGCCGATCTGGTAACATGACGCCTTCGGCGGACCGGGACCCGCCTCGGTGAAGCGCCTGCGCGCCGGAGGACCTGCGGGAATGGAGCGAGAGTTCGCCATCATCAAGCTCGGGAGCACCTTTGGGTGGCTGTCCGAGCGGGAGGGGGATTTCGAGGACTGGGTCCTCGCCCGGCTGCACCGATCGGCGGAGGACGTGCGGATCGTCCGCCCGCTGGACGATGAGCCCCTGCCCGAACCTTTCCGCCTCCGCGGGGCCATCCTGACCGGCGCGCACGCGATGGTGACGGAGCGACTGGACTGGAGCGAGCGGACGGCGGGGTGGATTCGAGAGATCGTTTCCGCCCGCGTACCGCTGCTGGGCATCTGCTACGGTCATCAGTTGCTGGCGTATGCGATGGGGGGCGTGGTGGGCCCGAACCCTCGGGGCGAGGAGGTGGGGCGTGCGCAGGTCCACCTGACGGCCGCGGGGCGGAGCGATCCGCTGCTGTCCGTCCTTCCGGACGGGGCGGAGGTATACTGCTCGCACTACCAGTCCGCCCTCACCCTTCCGCAGGGCGCGGCGCCCCTGGCGCATAATCCCCACGAGCCGCACCACGCCTTCCGCCTCGGCGACTGCGCCTGGGGCGTGCAGTTCCACCCCGAATTCACCCCGCACGTGCTCGACGCCTATGTGCAGGAGTTGATCGGTGTTCCCCCGGCGCCAAGGCCGTCTCTGTCGCCCCCGACCTCCTCGTCGGTGTCCTCTGCGTCGGCGGCATCGTCCGGGGACGGGGTGGCCCTGGGGGAGGCGCTGCTGCAGCGGTTCTGGGCGCTGGCGGTGCGGGGGGACGGGTGATGCGTGCGGGCGGAGGGGGGCATGAAAAGGCCCGGCCCGGTGCTCCCAACGGAAGCCCGGGCTCACTGGGCCGTACTGGACTTGAACCAGTGGCCTCCTGCGTGTCGAGCAGCGAGACGACCGTCGTAACTCTCACAGATATCCCACTTACGATGCCGCCGGACGCCGCTCGCACCATCGCTTGCACCAGCAACCCGAAACTGGCCGTCCTGGTGGATTTTTTGTCCGACCTGCCGGGCCCACAGCGTCGCGAGGTCATCGTCAGCCTTGCCTCGCCGCCGCTCGAGTCGCCATCGCGCGGCTGATCATTGGCTGAACCCAGCTCGAAGAATGCTCCGGCGATCCTGGCCCCGAATGATTCCGTTTGGTCATTATTGCTTTACAGGCAATCTGTCGAAAATAGAATAACGACATGGCCCGCAAGCTCGGACAACTCGAGACAGCCGCACTGGCATACGTGCAGATGCGAAACCTTCGCACCGTGAAAACGGGCGATCTGGCTTCCGCTCTACGCATCACGGCCAAGCAGGAGCGGGAACTGCTCAGCCGCATGGCCCGCTCGGGCATGATCGCCAAGGTGCGCAACGGCCTCTATCTGTTCCCGGCCAAACTGCCGCTCGGGGGCGTCTGGACGCCCGAGGAGGCCACCGTCATCAACGCCCTCATGGCCGACAAGCAGGCAAGCTACCAGATCACCGGCCCCAACGCCTTCAATCGTTATGGTTACGACGAGCAGATTCCCTCCCGCGTCCACATCTACAACGATGCCATCTCCGGCGACCGCTCCGTGGGACGAATCGAACTTACGCTGATCAAGGTCAGCCGGGAACGACTCGGGGAAACGGAGCAGTTCGAGACGCCCTTAGGTGAAACGCTGGTCTATTCCTCGCGCGTTCGCACGCTAGTCGATGCGGTATACGACTTCTCCCGGTTCGACAGCCTGCCCCGCGCCTACGACTGGATTCGGCGAGACATCGAGTCCGGGCGCATCAGGCCGACCGATCTGTGCCAGGCGACCATCCGCTTCGGCAACTTGGGCGCCATCCGCCGCATCGGCGCCTTGCTGGGGCAGATCGGTGTTCAGGAATCGGTCCTCAGGCGGCTGGCGCGAGAACTGACGCCATCGACGGCCAAGATTCCGTTGGTGCCAGGCAGGCCCACGCGCGGAACGCTCCTGAAACGTTGGGGGGTGATCCTCAATGGCTGAACCAACCGGACCGGCGCTCCATGAAGACCTGCCGCTGTTCCGTGAGGCCGTCAACTTCACGGCCTCGAAGACGGGCTTCAACCCGCGCCTGATCGAGAAGGACTACTTCTGCACCGTCTTGCTGGCCTATCTTGCCGATCGCTCCGGCGGACTCGTGTTCAAGGGCGGCACCTGCCTGGCCAAGGTCCACGCAGGGTTCTACCGGCTCAGCGAAGACCTGGACTTTACAATCCCCTTGCCGGTCGACGCCAACCGGAAGCAACGTAGCCAAGCAGCCTCCGCGGCCAAAGTTGCAGTATCTGACGTCGCCGATTTCATTCCGGCGATGAAGTGTACTGAATCGCTCACAGGCGTGAACAACTCGACACAGTACAACGGTGTGGTCGCCTACGAATCCCCCACAACCGGGCAGCGAGAAGGCATTCTCGTCGAGATCAGTGTCCGCGAACCGCTCCTGCTGCCGGTCATCAAAGGCCAAGCCCGTACGCTGCTGCTCGATCCCATCGGCGGCGACGCCATGATTCCCCCCGTAGATGTGGCCTGCATCGACATGACCGAAGCGATGGCCGAGAAAGCTCGGGCTGCCCTATCACGCCAGGATGTGGCCATTCGGGACTACTACGATCTCGATTATGCCGCAAAGCACCTCGACCTCGCGCTGCACAGCGGCCTGATGGCCGACTTGGTCCGGCAGAAGATCGCCGTGCCGGGTAATCTGCCCATAGATGTCGGTGATCGGCGTCTGGCTGACTTGAAACGCCAGTTGGGCGCCCGGCTGAGAACGGTCCTGCGAGAGAAGGATTTCCGGGCGTTCGACTTGGAACAGGCGATTCAACTGGTTGTCAACATAGCCGAGAATGTCCGCCCCTGACCGCCGTTGAAGACCCGCGACCTCCGGTGGGAGCCGCCAGTCAAGGGGTACTTGGAAGAACGGATTCTTCCTGATGGCAGCGGGAACAGTCACGGGCATGAGCAGAGCGGTTTGGGGTGTCCGGTCTCTCTGACGAGTTTGCCATAGATCGCCAAGGCCGCCAACCAGCGCGGTCCGCCGCTGAATGTAGCAGCACACCTGCCCGCTCCCCTTGTGGCGGCAGTAGGCTGGCGGGGGAGGCTCGGCAGGATCGGTGGGCGTGTGGACGCGGGGCGGAGGTGGGGATGGCTGGGATCGGTCATGGCACGGCTCCTGTGTCCGTAGTACTACGGACGCTTCGCCGCACCGCCGAGGGAGGCGGGTGGGCCGCGGATCGTCACTAACCCCGGCCATCGGCAGGTCTTACAACACTGGGCCGTACTGGACTTGAACCAGTGACCTCCTGCGTGTCGAGCAGGCGCTCTAGCCAACTGAGCTAACAGCCCGTTCCAGTCAGATGCTGAACTCTACCGGGGCGGGGGCGGCATGTCAACCCCGTTTCCGCTTCGTTTTCGATGGGTATTGCTTTTGCGGGGCCTTCGGGTAGACTGAGCGGTCTATTCCCTTTTGGAGCCGGATACCACTATGGAGCGATTCAGCGACGACGTATTGAAGCGGACCCATACCTGCGGGCAGTTGCGTGCCGGCGACATCGGGCAGCACGTGCGCCTCTGCGGATGGGTGAAGAGCTACCGCGACCACGGCGGGGTCGTGTTCATCGACCTGCGGGACCGCTACGGGGTCACGCAGGTGGTGTACGACCTGCCTGAGAATGCCGACGCCGCCGCCCAGAACATGTACGCCCTGGCGCGGGCGGCCCGCAACGAGTGGGTGCTCGCCATCGGCGGGACCGTCCGCTCGCGCGGGGAAGACCGCATCAATCCCAAGCTTCCCACCGGGGAGATCGAGATCCTCGGGGACGCCATCGCCCTGCTCAACCGCAGCGAGACCGTCCCCTTCGAGCCCGACGAGTTTTCCAAGGTCGGGGAGGAACTGCGGCTGAAGTACCGCTTCATCGACATTCGCCGCCCCGAACTCGCCAACGCCCTGGTGCTCCGCCACCGGATCGCCAAGGCGATGCGCGACACGCTGTCGGACGAGGGGTTCATCGAGGTCGAGACGCCGTTCCTCACCAAGTCCACCCCCGAGGGCGCGCGGGACTTCCTCGTGCCCTCGCGCCTGCAGTTGGGCACGTTCTACGCCCTTCCGCAGAGCCCCCAGCTCTTCAAGCAGATCCTGATGGTCGGGGGGATGGACAAGTACTTCCAGATCGTCCGCTGCTTCCGCGACGAGGATCTCCGCGCCGACCGCCAGCCCGAGTTCACCCAGCTCGATCTCGAGATGTCCTTCTGCACGCAGCAGGACGTGATGGAGGCCGTGACCCGCGTGATGCGCGAGGTCTGCAAGGTCTCGGGCAAAGAGTTCCCGGAGAACGTCCCGCACATGCCCTACGACGAGGCAATGGCGAGGTACGGAACGGACCGGCCGGACCTGCGGTTCGGGCTCGAACTGCAGGACGTGGGCGACATCGTCTCCGATGCGGGCTTCAAGGTCTTCTCGGATGCCCTGACGGCGGGGGGGCAGGTGAAGTGCCTCGTGCCTTCGGGCGGGGCGAAGTTCACCCGCAAGGAGATCGACGAGTACACCGCCCTCGCCACCGAGTTCGGCGCCAAGGGCCTTGCTTGGTGCAAGGTCGAGGCGGGCGGGTTCGCCGGCGGGGTGGCCAAGTTCCTTTCCCCCGAGGTCCAGCAGGCCCTGCGGGAGCGGACGGGGGCGCAGGAGGGCGACATCCTGATGTTCTGCGCCGACCGCGAAGCGGTCGTCGCTCGCGTGCTGGGCGCGCTGCGGACGCGGCTGGGCCGGGACCTGAAGCTCTACGACCCCAAGAGCTTCGCATGGTGCTGGGTGGTGGACTTCCCGCTGGTCGTATGGGACGAGGGGGAGAAGCGCTGGTTCAGCGTGCACCACCCATTCACCATGCCCAAGGACTTCGACCCGGTGACGCTGCAGGCGAACCCCGCGGCCATCAAGTCCAAGGCGTACGACCTCGTGTGCAACGGGGTGGAGTTGGGCGGGGGGTCGATCCGTATCCACGACATGGAGATCCAGCGGCACGTGTTCGAGCTGCTGGGGATCAGCGAGGAAGAGGCGCACGAGAAGTTCGACTTCCTGATGACGGCCCTGAAGTTCGGGGCGCCCCCGCACGGCGGGTTGGCGCTGGGGTTGGACCGCATCGTGATGATGATGGCCGGCGGGGAGTCGTTGCGGGACGTGATCGCGTTCCCCAAGACGCAGCGGGGCACCTGCCCGCTGACCAACGCCCCGGGTCCCGTGGATGAGCGGCAGCTCAGCGAGTTGGACATCCGCGTGATCACCCCGCCGACGAAGGCGTGATTGGTTGACTGGTAACTGGTTGGCTGGGGAACCAGGGAACCAGGGAAGTAGGGACGGGCTCCGCAGGGCATCCGCCATGGGCGGGTTTGTAGCCCGGAGGCGCCTGTCCCCATTGCCCACGGATGAGGAAGAGGAAGGCGTTTTGATCTGCAGGTCCTGCGCTGGCGTGGGGGGGGTCGGGCCCAAGATACACTTT
>JAWLCQ010000003.1:0-78973 GCA_041687095.1 Phycisphaerae bacterium | reverse complement strand
GGTGCGGGCCCTTGGTCGTTGAGCCCACCAAGCCCGCGAACGCCTCTTCTCCGACCCAAAGCCAATCAACTAGTTATGAGTCAACCAGTTACGATTGAGCCAGTTGCCAGTTAACGAATAAGACCCCCGCTGCGTGCGGGTGACGGAGACACACGAATGTTCGAACGATTCACGGAGCGGGCCCGGAAGGTGATGGCGTTAGCGAACCGCGAGGCCCAGCGGCTGGGCTGCGAGTACATCGGGACCGAGCATATGCTGCTGGGGCTGCTCATCGAGGGCGAGGGCGTGGGCGCCAACGTCCTGAAGAGCCTGGGCGTGGACCTCAAGGCCGCCCGGGAGAAGGTCGAGGCCCTCAGCAAGGCCAAGGGCGAGAAGACCGAGCGCAACCGCCTGCCCGTCACCCCCCGCGCCAAGAAGGCCACCGAGTACGCGATCCAGGAGGCGCGGCGGATCGGACACAACTACATCGGGACCGAGCACCTCCTGCTGGGGCTGCTGCGCTCCGATGAAGGGCTCGCCGCCGCGGTCCTGCGGGAACTGGGCGTGAACCTCGACGCCGCCCGCCAGGCCGTCCTGAAGCTCGTCAACGCCGGCCGGGAGGAGGCGCGACAGCTCGAAGTGGAGCGGCTGAACGAGGAACTCTCCGAGCCCGGGCTGCACGTGAACGTCGAGATCAAGGCCCGCTGCAGCGACCTCGACCGTGCGCGGGCGGCCCTGAAGGAGATGAGCGCCGACTTCCTGGGCACTGACCACCAGACGGACACGTACTTCCGCGTTCCCCGCGGGCGGCTGAAGATCCGCGAGGGCACGATCGAGAACTCCCTCATCCACTACGACCGCCCCGACCTGCCCGGGCCCAAGGAGGCCATGGTCCACCTGTGCCCGCTGTCGCAGTCGGAGGTCGTCAAGGACACCCTCGCCCGCGCGCTGGGTGTGCTGGTGACGGTCCGCAAGTCCCGCGAGATCTACTACGCGAACAACGTCAAGATCCACGTCGACGCCGTCGACGGACTGGGCGCGTTCGTCGAGATCGAAGCCCACGGCCGAAGCGACGAAGCCAACGTCGCCTCCCTTCGCAAGCAGTGCGAGGCGGTCATGGAGCGCTTCGGCATCGGGGAGGCGGACCTGATCGACCGCGGATACAGCGATATGCTGCTGGGGTAGCAGAATGAAGGTCTCACTGAACTGGCTGTCGGATTACGTGGACGTTTCGCTCTCCGCCGCGGAGTTGGCCGATCTGTGCATGTCGATCGGGTTCCCCGTCGAGGAGATCGAGGAGACCGATGCGGACATCGTCCTGGACCTGGAGGTCACCTCCAACCGCCCGGACCTGCTGGGGCACGTGGGTGTCGCGCGCGAACTGGCGACGGCGATGGGGGCGGCCTTCCGCCCGCCCGTGATCGGGGCTCTGCCGACGAGCGGGAAGGTGCAGGACCTCACGGGCGTCGAGGTGCTGGACCCCGACCTGTGTCCGCGGTACACCGCCCGCGTGATCCGCAACGTGAAGATCGGACCCTCCCCCCGGTGGATGGTCGAGCGCCTCGAAGCGGTCGGTCTGCGCTCCATCAACAACGTCGTGGACGTCACGAACTACGTCCTGATGGAGTACTCCCAGCCGCTGCACAGCTTCGACTACGACAAGCTCGACGAGCACCGCATCGTCGTCCGCCGCGCCCAGGCGGGCGAGAGCCTCGTGAGCATCGACGGGACGAAGTGCAACCTCGACGAGTCCATGCTCATCATCGCCGACGCCCGCAAGCCCGTGGCCATCGCGGGCATCATGGGCGGACTGGACAGCGAGGTGGGCGACGCGACGACCAGCATCCTGCTGGAGAGCGCGCGGTTCGACCCGCTGGTCACGCGGCGGACGTCGCGGAAGCTCCAACTCATGAGCGACAGCAACTACCGCTTCGAGCGGGGCGTGGACCCGGTGGGCGTGGACGAAGCCTCCCGCCGGGCCTGCCAACTCATCCTCGACCTCGCCGGCGGCGAACTCGCCGAGGGCGTCGTGGACGTGTGGGCCCAGCCTTGGCAGCCCGCGAAGGTCCGCCTGCGGCCGAAGCGCACGACGCAATTGCTGGGCCTCGACATCCCCGCCGACCGCCAAGCGGAGATCCTTGGCCGCCTGGGCCTCGCCCCCCAGCGCGACGGGGAGGACATCGTCTGCACGCCCCCGTCGTATCGGCCCGACCTGACGCGGGAGGCCGACCTCATCGAGGAGGTCGCTCGGATGGAGGGCTACGGCAAGATTCCGGTGAACACGCACGTCTCGCACCCCGTCGCCCCGGTGGGCCTGCGAGAGAAGGCCCGGCAGCACGTTCGCGAGGCCGTGTCCGGGGGCGGGTTCGATGAGGCCATCACCCCCGCCTTCGTCGACGCCGCGGAGAACGGGCTGTTCGGGTTCGCGGAGTCCGTCTGCGTGGACCCGCTGAATCGCCGCTCCAACAACGCCCTCCGCGCCACGCTGCTGCCCACGCTGCTGCAGGTCTGCAAGACCAACCAGGACGTGGGCAACACCGACGTGGGCCTGTACGAACTGGCGGCGGTCTTCCCCAAGGGCAGCGGGGAGCTGCCCGACGAGCGCGTGCACCTGGGTATGGCGACGACGCGGGACCTCCGCGACCTCCGCGGAACCCTCGAGGCCGTCGTGCAGCGGACTGATCCGCGGACGTCCCTCACGGTCCGTCCGGCCGACGTTCCGGGCTTCGAGAGCGGAGCGGCGGGCGAGATCCTGCTGGACGGGGCGGTCGTGGGCGTGATCGGGCAGATCGCATCGAAGGTCCTCGACGCCTACGGGATCGAGAGGCCCGTAGCGGCGGCGGAGGTGCGGTTCGAGGCCCTGCTCGCCGGGGCCGACGCCCCGCGGACCTACACGCCCGTGCCCAAGTTCCCCCCGGTCGTCCGCGACCTTTCGGTGCTCGTCGACGAGGACGTGACGTGGCACCGTCTGGAGTCGGAGCTGTTGGCCGTCGAGCAGCCGCTCCGCGTGTCCATGGACTACGTGACGACCTTCCGCGGCAAACCCATCTCCGAGGGCCGCAAGAGCGTGACGGTGCGCCTGACGTACCGTTCCCCCGGAGGGACGCTGCGCGGGGAGCAGGTGGATCTGGAGATCGAGCAGATCCTGACCCACCTCCGCAAGACGCTCAACGCGGAACTGCGCGCGTAGGGCGCGCACGTGGCGGAGCGAAGCGGGGACACGTGCGCGCGGGAGAATCGCAGGCCCCCCCGTTCCGCGCGCAGACGCGTTTTTACCCGAGAATGCCGCCGTACCTCAAGTTTCCGCATCCCCCCTGCCGATAGGGAGGATATAATCCAACAGTCGCCCCGAGAGGTCGCGGCCGGTGGATGCCGAAAAGGCACCAGTTCAGAAGTGAAGAAAAACATCGCCTCTGCCGCGTACGATAGTCGGTCGTGTGTAGAAGAACCGATACGCCCATTTAGGGAGGCCAAGTGCGAGATGCTCCGGCGTCACGCCAGCCACCCACGTGCAATTAAATGGGTTCTTTACCATACCGTCGCCGGCGCATGCGGAGGCGGTCTTTTTTTGCGCACTCGGGGCGGCAGCGTGGGTGAGGCGAGACGCATCCCAGGTAATTCGCAGGCAGCGTCCATTGGACGTGGTTGCTCCCGTCTCCGCCAAGGCTCCGCCGAGGCAAGCCGCTTCGCTCCGCAAACCACGGCACCCGCCCGCGAACTACGTGGAACGCGTATCACCCCTCACCTTTCGCGTCATCTTCTGGACGGTCCCCGTTTTCCGCGCAGGCTCCCGGAGCGATCGTGGGCGTTCGAACGCATCCGGGGGGTTGATTTGTCCCTCGTGGGGCGGTAGGACCGGGAGACGCGGGTCGTTCCGCTACCGCCGGAGACCGCGTTCCCAAGCCCCCTGACTGCGTCGGGGGGATCGTCGGGAACGCCTGCAATGCACTCGCTCTGTCTGGAGACATAAGCATGAAAGCCCTGCTGATCCTGTCCGTCTGCCTGGTGTCCCTCCTGCTCGCCCGTCCCGTCGCCGCGGCCGGTGGGGAGCCGCAAACCTGCTTCCTTCGCGAGGGCGACGTCTGGGTGTTCCTGGGCGACTCCATCACCCACGCCGATACCTACCGCCGCATCGTCGACCGTGTCGTAAAGCACTTCCACCCCGAGGCCAGCCTCCGCATCACGCAGAAGGGCGTGAGCGGGTCGCTCGCGACCGCCAGCAAGGAGCAGTTCGAGAAGGCCGCCCGCGAGGACCGGCCCACCATCGTCTCGCTCATGACGGGCATGAACAACTCCATCAACAGCGCCTGGCGCGTGGGCGAGCCGATGGACAAGCACATCGCCGGCTATCGCGAGCAGATCGCCAAGTTCGTGCAGAACGCGAAGGACAAGGGGCTCGACGTCGTCCTGCTGTCGCCCACGCTCACCGACGAGTCGCTGGGCTGGGGCAGCATGTGGGCCCTCGACGGAACGGAGGAGTTCCTCCGCCGCTGCGCCGCCGCCGTGAAAGACGTCGCCGCCGCCGAGACGACGCCCTACATCCCCGCGTCGGAGGAGTTCGAACTCGCCGAGGCCCGCGGGACCCCCGAGCAGATCTTCCGTCCGGACGGGGTGCACCCGGCGGCGGCGGGGCAGTATGCGATCGCGGCGTCGATCCTGAAGCGCATCGCCCCCTGGGCGCCGCTGGGCAAGGGCGAGGGCGACCGTACGCTGTGCCCCGCGCCCCAGCCTCTGCCCGTCGAACTCAAACTGCCCGCACGCTTCGCCAAGCCCCAGGACAAGGCGATCCCGCTGACGCTGGCCACCACCGAGGCCGTCGAGGCCACGCTCACCTGGTCCCTCGGGGACGGCCGAGGGCAGGAGGCGCTGAAGCTTGATGCGGGCGAGACCGCCTGGTCGCTGGCGCTGCCGGAGGTGTTCTCCCTCCAGAACGGTGACGCCGCCGAGGCCGTCATTGATCTCGTCGACGCCCAGGGCCGCCGCGCCGTCTACGTTCTCGACCTCGCCCGTGTGCCCGTGCTGCACCTGAAGGACGGAAAGGTCTCAGGAACGATCCTGGCACCCGAGGGCACCGAACGCCCTGAGGGCCGCCCCGCCGCCCAATGGACGCTGTCGGTGGTGGACGGCAAGAGCCTGCTGATCGAGGCGGAGGTCTTCGACTCCGAGATCCGCTCCGACGCCGATTGGCCCTGGGCGCAGGACGGGTTGATCGTGTGGCTGGACTACCGACCCACCGAGCGATTCGCCGACATCGGGCTCGACAGCGACGTGTACATGTTCCTGCTCAACGCCTACGAGCAGCCTCGCTTCGCGGTGTCGCTCCGCCCGTGGACCGGCCGCGGGATCACCGGGGCCGCCGTTGCGGGCGGGGAGCGGACCCAGACGGGTTACCATGCCCACCTTGCCATCGCGGATGGGAAGGGGCAGATGCGGCGGTTCAGCAAGCACCAGGAGTCCGACCTGTCGAAACGCGACTTCCTGGGCGTGAGCCTGGTCGTCATCGATCAGGACACCGATGCGAACGCCCGTTCGACCACCCGGCACATCCCCAACCAGGCCACCGCCCGTCCGCACGACCAGTACGCCAACACCCATGCGATCGTGGACCTCAAGGGCAAGCTCCCGGGCGACAGCGTGGTGAACGTGAGCGTGACCAGGGTCGTACCGTAGCAGCCCGCTTGGAGACGGACCGCTGGAGCAGGCGAGCCGTGGAGCAACAGGGACGGGATGAGTAGTACTGGCAACGACGAGTAAGGCGTCCCTGGATTGTCCCCGGATTCTCTACCGTGTATAATCATGTGGCAAAATGAGAAGGATTTCCCGATGAATAACGCCACAACTCAGCAGCCGTTGCGGGTATTGACCGACGGAACCGCCGGGCCGTACATCATGGTGCCGGTCGCACAGCTTGACGAAGTCAAGCAGCTTCTGCACGACAGTCGGATTCAGTATTGGGTGGACGAAAACGCCATCTCGATAGACGGAAAGCCGGAAGTCGCAATCATCAATCTGGGGCGCGGCGCGAACGCATCCGCGGTGCAAGCCATTCTCGACAGCGTTCACTGATCAGGATGGGAAATGGCACTTGCTGATGACATCGCAGCGCTGCGAGATCGTGTGCTGGCAGACCTGAATGCCGCGCATGACTACTACACCGACACCAAGATCGCGTGGGACATCGTGGGTCGCGCCATCGCCGATGGCCGCACCTTTTCCATCCGCAACATGACGACCGGCACCGTCACCACGCACGTCGAGCTTGCAGCCAAGTCCCGCGGGTATGTCGCCGAGCAGCTCATCGAAGCCACGTTCCAGCAGTTCATCACAATCTTCGAGAACTATTTCTTCGACCTCGTGCGCCTTTGGCTAACGGCATACCCAAAGACCTTGAGCCGCAAGAAGGTAGACTTCGAAGACATTCTTGACGCTCCCGACAAAGATGCCATTACGTCCAAGGTGGTTGCCCGGGAATTGAACGAAATCCTCTACGAGCGTCCCGCCGGCTGGTTCGGCTACCTTGAGGCCAGAGCGAAGCTCGGCTGTCCCACCGAGGATGAAATCGCGAATATCGCCGAGGCCAAAGCGTCCCGCGACGTGCTCATTCACAGCCGCGGGGTCGCCAGCAGAACGTACGAATCAAAGGCCGGTAAGCTCGCCCGGTACAAGGAAGGCCAGCGCATCGACGTCCCCGAGCACTATCACCGCCGGACATGGGAGTTGCTTCGCAAGGTGATTACTGATCTCTCAAATGCCGCCATCGCGAAGGTCTCGTGACGCGTCGGGTGCGTGCGATACTCCACCGTCTTGATCCCCCGCAGGAAACGGTCAATCCGCGTTTCCTTCCTCCCCGAACTTCTCGCTGGTGAACAGGTACACCTTCGTCCCGGGCTGCTGCCATGCCCTGGACCCCATCCCCGCCTTGTGGGAGCAGCAGTTGTCGAGGAACTCCTCGGCGGTCCAGTTCATCTCGGTGGCGACCTCGGGAAGAAAGCAGCCGCTGCTGCGCCCGACGATGTAGATCCCGTGCGTACCCACCTCGAGCTTCTCGGGCTCGTGCGTCTCGACGAGGGGGGACAGGACGGAGATCTCGACCGACAGGTGGGGTGCCTCGGAGGGTGTGATGGGGTCGCGGACGAAGCGGGGGTCGCAGGCCGCGGCCGCGGCCATCTCGATGACGGTGTGCCCCAGCGGCTCATGGGGCACGAAGACCCCGATGCACCCGCGGAGGCGCCCGCGGTTCTTGAGCGTAACGAAGCACCCCCGCGTCTCGCCCAGTACGCCGTTGGGTTCCGGTGGGGCGGGGTGGGGGTGTCGAGCGGCGACGGCGGCGACCGTCCGCCGCGCCAAATCCAGCAACGCGTTTCGCTCGTCCTGCGGAATCGCCATGGTGACCTCCTCTGCCTTCACGGGGCGCCGTCCGGTCCGAAATGCCGTGGCGGTGTGATGTGGCTGCTTCGCTGCGTTCCGCAGACCACGGCACCGGTTCGGCAAGCCACGGCCACCCGCCGGGACCGCCCCGCGGATGCAGCCCGGGGGCGTTGTGGGCCTCTGGCGGCGTCCCGCCGAATCTTACCCCGCCGAGTATTTGATCGCCACGAATCCGCCGACCAGCAGCACCACGAACAGCAGCGAGAGCAGGTTGAAGTACTTGTCGATGAACGGTGTGATCCGCGGTCCGAACAGCCGCATCAGCCCCGCCACCAGGAAGAAGCGGGCGGAGCGGCTGACGATGCTGGCGATGACGAAGATCAGGAAGTTGATCTTGAACACCCCGGCCGTGATCGTGATGACCTTGAAGGGGATCGGGGTGAAGCCCGCGGTGAAGACGATCCAGAAGTTGTACTTCTCATACCACTTGCCGACCTTGGTGAAGGCTCCCACGTGGACCCCGCCCTCCTGCACCTGCTCGTCCGAGAGGGTGGCAAGCTCGACCGGGGGCTGGTCGGGGGACGTGATGGCCTCACGGACCCGCAGGGGGTAGGCGGGTTCGATGGCGAGACCGCCGTCGGCGAGGTCGAGGGAGTCCTTTTCGATCAGGCCCTCGACGGTCGATCCGTCGACGAGGGCGACGGTGTCGCGATGGAACCCCGGGACGTGGTCGTGGAAGAAGGTGCCCACCTGGGCCCAGAGCAGCCACCCGATGAGGAAGCCCGCGACCGCCCCCAGGACGCTGGCGAGCGAGCAGACCGAGGCATACCACAGCCACCGCTTGCGGTTGCCCAGAACCAGGGGCATGAGCAGCACGTCGGGGGGGATGGGGAAGAAGCTGCTCTCGGCGAAGCTCAGCGTGAACAGGGCCAGCGACGCCGAGGGCCGATACGCCCACCCGAGCGTCCAGTCGTAGACCCGCCGGTGCACGTGCCACCAGGGCACGTGCTTATGGGGCCCGATCTTGGCCCCGCAGTGCTCGCAGAACCCGGCGTCGGCGGCGATGGTCATCCCGCAACGGGGGCACTGGGGGGTGGCGGATGCGGTCGGGTTGGTCGTATCGTCGGGCATGAGTGTAAAGCGATCAGCGATTAGCGATCAGCAGTCAGCTATCAGCGAACAGCAGTGCAGTATCGAAGTCGGGTGCCACGTCCAGATACCGGTTGTCGGGCGCTATCGCGGGGTGCCACGGCTGCGCTGTTCGCAGCCGTGCGCCTGCGGAAGACCCGGGGCGTGTGAACTGCGGTAACGCGGTCGCGCCGATACCGTGCGGGGGGACTACGCCCGCATCGAGCGGTGCAGGACGATGGCCGCGATGGCGATCTTGATCACCTCGCCCCAGGCGAGGGGAACCAGTCCGCGGGCGAGGATCTCGTCTGCGGGGATCAAGGTGCGCAGTTGCACCAGCCCGCAGGCGAAGACCACCGCGTCGGCGAGGAGCAGCTTGGCGAGCAGGCGCAGCGGGTTGGCCCCGTCGCGGCGCGCGACAGACCCGGCGATGGCGGCGGCCGGGAGGAAGCCCAGCAGGTATCCGCCCGTCGGGCCTAGCAGATAGGCCGCCCCGCCGCCAACGGCGAAGACCGGGGCGCCGGTGATCCCCAGCAGCAGGAACGCCGCCACGCTCGCCACGCCCCGCCGCGCGCCCAGCAAGCCCCCGACCAGCAGCACGCCCAGCGTCTGCAGCGTCACGGGCACGGGGGCCAGGGGCAGGACGGCGCGGGAGGCGCCGATCAGAATCACCGCGCCCGCCGTCACGGCGAGCAGGTCCATCACCATCGCCCGTCGGGCGGCCGCGTCCACGCTCAACGTCTTGATACTGATCATCTCTGTCCTCGACTGGAAGTCCTTGAAACGGTGCAGGAGTGTACGCGGTGGGGAGCGGGAAAGCAAGAGTTGCGGCCTCCTGTTGCGACCTCCTATCCTTCGGTCCTCCGGCCCTCGCGTCCCGGATCCCTCAGGGCTGCGTGGGCATGCGGTCGGGGACGGCGAGGTCGGCGTCGGCGGTCGATCCCTCGGGCGTCTCGACCTTGTGGTAGGTGTAGCGGCGGTCGGGGGTGAGGTAGTGGAAGGTCCGTTCGGTGCGGAGCGAGCGGGTGGTGACCCCGAAGGCCGTGCGGACCGGCTGGACCTCTTGAACGTCCTGGTAGACGATCATCCGGCGGGGGTCACTCGTGGCGGATCCGGTGGTCTTGCGCATGAGGACCTCCACGTGAAGCAGCCGGGTCCCGCGATACCCTCCGCCGCGGGTGAGCCGGATCTCTCGGAGGGCCCCGTCGGCGAGGGGGAAGGCGAAGAGGCGGGCGAGGAGGTAGGGGATGCCCTCGAAGCGGAGCAGCACGCCCCCGTCGGGGCTGGCGGGCTCGAAGAGGATCGCCTGGTCGGCGGTCTTGACGGCGTCGGAGAGGACGACGACGCGGGTGGTTCCGCGGAAGGCGAGGGTGGGCTGAAAGAGGACGATGTCGGCCATCCGCACCTCCTGCCCGGGCGCGACGGCGAGGGTGGCGGTGATCATCGGCTCGTTGTTGACGCTGCGGACCTCGACTTCGATGAAGTCCATGCGGTCCCACTGCTCGACGAAGCTTTCCAATGCCCGCACGGCCCGGGGGGCCCAGTCGAGCGTGGTCTGGATGACGTTGCGGAGCGTGGCGTCGGGGCCGGCGGGGCGGGCCTCCTGAATCGCCTGCTGCAGGAGAGTACTGACGTCCTCCCGCATGGCGGACAGGTCGGGGGCGTCCTCCAGGCGGTCGATCAGCGCGGAGCGCAGGCCGGGGGGGGGCTGTTTGCCGGCGGCGGCGAATCCGAGCTTGAGCACGATCTGCGTGAAGACCATGCGGACCCGCTGGACATCGCCGGCCTCCAGGTCGTCGGCCAACCCGCCCCCGGTGCGGCGGTCGAGGTAGGTGGCGAGCATGTCCAGGAGCGGCCCGCCCGCGAGGGCCTCGGAGGCCCCGGGCTGGGGGGGGGCGTCAGGGGAGATCATGCGGGCGACGCCCTCGACCTGCAGGAGGACGTCGGCGAGGGTGTTGGCCCACAGCGCGGGGTCGTCGCCCGTGCCGGATTCGGCGATGTTGCGCAGGGTCTCCAGCACGTCGCGGACCTCGACGAGAACGTCCCCCAGCGCCTCCATGTGCGTGGGGCTGATTGCGAGTTCGACCTCCTGCGCGCCTTCCTCGATGCGGTCCACCGCGCGGACGATGCTCACCGTGGACCAGATCACGCTGTCGTTCCGCCGGATGACCCACCGCGAGGGGATCTCCGCCCCGGGCTCCCCGGCCTCGTAGAAGGGGGCCTCGAGCGTGGGGTCCACGTCCAGCAGCCACTGGCGGTCCATGGCCCCGGGGGGCAGGGATTCGCTGGGGATGCAGCCGGTGAAGGCGAGGAGGAGGGCGACGGCGAGAGTGGACCGACTGCGGATCGCGGATCGTGGATTGCGGGTTCTGCTGCTCATGGCTGTTCCTCTACCGGCCGTTCGCGCTCCTCGACGATCGTCCGCACCGTTTCGGCCATCGCCGAGGGCGGGAAGTGGGCGTCCTCGAAGAGGGCGCGAGCGATCTGGGCCCACTCCGTGACCACCTCGATCTCCTCTGGGGCCTCCTCCAACGCCTCCTGCAGATCCCGCAGATCGTCGAGCGGGATCTCCGGTCCGATCTGCACGATCAGGAACCCCCGGATGCCGTTGCGATGGTAGGCGATGGCGTCGCTCAGCATGTCGCCGATCCCCACCTGGATGTTCGTGAACCGCTCCTGCAGGTCGGCGAGCATCTCGCTCTTGTAGGCCCCGCTGCCCTTGAGGAAGCCGCCGGTGCTCGACAGCAGCACCGGCCCGCGCGGGTATCCGTTTTCCCGCAGCCACGACTTGCTCTTGATCCCGAAGTACTCCGGGCGGTGCGTGAGGTAGACGACGGTCATCGACTCCGCCAGCCGCCGCAGCAACTCGGCCGACCCGTCCATCGGGTCCGGGTTCCCGATGAGCACGCGGTGGAAGCCCGAGGCGACGACGGTCTTGTCGAGATCCACGATGATGATGGGCGTGTCGGGGGGACGGATGGTGACGAGCAGCGGCTGGGGCGCCGGGGGGTCGTCCGGCAGACCGGCCGGGGAGGCGACGACGGTGAAGCGGTAGTCGCCCACGCCCTCGGGGATGAAGTGCACTCTCGCCGCGCCCTCATCATTCGTCTCCGCCGCCCGGTACAGTTCCCCGTCGCGCTCGAAGAGCAGTACGCGGGCGACCTGGTCTTCGAGCAGGTCGCCGCCCTGCAGGCGGGCGACGAGTTCGATGGATTCGGTGGGCAGGGCAAGAACGTCCCGCGCGGTGAGCAGGTACTCCCCGCGCGTCCCCAGGATCACGCGTTGCGTTCCGCACCCGCTGCACACGCTTCCCACGAGCGCAAGAGCCATGTACGCGCACCATCGATTCATAGCGAAGGCCTCCGGCTGATCCGTTGTGGTAGTCTAGCGCCGCCAAGGGGGCGGATCAATCGCCGTCTTTTCCCCGGGATCGAAGGCCGCCCTACTGGCCGGGTCTTGGCCGTTGGACAATCGCCTCGCCCCGGAGGAACAGGTCGAGGTGGCGTTGGATTTCGGCGGCGAGGGGGGCGGAGGGGGGCTGGCCTTGGAGCAGCGACAGGGCCTCACGGGCGGTAGCGGCGGCGGCGGGGAAGTCGCCCGCAGCGGCGTGGGCGGCCGCGAGGGTGTCGAGGATCGCGGGGCTTTGGCGGCGGGTCATGGCGGCGGCGGCGCGGGCAGCGGCGAGGGCGCGTTGGCCGTCGCGGACGGTGTCGTCGGGGCAGGTCGCCAGCAGCCACGCCAGGTCGTTCAGGATGCGCGGATCCTCGGGGGCGAGGGCGGCGGCGTGACGGAGGCGGGCGGCGGCCTCCTCGTGCCGGTCGAGCCGGCGCAGAATCGACGCCTGCAGCAGCGGATGGGCCGGGTTGCGGGGGTCGCGGTCGGCGAGGGCTTGGACGTGGGGGAGGGCGTCCGCGTACTGCTGGAGGTTCAGCAGCGCCTGGGCGAGTTCGGCGTGGAGTTGCGGGGACTCCTCCAGTGCCAGGGCGCGGCGGAGGTGGGGGAGGGCCTGCTGGGGCTGCTCCTTCTGCAAGGCCGCCAGCCCCAGCCCGTGGTGGGCGTCCGGGAGGTCGGGACGGATCGCCAGGGCCGAGCGGTAGGCGAGTTCGGCCTCGTCGGAGCGGCGGAGGCCCAGCAGGAGGGCTCCCAGGTTCGCGCGGAGCTTGGCGTCGTCGGGGCGGAGTTCGATGGCCCGGCGGGTGTGGGGCAGCGCCTCGGGCAGCCGCTGGGCCTGCACCAGCAGCAGGGCCAGCTTCTGATGGGCGTCGGCGGCGTCGGGGTCCAGTTCGGTGACGCGGCGGTAGTGGGCGAGGGCGGCGGGGGTCTGGCCGGTCTGGCGGAGGGCGGAGGCGAGGTTGTAGTGGGCGGTCGGACTGGCGGGGCGGCGGGCGACGTTCGCCTCCCAGAACGTCACCGGGTCGCGGTAGTCGGCGTTGCGGGCAAGGGTGAGGGCGGCGAGGGCCCCGGTGGCGAGGAGCACGAGGGCGGCGGCGATGACGCGGCGGGCATGGGCGGCGGAGACGCGCTGCAGCAGGCGGACGGCTCCGAGCACGGCCACGACGAGCACAGCCGCCAGCGGCAGGTACATGCGGTGTTCAAAGGCCGGGTCGTGGCGGATGGGGATGATGCTGGACGAGGGCGCGAGGATGAGGAGGAACGCCGCCCCGCACATGCCGTACCATCGCTTGCGCACCACGCCCCAGGCGGTGAGGCCCAGCAGGGCGAGCGTGAGCAGCCCGGGCAGCAGAACGTCCGCAGGATGCTGCGTGAGCGGCCAGTCGTAGGCGGTCACGAGCGGAGAGGGCACGAAGACCAGGCGGAGGTAGTGCGGGATCACCGCCAGTTGCGTGAGGGCGTAGCGGTACGCGGAGAGTTCCCCGGCGTCGCGGAGGCGGTCCCCGCCCACCGACAGCGTCAGCGCGGCCGACACCACCCATGTGAGCGACAGGCCCAGGTACAGCGGCCCGCGGCGGCGGAACGGTTCGCGGAAGGAGCGGGAGAGCACGAGGGCGTCCAGGAGGTAGATCACCAGCGGGGCGGTGACGAGCGTCTCCTTCGTCCCCGCTCCCATCACGGCGGCGGCGATCGAGAGGGCGCACCACCACACCGGGCGCTTCGAGTCCGTGGACCGCACGGCCGCGTACGCCGCCAACAGGTACAGCAGCCCCGCGAGGGACTCCGCCCGCTGCACGACGTAGGTGACGGCCGACGTCTGCAGCGGGTGGACCGCCCACAGCAGTGCGCACACGAAGGCCAGCGTCCCGCTCCCTACCCCGGTCCGCTCCTCCGCCCGCGCGGCGGCGAAGACCCGCCGCAGGATGCCCAGCAGCAGCACCGCCGCGCACACGTGGATGGCGAGGTTGGCGAGGTGGTACCCCAGCGGGTCGAGTTGCCCGATGGCGTAGTTGACGGCGAAGGAGATCGCCAGCACCGGGCGGGCGTCGACGGTGGCCCCCGTGCCCCAGAGGTCGAGGGAGATCGCCTCGCGAAGGGGGGTGAGGGAGCGAACGTGGGGATTGTGCACGATCGAGCCCAGGTCATCGTAGACGAACGCCCCGCGGAAGCTGTTGGCGTAGGCGGCGACGGTGGCGAGGACGATGACGGCCGCGGGCAGCCACGGGCGCAGCGCGCGGTAGGTCGGCGGGGCGGGCGTGAGCCTGATGCTGTGCTTGTGCTCTGACATGGTACCGATGTCGATGATACCCGGAGCCCCCGGGTGGCACCAGAGAACCGGAGAACCGTTTTCGTGTGTCCGCTTGCATCGGGCGGGGTTTTGGGGATGATGATCCGCAACCCCAGGAAGGACGCAAAGCATGAACCCCAGAGAGCGGTACATCGAGACGTTGCTGTTCGGCAATCCGGATCGGGTCCCCTTCAGCCCCGGAGGGCCGCGGGAGAGCACGCTGCGACGGTGGCATTCGGAGGGGCTGCCGAAGGAGGTGAACTGGTACGGGTATCTGATGGAGCAGATCGGCGTACCGCTGGAGCACACCAAGCCCCCGGTGCACCTGGGCGTGGACTTCCTCATGCGCCCGCAGTTCGAGGAGAAGGTCCTGGAGCACAAGGACGGGCACTATGTCGTCCAGGACTGGAAGGGCAACATCTGCGAGATCAGCGACCAGTTCGACGTCACCTACCTGCGGATGGCCAAGGATTTTGTTACCCGCCGCTGGATCAAGTGCCCCGTCGAGACCCGCGAGGACTGGGAGCAGATGAAGGAGCGGTACGACATCGACGCCCCGGGCCGCTTCCCCGCCGACTTCGCCCAGCGGGCCCAGCAGGCCGCCGACCGCGACTGGGTGCTCGCCATCAGCGTCTCCGGGCCCTTCTGGCAGATGCGCGAGTGGTGCGGGTTCGAGGGGCTGTGCATGATGATGATCGAGCAGCCCGACCTCGTCGCCGACATGGCCGCCTTCTGGACCGACTTCGTCGCCCGCATGCTCGAACGCATCTGCGACCACGTGGTGATCGACTCGTTCGGCATTAACGAGGACATGGCCTACAAGGCCAAGGCCATGATCTCCCCCGCCATGACCCGCCGGTTCTGCCAGCCCAGCTACTTCCGCTGGGTGGAGATCCTCGAATCGGCCGGCGTGCCCCTGATCGATATGGACAGCGACGGGTTCGTCGGAGAGCTGATCCCGATCTGGATCGAGTCGCGCATCAACGTCTGCGACCCCATCGAGGTCGCGGCCCACAATGACATCAACGACTTCCGCCGCCAGTTCGGACGCGACATCGCGTACAAGGGCGGCGTGGACAAGCGCGCCATCGCCAAGGGCGGATCCGTCATCCGCGAGGAACTCCAGCGCATCGAGCCCGTCGTCCGCGGCGGAGGGTTCATCCCCGGGTGCGACCACGGCGTGCCGCACGACATCTCCTGGCCGAACTTCGTCGACTACTGCCGCCTGCTGGCCCAGATGACCGGATGGCTGTAGGCGGAGGGAATGGCCGGAAATCGAACGCGGAGAACCCGCGGACCGCATAGGGATGGGCACCGCCAAACGGCAACCGAGTCCGTCCCCTTTGCCACGTCTGGCGGGTGAACGTTCGGTTCCCGACCGATTGTCCTCTTCTTCGGGCGGGTCCCGCAGGCTAGCATAGGGGTTTCGTGAAGAGAGGAGTGCTCTCCTGGGAAAGCTGGAGGACAAGCTGCGGCCGCACGAGAACCCTCACCTGTGGGTGAGCGATCTCTTTGCGTTGAGCGTCCCGCTGCTGCTGGCGGTCATTTTTATGCCCACGCTGGAGATCGACTGGTCGGTCCTGGGGCGGACGCCGGTAACGGCGGAGGCGTACGAGGATGTTTCCGACCAGATGGGGCGCGTCCTGGCCTACGTGACGAGCCCGATGGCGTCGATCTACCTGTTGATGGCGTTGGGGTTCCTGCTGGTGCTTCGCCGCGGCGGGATTGACCTGAGCGTGTGGGCGGCGGCGGGCGTGGGGGGGCTGGCGGCGGCGGCGCTGATCCGTGCGGGCGTGCCCGCGGCCGGGGCGCTGGTGCTGGGGGCGGGTGCAGGGGCCTTGCTGGGAGCGGTCAATGCACTGCTGACGGTCCGCCTGCGCGTCCCGGCGGTGGTGGCGACGCTGCTGACGGGGGGGGCGGTGGTCCTAGCGCTGACGGCGGTGACGGAGACGCGGGCGGTGACGGTGGCGGAGGGGACGTTTGATTCCTGGCGGCTGGTGCAGCGGGCGGAGTACACCGAGCCCGTCAACGGGTCGGCCGCGGAAAACGGCGGGGCGTCCCGCGAAACGACGCGGACGGTGCGGCAGGACGTGGTGCGGCCGCGATACCTCACGCGGATGCTGCTGGTGACGTTGGTGTTCGGGGGGGCGGCGTTGCTGCTGGGAGGGACCCGCCGCACCGCGGAGCGGAACGACCGGCGGGCGCTGGCGGTGGCGCTGGTGGCGTCGGGGCTTCTCAGTGCGGCCGCGGGAGCCATCTGGCTTGTGGAGCATGGCGAGACCCCCATTCCGGGGCGCTTGGTGGGGGACCTGCGGGTCCCGGCGGCGGCGCTGCTGGCGGGGGGGCTGCTGCTGGCGGGGGCGCGGCGGACGGTGGTGACGGTGGCGGCCCTGCCGGTGGCGCTGCTGCTGACACTGCTGTGGACGCTGCACGTGTGGATGGCCCCGGTGCGCGCGTACTACCCGCAACTGCTGCTGCTGATCGTGGGCCTCACGGGCGCCCATCTCGCCGTTCGCCACGCCGTCGCTGCTCCCCGTCTGCGGCGTGGGGCGCTGGTGGCGGCGGGGCTGATGACGGGGGGGATCGTGGTGGCGGCGTTGGAGGCACGAGTTGAAGGGACGGATGTGCGGGGGGCGCTGCTGTGGGCGGGGATTCTGCTGTGGGCAGGGGGGGCGGTGACGTTGGGGATCTCGGCGGCGGTGCGGTGGCGGCGGGAGCGCGGGGCACGCGCGGAAGCGTAGGCGGATGCCTTCTCGACCCTCGACCCCGAACGGGGGACACAGAGCCGCCTGTCCGCCCTTCCTGCAGCCCCCCCTCGGGGCTCGAAAAGACAAAAGCCTTCCGGGGCTCCCCTACGGTCCGTAAACGCTTCCGCCCCCGGGGGGGGGGGCTGCTGCGGGGGTGGTTGTCGTCGCACCGCCAGCATCCCGCGCGACCGCAGTCACTCATCCTGTCGGCGGTGGCTGCACGCTCCAGGGGTCATACGCATCGCAAGCAATTCGTGCACGCCGTGAGTCGGACGTGGTTGCTCCGCTGCGCTGCGCAAACCACGGCACCCGCGCATGAATCAAAGGGAATGCGTATCAGAGGTTGTCTTCCTCCCCGGGGGTGATGGCGTTGGGGTCGATGGGGTCATCGGTAATGTCGCGCGTGGCGGGCGTGAGCATGGGGGCCGAGGGGGTCGCCTGCTCCGTCATGCCCGCGACATGGAAGACGATGTTCCGCAGCAGGGCGTAGGCGTCGTCGGGCTTGTACCCGTCCACGCCGTACGACGGGACGCCCAGGAGCCCGAACGTGATGTCCTCGCGGGACAGCAGCACGGCGGGGCGGTCCTTGATGAGGACGGCGCGGAGGTGCGGACCGTGATCGGTGACGCGCTTGAGGGTGGCGCGGCGGTACTGGACCTTCTCGATCTTGCGGTCGGGCTGGATGTAGATCTTCGACGAGGGCGACAGGTTCACCAGGTTGTCGAATCCGAACGTCTCCTCCAGGACGGTCCGCATGGCGTCGTGGAAGCGGCGGTCGCCGCCGGCGGCATCGATGATGAGGGTCCCGCCCGACTCCGCGTACTTGCGGATCTGCTCGCGATGGGCGGGGGAGAGCTTCGCGTCCCGCGTGCCGGTCAGGAAGGCGATCTTCGCGGTGCAGTCCCCGAGCTTGTCCAGGGCGACGGGCGGTGCGAGGTCCAGCGTGACCCCCGTCCGCATCCCCAGCAGCAGGGCGAACCGCTTGAGTGCGAGAGGCTCGGGGTCGTAGTGCCCGGTGTACTGGACGCGGGCGGCGGTGACCTTGTGGAGCCCCCCGGCGTTGTACTCGTTGGGCCAGTGCATCGCCCCGCGGGGGCGGAGTTCGCCGCGGTCGGTGATGTACATGAAGAGGTTGGCGGCCGCCTCGTACGCCCAGCGGGCCATCGCCCGCCGCGAGAGCTGCCACTCCAACGCCATGTCATCATCGACGTGGACGACCAGCGGGCGCACGCCGTTGTCGATCATGTAGAAGTTGGGGCGGCGGGAGAGCTGGTAGTGGGCCTTGTACAGCGGGTGCTCGCGGGAGAGTTCGACCATCTCGTAGTCGGGGAAGAGCTTGGCGTAGACGTCGCGGATGCCCTGGCGGAACTCCCGCCCGTCGCACTCGACGACGCTGAAGATCGTCCCGCCCTGCCAGACGAAGGTGCGGAGCTTCTCCATCTCCGCCTCGGAGAACTGCGGGGCCTTCGCCCCCGAGATGTACAGGATCGGCGCGTCGTGCCATTCGGTCACCGGGACGCGGGTGTTGATGATCTGCCAGTTGACGGTCTTCTCGAAGGTGTTCGAGATCCACGTCGTGACCGACGCCAGGTCGCGCGGGCGGTTGCGCCAGTCCCCGTCGCGCTGGAGCTTGTTGAACAGGACGGCGTTTCGGCCGCGGCAGAGGAACAGCAGGGCGTAGGAGGTGTCGACGACGGGCCCATACTTGGAGGACCAGGAGCCCCCCCCGCCCTGCATGCTGATGAGGCGTTTGGCGCCCATCTTGTACCAGTCGAGGGTCCCGAAGTACTTCATCCCCGACGCCAGCCCCACCCGCTCCACGCCGTAGATGTAGTAGTACAGGTTCCCGTGCCCGTAGCCCAACTGGCCCGTGAGGGAGGCGGGGAAATTCTTCTCGAACCACTCCAGGCCGCGCTCGATGGGCTGCATCATCCCGCGGTCGGGGTTGCAGTCGGCGTAGGCGGCGAACAGGAGGTTGTCCACGCAGACGTAGAGGCTGGCGACCCCGGCGGCGGCCATGGTGGGGGTGGTCTTCTGGTCGCTCTGGTTGTAGCCCCAGCCCCCGTCGGCGTGCTGGCAGTTCAGCCAGTGGCGCATGACCTTCCACCAGTAGGCCTCGGGGATCTCAATGTTCCCCCTCGCCGCGCCCCACGCCCCCAGCAGGCCGTACTGGCTGTTGGAGTTGTCCCCGCCCTTGGGCGTACCGTCCGACGCGTACGTGTAGCTGCCGGCGGCGGTGGACTTGACGAGAAGCTCGGCGTCACGCTGGAGGATCTCGCCATACTTGAAGTCCGTCTTGCGGTTGGCGATCTCCCAGATGTTGCAGCGGATGCCCAGGGAGTAGGTCATCGTGCTCTTGATCCCCTCGAGCCACTTGAGGGACTTCTCCATCCGCGGGTTCTGCGGGTCCACGCCCGCTTCCAGCAGTGCGTAGATTGCCATCGCCCCGGGCCCGTCGGGATAGGCGTGCCCCCCGCCCATCCCGTACCCCGGGAAGCTCCCGTCCGCCCCCTGCTGCGACCAGAGGAATTCGACGGCCTTGTCAATGGCACGGTCGACCTCCTCGGCCGAGAACTCCGCACCTCGGGCGGACAGGGCGGTGAAGGGAATGACAAGCGTCAGGATCACCAGAGTTACGACTGTCCGCGGCATACGTACTCCTTCTCGGCCCCCGCTTCTTTGCACCACGCTACCCCAGAAGCCTATCTTCGCAATTTCCGCCTGGCGCGTCAACGCCTCTTCAGGCAGACACGCACCGATTCCGTACGTTCGCCCGTGCTCGCCGGCCGCGGCGAAAGCGGGGGGACACGCCCCAGCGAGACCAGGCGTCCGCCCATGCCCCGCAAGAGCCACCCTGCCGCGCCTCGTCCGCCCTACAGGGGCCGCTCGGGTTTCCCGTCGGGCGGGCCGCCGTCAGAAGGCTCCCCCGCCTCGCCCTCTGCGCCCGCCTCGCCGGGCGGCGTCGCCGCCGGTTGGCTGGTGCCGGGAGCCGTGGCGGGTTGGCCGGCGCTGGGGGCGGAGGTCGGCTGGGGCGGAAGGGTCAGCAGCACCGCGTTGCGCAACAGCCGGTAGGCGTCCTCCGGATCGTACCCGTCCGCTCCGTACGTGTGTACGCCCAGCAGGCCCAGCGTGAGATCCTCGCGGCTGAGGAGGATTGCGGGGCGGTTGTCCAGAAGCACCGCGCTGAATCGCGGGTCCTTTTCGCCCCGCCCACTGCGGCGGAGGGTGGCGCGGCGGAACTGCACGGTTTCGATCTCGTGCCCGGGCAGGGTGAACAGGGTGGCCGCCGGGGAGAGGGGCACGAGGCTGGCGTACCCGAAGGACTTCTCCAGGACCTCTCGCATGGACTCATGGAAGTCCCGGTTCCCCCCGGCCGCATCGATCAGCACCGTCCCGCCCGCCTGGACGTAGCGGCGGATCTGCTCGACGTCGGTGCCGCGAAGGCGGGCGGTCGTCGTCCCCGTCAGCAGGGCCAGAGGCGCCGCACACTCCCCGAGGCTCTCGATGGCGACGGGGGGCAGGGGCTGCAGGCGGACCTTCTCTCGCTCCTCCAGCATTCGGCCGAACCGCTCCAGCGCCAAAGGCTCGGGGTTCCAGTTGCCCGCGTACTGCACGCGGACGATCGGGACGGTCCGCTCGCACTCGCCCTTGGGCACCGCGGGCCAGTGCTGCACCCCGCGCATCCGCAGGTGCCCCTGGTCCGTCACGTACATGAACAGGTTCGCCGCCGCCTCGTACGCCCACGACGCCGTGCTCTTCCGCGACAACTGCCAGTGCAGCGGCAGGTCGTCGTCCGTATGGATCACCAGCGGCCGCACGCCGTTGTGGATCATGAAGAGCTTGGGCCGGCTGCGGAGGGTGTAGTGCAGCGTGTACAGCGGGTGCGTACGGTCCACTTCGACGAGTTCGTAGTCGGGGAAGAGCTGGACGTAGATCTCGCGGATGCCCTGGCGGAACTCTCGGCCGTTGCACTCGGTGGCGCTGAAGATGGTCCCGCCCTGGAGGACGAAGGTGCGGAGCTTGTCGAGCTGCTGGGGAGTGAAGGTGGGTTCCTTGGCCCCGGTGATGTAGAGGAGCGGGGCGTCGTGCCACTCCTCCACGGGGACCCGGAGGTTGATGATCTGCCAGTTGACGGACTTCTCGAAGGTGTTGGTGATCCAGCGGGTGAGCGACGCCAGGTCGCGCGGGCGGTTCCGCCAGTCCCCGTCGCGCTCGAGCTTGTTGAACAGGACGGCCTGGCGGCCGCGGACGAGGAAGAGGATCGCGAAGGCCGTTCCCACGCCTCCCTGCCCCCCGTGCCCGCCCATCTTGAACGATCCGTTGGCCTGTTGGGCGGCGAGAATCTTGGTGGCCCCGAGCTTGTACCAGTCGGCCGTGCCGAAGTACTTGTACCCGCTCGCCAGCGCCACCCGCTCCACGCCGTACATGTAGTACCCGTCGGTGGAGGCCTTGAAGTTCTTGTCGAACCACGCGAGGCCCTTCTCGATCGGGGCGATCAGGCCGCGGTCGGAGCGGCACTGGGCGTACTCCTCGAAGAGGAGGTTGTCGATGCAGACGTAGAGGCTGGCCATGCCGGCGGCGGCCATGGTGGGGCGCGACGGGGTCTTGCCGCGGTACGCCCACGCCCCGTCGGGGGCCTGGTTCTCCATCCAGTGCCTGAGCACGCGGTTCCAGTAGGCTTCGGGGATCTCAAGGTTGCCCCGCGCCCCGGCCCAGACGCCCAGCAGGCCGTACTGGCTGCAGGAATTGTCCCCGGTGCTCGTCCCGTCGCCCTTGGAGGCGTACCCGTAGCTCCCGTCCTTGGTGGATAGGACGAGGATGGAGACCTCCTTACGGAAGACGTCGGCGTATTTATGGTCAGTTTGGCGGTTGGCGATCTCCCAGACGTTGCAGCGGATGCCCAGCGAGTAGGTGCGGTCCGTGGCGGTTCTGGACAGCCAGGCGAGGGCCTTTTCCATCCGCGGGTCCTGCGCCCGTTCCCCGGCCTCCAGGAGGGCATGGATCATCAGCGCCCCGGGCCCCGTCGGGTAGCCCCCCATGCCCGCGAAGCTCCCGTCGGGTTTCTGCTGCTTCCAGAGGTACGCAATGCCCTTGGCGATGGCCTGCTCGACGGCCTCATCGGAGAAGGCGGGGGCCGCGGGGGCGGCAAGCGGGGCGACGAGGAGAGCCAGGGCAGACAGCAAACAGCAAGCCGTAGGCTTCATCCAGCCTTCTCCTTTGCCGCGTCCATGCGGCGGGCTGCTGCGGCGGGGGTGCGGGGCGGGCGGGAGCCCGAACGCCACCGGGTCGGGGGGGCGGAACCGGGAGGGGGCAGGTGCATCCCTGCTCTCGCCGGGGCCGCGGATCACCGGTTGCGGGCGGCCCGTTGCCGCAGGTATCCGTCAATGAACTCCTGAATGTCACCGTCGAGCACGCGATCGGTGTGCGAACTCTTCATCTCGGTCCGCTCGTCCCGCACCAGTTGGTAGGGGTACAGGACGTACGACCGGATCTGGTTGCCGAAGGCGATCTCGCCCTTCTCGCCGTACTGCCTGGCGAGGTCGGCGTCGCGCTTGGCCTGCTCCCGCTGGTAGAGCTTGGCCATAAGCATTTTGCGGGCGGCGGCTCGGTTTTTGTGCTGGGAGCGCTCGTTCTGGCACTGCGCGACGAGATTCGTCGGGATGTGCGTCAGCCGCACCGCCGAGGACGTCTTGTTCACGTGCTGCCCGCCGGCCCCGCTGGCGCGGTAGACGTCCTCGCGGACGTCCTTGTCCCAGTCGACCTCGATTTCGACGTCGGCGAGTTCGGGCAGAACGTCAATGGACGCGAAGCTCGTGTGCCGCCGCGACTGCGCGTCGAACGGGCTGATCCGCACCAGGCGGTGCACGCCGCGCTCGCACGACAGGTAGCCGTACGCGTAGGGCCCCGACACATGGAAGGCGACGGACCGGATGCCTGCCTCCTCCCCGTCCAGCCGGTCGACCTCCTCGACCTTGTAGCCCATCCGCTCGAAGTAGCGGATGTACATGCGGGTGAGCATCTCGGCCCAGTCGCAGGACTCCGTCCCGCCCGCTCCCGCGTGGACGGAGAAGTAGCAGGGACCCATATCGTGCGGCTCCGAGAGCATCGTCCGCAGTTCGAGCCTCTCCAACTCGGCCTGAATCGCGGCGGCCTCGGCGGCGACCTCGTCCACGGTCTCGGGGCTGTCGCCCTCGTCGGCGAGTTGGAGCAGGACCTGGGCGTCCTCCACGCGCTGGAGCATGGTGGTGATGGGCGCAACGACCGCCTTGACCCGCTTGAGGTCGGCGACGACGTCCTGCGCGGTCTCCTGATCGCTCCAGAAATCCGGGGCGCTCATTCGCGCCTCCAGGGCGGTCATGCGTTCCTTGAGTTTAGGGACGTCAAAGAGAGTCCCGGACAGCAATGATCCGGGCGTGGAGGGTGTCGAGGGCGTTCCGCAGTTCCGCAGGCTCGGTCATTACAGCTCCTTGAGGCTATCTGTCATGATAACGTCCCCCGCCGCGCCGTTACAAGCGGGCGATGGGACGAAGACCGGAATATCGGGAGGCAGGAGTGGGCCTGCTGCGCAGTCGGTTCAGGGCCGGCCGCTCACCCGCAGGAGTACGCGAGAAAATTCCGGTTCTTCCGCAGCGCACCTGCCCCGGGGCCGTAGAAGAGGATGGAGGAGGAGAGATAACAGAAATGGGCGATGCCTAGGCGGAGGGAGACCTCGGCATCGCCCGAAGTGCCGCAACCCAGATGCAGGTGGAGGGAGACCTGCATCAGTCTGGGGTGCAGCGGACAACCATGCGTTAGCATTATACTTCGGACTGCAATCAATTCAATCTTTAAGGGAATCGTTGGACGCCGAATATTCTGACGGATTGGACGCGGTATGCGCGTTTCGGCTGCTCTTGGGGTGAGGCCATGCGTCGGGGGGCAGCCGCGCCGCGGGTGGAGGAGGGGAGTCAGCGGGCAACGGCCCGGCGCCGCCCGGGCGCCGTTCCCGCTTCAGTCCCTGGTCCGTCACCACATGTGCGTCCCCCGGAGAGACGGCATCCGGCGGCGCGGGGCGAACATGCGGGAAGACGCCGAACCCTCGCCCGGGGGCGATCGTTCGACGTGCAGCCCGCCGCGCCCCTCCGTGGGCACAAGCGGGGATCCGGCGCCGAGGCTCTTTCAGCCGTGGCAAGTGGGTCGGCGCCCTGCTGCCGTAGGTAATCCGGCCCTAGCTGCAGCCGGAGGTCGATCCGCAGTTGGCGCACTTGTAGCAGCGCCCGTTGCGGATCATGATCTGTCCGCAGTTGCTGCAGGGCGGGGCGTCCTCCTGCCCCTGCATGGCGAACAACTGCGACCGTTCCAGGCGATCGGACACGCGGAGGGTCGCCTTGCCCTCGCGAACAGCGGTCGTGGCGGCCGACCGCCCGTTGCCGCCTCCGCCCTTGGCGACATTGGCGTCGCGGCGGAAAAGGGCGCCGACTGGGCCCGTGGCTTCCGTTCCGGGCCCGGTGTCGGCGCTGTCAGAAACCGAGGAATCGTCCTCCTTGACGGCCTCGGGCGCTGCCTTGGTGTTGCGAATCGCCCCCGGCCCCGTCGATTCCCGCGGAGGGATCTGGTTCTCGCGGCGGTACTCCTCCAGGAACGTCAGCCCCATCCAGCGGAAGATGTAGTCCACGATCGACTTGGCGAAGGGGATGTCCCGATTCGACGTCATCCCGCTGGGCTCGAACCGCTGGTGCGAGAACTTCTTCACCAGCGCCTCCAGCGACACCCCGTACTGCAGGCACAGGCTGATGGCCGTCGCGAACGCGTCCATCATCCCGCCCACCGTCGAGCCCTCCTTCGACATCGTGATGAACAGCTCGCCCGGCGTGCCGTCCTCGTACAGGCCCACCGTCAGGTAGCCCTCGTGGCCCGCCACGTCGAACTTGTGCGTGATGCTCGGCCGCGTCGCCGACAGCCGCCGGCGGTGCGGGGTGAGCATGGCCTTCTGGAGGTCCTCGGCGCTGACGACAGCGGCGGCGAGTTCCTTCTTCTCGTTCGCCTGCGCGTCGCGGCGGGTGTTGAGGGGCTGCGTCCGCTTGGACCCGTCGCGGTAGACGGCGACGGCCTTGATGCCTTCCTTCCACGCCTCGACGTACAGGTCCATGATCTCGTCGACCGTGATCTCCTTGGGGACGTTCACGGTCTTGGAGATGGCGCCCGAGAGGAAGGGCTGGACCGCGCCCATCATGCGGATGTGCCCCATGTAGTGGATCGTCCGCTCCCCGTTGGCGGGGCGGAAGGCGCAGTCGAAGACGGGCAGGTGCTCGTCCTTCAGGTGCGGGGCGCCCTCGATGGTGTCGTTCTGGTCGATGTGCTCGATGATCTCCGTCACCTGGTGCGCCGTGTACCCCAGCCGCTGCAGCGCCAGGGGGACGGTGGTGTTCACCATCTTGAACATGCCCCCGCCCGCGAGTTGCTTGTAGCTCACCAGCGCGATCGCCGGCTCGATGCCGGTGGTGTCGCAGTCCATCATGAACCCGATCGTCCCCGTCGGGGCCAGCACCGTCACCTGGGCGTTGCGGTAGCCGTGCTGCTCGCCCGCCGCGATCGCCTGCTTCCACGCCGCCCTCGCCGCCGTCACCAGGCTCTCGGGGCAGTGGCCCTCGCCGATGCCCTCGACCGCCCCGCGGTGCATCTCCATGACCTTCATCATGGACGAGCGGTTGCGATGGTACTGCAGGAACGGGCCCTCGCGGGAGGCGAGTTCGGCGCTGGTGGCGTAGGCGGTGGCGGTCATGACGGCCGTGATCGCCGCCGCCGTCGCCCGCCCCCCGTCGCTGTCGTAGGGCAGGCCCAGCGACATCAGCAGCGCCCCGAGGTTCGCGTACCCCAGCCCCAGCGGGCGGAAGTCGTGACTGTTGCGGCAGATCTTCTCGCTCGGATAGCTCGCGTGGTCGACCAGGATCTCCTGGGCGATCACGTAGATCCGCACTGCCGAGCGGAACCGCTCGATGTCGAACGACCCGTCGGGGCGGCGGAACTTCATGAGGTTCAGCGACGAGAGGTTGCACGCCGAATCATTGACGAACATGTACTCGCTGCACGGGTTGGAGGCGCAGATCTCCCCGCTCCCCGGGCAGGTGTGCCAGCGGTTGACCGTCGTGTGGAACTGCAGCCCCGGGTCCCCGCACACGTGCGTGCCCTCGGCGATCAGCCGCAGCAACTCGCGGGCGGAGTACGTGACCGACGGCTTGCCGGTGGTGACCTCGTAGGTCGTCCACTCGCGGTCCTCAACGGCCGCCTGGAGGAACTCGTCCGTCGCGCGGACGGAGAGGTTGGCGTTCTGGAACATGACCGAGGCGTACGCGTCGCCGTTGAACGACCCGTCATAGCCCTGCTCGATCAGCGCCCAGGCCTTCTTTTCCTCGCGGGTCTTGCACTCGATGAAGTCCTTGATGTCCGGGTGATCCACGCGGAGGGACTGCATCTTGGCGGCGCGGCGGGTCTTGCCGCCGCTCTTGATCACCGCCGCCACCTGGTCGTACACCCGCATGAAGCTCACCGGGCCCGAGGGCGTGCCTCCGCCCGCGAGCTTCTCGTAGGTGCTGCGGAGGGTCGAGAGGTCCGTCCCCGTCCCCGAGCCGTACTTGAACAGCATCGCCTCGGCCGTCGCGAGGCGCATGATGTCCTCCATCGAGTCCGTGACGGACTGGATGAAGCACGCCGACGCCTGCGGGTACTCGTAGCTCCGCAGGGTCTTGACGGGCTTCTCCGTCTGCAGGTCCCAGTGGTAGTTGCCCTCGGACCCCTGCACGCCGTACTCGTGCAGCAGCCCGACGTTGAACCACACCGGGGAGTTGAACGCCCCGTACTGGTTCACGCACAGCCAGGACAGCTCGCTGTAGAACCGTTCGGCGTCGGCGGCGGTGCTGAACACGCCGTCCTCGCGGCCCCAGTCGGCGATGGTGCGGCAGACGCGATGGACGAGCTGGCGGACGGAGTGCTCACGCTCGGGCGTGCCCCGCTCGCCGTAGAAGTACTTGCTCGCCACGACATTGGTCGCCAACTGCGACCAGTCGGAGGGAATCTCGAGGTCCTTCTGTTCGAAGACCACCGAGTCCCCCTCGCCCCCGATACGGGCCGTCCGCTTCTCCCAGGTCACCTGGTCGAAGGGCGACTCCATCGGGGAGGAGAAGACCTGCTCCACCTGCAACCCGTCGGCGGCCGTGCGAACGGCGAAATCACTCATCTCCGGGGTGGGCCGGTTCGTCGAGGCCCGAGATTTATCCATGGAAGACATAAGCTAACTCTCCACTCCGCGGGAATCCCTTCCGGACTGATGCGCCACCCGCCCGTGCGGCAGGCCGGGACCATCGCTCACGCCGCGCACGTACCACCACTTGCGTGCTGGAACACCGTTTCCCTGTTGGCCCTGAGGCTCATTCCGCTCAGGACCCGGACGTGAGGCCGAATCCCTTCTGAACCAAGTGCAACATAAAGTCGATACAGCGGAACATAGCCCTACATCTTGTGGCGTTCAATAGAAATCTACGCGAAATATTGGACATCGACGTAAGCGCTTGCTCCGCTTTTGCTTGCCGAAATCACTTTCCCGGATCCGACAAGTACCGACATCCGAACAACGCCCTAACGGCGCCCAGCACTCCCTGTGCTCGTCAACATATGGTAGCAAACTCCGCCAGTGGGCACAATGGGTAGAGTGCTGTGTTAAGGATAGGTGAATCCCCGACTTGGGGGCGGTCGTGTTGGATCCCCTCCAGCGCAAGTGCCCCGGCGCCCCGCGCCTGGGCTGCCTCAATCGCCTGCGGCACCCCACGCACTTCCTGCGCCGGGGGTCTCCTGACCTCGTTGTTCTACACATCTCGGACCTCGCGGGCGGCATGCACCCGATTCGGGGCGTCCCGCCAGGGACGCGTCTCCGTGCGTCCCGGTAGGGACGCTGTGACAGTAGCCCAGCAGTTCACTGCTGGGACCCGGGCACCCCATCCCCCTTCCTTTTCTTCTTCTCAAGCCCCGGGAGGGGCGCTTGAGGGAGCGTCATGGACCCATCCCTCAAGCGCCCCTCCCGGGGCTTGGGATCCCGCGCGACCGTTACCCAGCACTGAAGTGCTGGGCTATTGTCAAGCCGTCCCTACCGGGACTCCCGGAATCGCGTCCCTGTCGGGACGCCGAGATGTGTAGAACAACGAGGTCTCCTGACCCCCGCCTCCTGCGCCGGGGGTCTCCTGACCCCCGGCGTCCCGGAAGGGTGAGGAACGCCTCCGCGTCAGCGTCATTGGAGCGCCCCCATCGCGGCGGCGGTCTGGTCCTGAGCCTGTCGAAGGGCCGCCGCGACCGAAGCGCCGCCATAACGCTACCGCGGAAGCGTTCGTTGACCTTCCCGGACGTTGGGGGTCAGGAGACCCCCAACGCACGCGCTTGGGGCGTTGCCGGGGCCGCCTGCCGGGTGCCAGGGGCCAGCCGACCGCCGTGGTCTGCGGAACGGCCGGTGCCGTGGTCTGCGGAGCGCAGCGCAGCAACCACGTCCCCCGCCGGCGCATCGTGCGCCTCGTCCGCACCGCGGGGCGCGACCGCCGCGCCGTCTCCCTCGAAAACGAACCCACCGCAGACTATTCCGATTTCGCCCGCGCCGGGACTCGTCTGCGCCCCGGTCGTGTCCTGTGGCTCCTCCCTCGTCGCCTCGCCCGCCGGTGCCTCATGCGCCGCCGCACCGCCCGCATTGGACCCCGCGCCGTCCCCCTCGAAAACGAACCCACTGCAGACTATTCCGAGTTCACCCGCGCCCGGATTCGCCTGCGCCCCGGCCGTGTCCTGTGGCTCCTCCCTCGTCGCCCCGCCCGCCCGCGCGGCCTCGGCCTCGTCGTCCATCGTGCAGTCGCCCTCCGCCTCCGCCGTCGCCGCCCCCGCCGTCGCCGCCAGCGGGGGGAAGTGCGGATCCTCCCGCTGCAGATCCTCGACCCGCCGCACCATCGACTCCGCCCGCCGCCGGCGGCACGCGGAGCTGCCGTGCCCCGGCAGCGCGTCGCCGAGGCTGACCAACTCCGTGAGCAGCTCCCGCTCCTCCTCCCGCCGCTCCCGCTGCACCGCCCGCAACTGCCGCACCGACGCGTCCAGCGCCCGCTGCACCCGCCCCACGTACCCGCCCATCCGCTCCGCGTCGCGCGAAAGGCCGTCGTCCCGCCCCTCGCCCGCCACCCCCTCGCCACGCTCCCCGCCCATCGCGCCCTCGCCCGCCAACCCCTCGCGCGCCGAGCCCCCGCCCGCCGCTCCCTCCGCCATCGCCATCTCCGCCGCCAGGGCCGCGTCCTGGCGAAGGGCCAGGCGCTGCACCACCACGCTCTCGATCCCGCTGATCCGCTGCAGCCGCCACAGGTCGGCGACGATCCGCTCCACCAGCACCCGCTCGTCCATCCCGCGGGGGGCGTAGCCCGCCCGCACCTCGGCGGCGAAGGCGGCGAACTCGGCCGCCGACTCCCCCGCTACCACCAGCCGCCGCGCGAACAGCCCGTGGCGGAGCGAGTTCTGCGAACTCCTCGCCTTGCCCCCGGCCGTCCGCGGACCCGTGGAGTGCTGGGCGTTGCGCCCGTTGGCGCGGCGGCGAACCTCGCCGCACCCCGCCCCCGGCCCGGCCCCCGGCCCGCACCGCGCCTCCGCGTCCCGCCCCTCCGCCTCCCGCCCCCGATGGCCTCCGGCCCGCCCCGTCCCCGCACCGCCCCCTGCCCGAACGTCCCCCGCCCCGACTCCCGCAGCCTCCACGATTCCCACGGCCGCCTCGACTCCCGCCGCCTCCACGACTCCCACACCTTCCGCCATGACGATCTCCTTTCCGTGCCGGCGCGCCCCCCCGTCCCCGCCCTCGCCAACGGCAGCGAGGGCCCAGAAGCGGCGCAGAGGCAACTCGGTTGCCTACATAGGTTATTCTATGCGCAGGTTGCACGATCTGGCAACATGGCGGAGGTGATAAGTCACAGGTCGGGTGCGGACAGTGGGTTACAGCGAAAGAATTTCCGCCGGTCGGGGGTCGCAAAGGCAGTGGACACTTGGTTTCGGCGACGCTCGCCAAGCGCGCGACGCCTCAAGCGCGTGCGACGCCCGAAGCGTGGTCGCCGCCTCAAGCGTGAGCGACGCCCCAAGCGCGTGCGTTGGGGCGTCGCAGGCGTATGGGGCGAGGGCCGCCGCCCGGGGCGAGGGCCGTCGCCCGGCGCGAGGAGGCCGAGCGGGCCCCCGCGGCGCAGGTGCCTTCCCGGGGCCGTTACGGCAGGACGATCATCGTCCAGACGTGCAGATCGGCGAGGGAGAACGTGGTGCGGTCCTTGTTTCCGCCCAGCGGGAGGAGGTGGGGGCGCGCGTTGTAGGAGAGGACCTTGGCCTCCCCGCCCTGGTGGGCCCAGGCGGAGGGGAAGGAGATCGTGGTCCGCTCGGGACGGCGGAGGATGTCGATGGCCTTGACGGCGTCGTCGCGGGGGACGTAGTCGGTGTTGATCACGTGCAGCACGATCTGGCCTTGGGCGTTGCGGCGGGCGCGGCAGAGGACCTTGGGCGGGCACTCGATGGCCGAATCGTCCATCGCCTCGAACCCGTCGAAGTACTGGGCCTCGGCGCGGATCCACTGGTAGATGGGGGAGAACTCGTCGGCAGGGGCTTGATACCAGTGCGTCCCCAGGAACGTCGTGAAGCACCACTGCCTCGCCGGGGCCATGAACCGCTGCCCGTGCGCATACGCCAGGGCCACCCAGATCTTCACGAGGTTGACCGACGCGTGCGCCTTCACCCACGCCCAGTCATGCCCCGAGCCGGTGGTCGCCACGGGCTTGCCGAGCTTCTCCGCCCGCTGGTAGGCCTCCAGGGCGTCCTCGATCTTCTCCGTGCCATGGTCGGCGTGGTGGGGGACCTCGCAGATCACGTGCGTGATCGCGTCGAGCTTGACGATGCGGTCGTAGGCGGGCTCGACGCGGTAGGCGTTGGCGCTGATGAGGATCTTTCGTCCGGCGGCCTCGGTGGCCTCGCGGGCGATGCCGGCGACGTTGTCGGCGGCGGCCTCGTCGTGGAAGCGGCCGAAGAGGGCGTTGAGGGGGATCTGCTCGCGGACGGCGAGGTACTCCTCGCGGGTGGCGGCGTGGCGGCGGACGAGGTCGCGGTAGTCGAAGGTATCGAGGTCGGTCACGCCCGCTTCGCGGAGTTCGGTCTCGGAGGCGTTGGAGCGCAGCCACTCGCGGAAGGCCGTCATGCAGTGGTCGCAGAACCCTCCGCCCGCCAGCGCCCACGCGGCCGCCACACCGCGCGGGTCGTCGATGTGCAGCCCATCGGCCCCTCCGGTCATGGCGTCGCGGGCGAGCTTGCGGTTCAGCGCGCGGAACGCGGGGTGGTTCGTGCACCCGAAGTACGCCCGCGTGCCCTCGTACACGTTGTCGAACAGCCAGGGCACCAGGACGGGGTGGCCCTCGATGTCGCGGGCGACGGCGTCGGCGAGGGCGGGGTCGTCGTGGATGAGTTTCGCCCCAGCCGTCAGGCACCAGATCGTCGCCGTGCAGCGGATGCCCATCTGGTGGTGCTTCTCAACGCTGGCGGCGTTGTAGGCGTGGCCCCAGCCGAGGAAGGTGGCCCCGTAGTCCCGGTACGTCTTGGCGTCCGAGCCATACATGAAGACTACTTCTGAATGCTTCAGAACCGGACTCGTCGCCTCGTTCGCCTTGGCCTCGCTCATGAAAACGCTCCTCTAAAGCGGTTGGTTCATCGTATGAGGCGAGAGTGAGTACCCGAACGCGACCCCGGGGGCAAGGGGCGAGCTTGGAGATTGTAGATTGCGGATTTTCGATTGCAGATTGCCCCCGCCTGCGCCGGGGGTCTCTCACGCGCTTGCGACGGGGGTCTCTCGTGCGCCTGCGACGGGGGTCTCCTGACCCCCGGCGTCCTGGAAGGGCGCGGAACGCCTCCGCGTCAGCGTCGTGGGAGCGTTCCCTTCCTGGCGGCCGTTCGACAGGCTCAGGATCAGGCCGCCGCCGCGATCAGAGCACGGCTATAACGCTGCCGCGGACGCATTCCTCGCGTTCCAGGACGCGACGGGTCGGGAGACCCGCCGCGCACGTGCGATTGGCCGCCGAAAATGAATCGCGGGCAAAGCCGATTGGTAGTAGCATGGCCCTCGTCCCGCGGCACCGCGTGGTGCGCGGGGCGATCGATCCACATAGACCGGGGAGAAGAAACCATGATGGGAACGCGGATTCAGCGGGCGAAGCGCAGGGGCGGGGCGGGCACGATCGTGTTGATTGTCGTCGGGTGCGTGATCGGTGGCCTTGCAGTCGTATCGCTCCTCATATCGATCCTCATGCCCGGGCTCGGCCGGGCGCGGGAACTCGCCCGCCGGGCGGCGTGCATGACGAACCTCAACGGGATGGGCAAGGCCCTCACCGTCTACCAGGGCGACAACGACGACGCCTGGCCGTACCTCGACGGTGCGAACGGATGGGAACGTGTCGCGACGGGGACGAACCAGACGGTCGAGCCCGGATCGACCGTCGAGCACTGCGGCAGCGCCATTCCCTTCCTGCTCGTCCGTAGCGGGCAGCCCGCCCGGATGTTCGTCTGCCCCTCCGACGAGACCGCCCAGCCCGACTTGGCCATCCAGACGAACGGGGAGTACGACTGGGACTTCTCGAACCACGCGAACATCAGCTACTCGTGGCAGGCGCCGGTGCGCGATGTCGCCACCGGCCGCTGGCAGGCGGGCCTGCCCGTGAATCCATCCTTCAGCGATCCCCGCTCCTCCGCCGTCATCGCCGCCGACAAGACCCCGGCGTACGACGGCGGGGATCCGGGGAGGGTGGACTGGGCCAAGTGGCGCGGTCCGCGGAGCGACGACGAGAAGGACTTCGACCGCACCCACGGCATGAGCCAGAACCACAAGGGCCCGCGGGTCGGCGGGGGCGAGCAGATCCACTTCCTCCGCGCGAGCATCTCCGTGGACAGATCCGAGCAGGCCGACGTCGGAATCGGCGACGACAATATCTACACCACCGGGGGGCCCTCCCCGCGCGGCGTGATGGGGATCGAGAATCACACGGACCCCAACGACACCTACCTGATCGGGCCGGTGCGGTAGGGGACACACGACACCGAGGTCGCACAAGGCAGTGCGCACGCGGAAAGGGGCGTCGCCATGGTGAGGCGGACGAGCATCGGTGCGGGACGGTCCGGTCTTACGCTGAGAGAGGTGATTATCATTGTCATCCTCGTCCCCGTCTTCCTGTGGCTGCTCCTGGGCCTCCCCCTGCCGGGCATCTCCGGTGAACTTGCTCGCCGGGCGGCGTGCATGAGCAATCTCAACGGGATGGGCAAGGCTGTCACCATCTACCAAAGCGACAACGACGACGCCTGGCCGTGGATCGAGGGGACCGGCGGCTGGGAGCACGTGACGACCGGGACGAACCAAACGGCCGAGCCGGCCGCGGACGTGAACCGCTCGGCCAGCGCCATCCCGTTCCTGCTGGTCCGCGACGGCCAGCCGTCGCGGATGTTCATCTGCCCCTCCGATCGAGATGCAGAGGCCGATGACAACACGCAGGCGCCGTCGGGGGAGTACCACTGGGACTTCTCGCACCACACGAACCTCAGCTACTCCTGGCAGGCGCCGCTGCGGCGGGACGGGCGGTACGTGACGGGGGTGGATGGGTCACTGTCGAGCCTGGTCGTCGTCGCTGACAAGAACCCGACGTACGACGGCGGGGACCCCAGCAAGGTGGACTGGGCCGCGAGTCACTGGACGGCGTACACGGGTAGCGATGAGCAGGAGGAAGCCCGGAACCGGGACCGCGAGAACGGCATGAGCCGGAACCACACGGGCCGGGACGTTCGCGGGGGCGAGCAGATCCACTTCCTCCGCGCGAGCATCACCGTGGACAAATCCGAGCGCGCCGACGTGAACTTGACCGACGTGGGCGTGGACGGTGACAACATCTACACCACCGGGGGGGCCTCCCCGCGCGGCGTGATGGGGATCGAGAATCACACGGACCCCAACGACAGCTACCTGATCGGACCGGTGCGGTAGGGGGGCGAACTGATGCAGCGCGTTGTGCGAGGAGAGGCCATGTCGAGATGTGGGCACGATTGGCGGGTCCGACACGGGTTCACGCTGGTGGAAGTGGGGATTGTGCTCGTGCTCATCGCCGTGCTGACGGCGGTGGGCATGTACGTGTTTAGGCGGGCAAAGCAGATGCCCCCAGCCGCCCTGTGCATGACGAACCTCCACGGGATGGGCAAAGCCCTTGCGATATATCAGGAAGACAACGACGACGGGTTTCCGTGGATCGTCGGCACGGACGCCTGGGAGACGGCCCCGACGGGCACGAATGCGACCATCGATCCGGCGGCGGGGGGCGACCGCTCTGTCAGCGCGTTACCGTTCCTGCTCCTGCGCTCCGGACACCCTAAACGGATGTTCATCTGTCCCGCCGTCCGTGACGCCACGGCGGATGAGGACACCCGGCAGGTTTCCGGTGCGTACAAGTGGGATTTCTCACGCCCTGTGAACCTGAGCTACTCGTGGCAGGCCCCGCTTCGTCGGCAGGACGGTCAGTACGTCCAGGGCCTGACGGATTCGCTGACGGGAGATGCCATCTTCGCTGCCGACAAGACCCCCGTGTATGACGCCGCCACCTGGACCCCTCCCGACTGGTCAAACTCGATGGATGAACGGACGCGCCTGGCGGGCCTCAGCCGCAACCATGCGCGAGAGGGGCAGATCCACTTCCTCCGCGCGAGCGTCACCATCGGCAAGTCCGACCGCGCCGACGTGGGCGTGGACGGTGACAACATCTACTCGGCCGGCGGACCCTCGCGGGCGGGGGTGATGGGGATTGAGAATCACACCGACCCCAACGACAGCTATCTGATCGGACCCGTGCGGTAGCGTGGATGATGGATCGGGACCGTTTGGTTGGTCTGGACCGTCCCACGGGACCGCCCTTGCAGGGCTTGTCCCGTGGGCATTGATTTCCGCAAGCTTCTGACCGTGCTGGTGGTCGAAGGGCCCCCTCACCTGTCGCTGCGCGACATCCTCTCCCCGGGGGGAGAGGGGTTCCTGTGCGGGTGGAGGGGGCGTTTTCCGAGGGGAAAAAGGTCTTGCCCGCGGGGAGAGGAGTTTTCATCGGCCGAGAGCGGGTTCAGGTCCTTCCGGGGACGAACCGATACCAACAGCAGGCCCGCGCTCCGCAGTCCCGTGCTTCGCAGGTCCGCGTTCCGCAGGCTTGTGCTCCGCAGGCCCGGGCTTCGCGCTGACAGGCGGGGGGGCGATGCGGTACACTATGGCCATCCCACGGCCGAGCCGCGGTGCAGTACAGAAGGGAAGGATCGAATGGCGGAACTGGAGTTCTTCGGGGCGGCCGAGACGGTGACGGGGTCCATGCACCTGCTGCGCGTGAAGGGCAAGACGTTCGCCTTGGACTGCGGGCTGTTTCAGGGGCGGCGGGACTGGTCGCGGGAGATGAACACCGCCCTGCCCATCCCCCCCAAGGACCTCGACGGGATCCTCCTGTCCCACGCCCACATCGATCACAGCGGGCGGATTCCGCTGCTGGTGTCCAAGGGCTTCCGCGGCCCGGTCTACTGCACGGCGGCGACGGCGGACCTGTGCAAGTTCCTCCTCGCCGACAGCGCCCATATCCAGGAGGAAGATGCGCGGTACTGGAACGAGAAGCGCGCCCGCAGCCGTGCCGAGCACATCGAGCCCCTGTATACCCTCGACGACGCCCGCGCCAGCGAACCGCTGTTCCGCGGGGTGGAGTACAACGAGCCCATCGATTTCGCCGACGGCTGTCGCGTGACGTTCCTGGAGGCGGGGCACATCCTGGGCTCGGCGATGCTGCTGATCGAGACGGGCGGGTTCTGGGGCGGGGCGCGGATCCTGTACACGGGCGACCTCGGCCGCTTCGAGATGCCCATTCTCCGCGATCCCGCCAACCCCCTGCCCGCCGCGGACGTGCTGATCACCGAGAGCACCTACGCCCATCGCCGCCACGAGAACCCCGGGCAGATGCAGGCGGACCTGGTGCGGATCATCAACAAGACCCGCCAGCGCGGGGGCAAGGTCATCATCCCCGCCTTCAGCGTGGGGCGGACGCAGAACATCGTGTACTACCTCACGCTCGCCATCGCCCAGGGCCTGCTCGATCCGCTGCCGATCTACGTCGACTCGCCCCTGAGCACCAACGCCACCGGCGTGTTCGCGGGCCACCCCGAGTGCTACGACGCCGAGGCGCAGGACTTCTGGCGGTCCGAGGGCGACATCTTCGGGGACGGGATCGTGACGTACGTCTCGGACGTCTCCATGTCCAAGAGCCTGCACGGCCGCCCCGACCCGTGCGTGATCATCTCGGCGAGTGGGATGTGCGAGGCGGGGCGGATCCTGCACCACCTCAAGAACAACATCGGGAACGAGCGGAACACCGTGGTCATCGTGGGCTACCAGGCGCAGCACACGCTGGGGCGGCGGATCGTGGAGCGGGTGGAGGAGCTGCGGATCTTCGGGCGGACCTACAAGCTCCTCGCCGAGGTGCAGATCCTCAACGGGTTCAGCGCCCATGCGGACATGGACGACTTCCAGCGGATCCTGGCGCCCGGGGCGGCCAAGCTCGACACGGCCTTCGCGGTGCATGGGGAGACCACCCAACTGCACGCCATGCAAAGCCTTCTCGCCTCCGCCGGCTGCCGCAACGCCCGCATCCCGGCCCCCGGGCAAGCGTTCTCGTTCTGACGGCGGGTGGGCACGCACGGGACAAGGGTAGGGCACGCACGGAGCGAAGCGCAGCCGCGTGCGCGCCCTGGTACACCGCCTATGCTCAAAAGCCGCGTTGGCTTGGCGTGGTTGCTCCGCTGCGCTCCGCAAACCACGGCACCCAGCGCTGTACTTTGCGGCACCCAGCGCTGTGCTTCGGGGTAGACGGTCCACTACGAGCCGCGGCGTTTGGGCGCCCCGGGAACAGGTCAGGGGCGTATACTGTGGCACGTTGGTTTCGAACGCAGCCAAGGAGCCCGCTCATGATCAAATTCATCGCTCGTCTGATCGTCACGCTGGTGGTTCTTGTCGTCCTCGCCGTCGCGGCCGCGTGGTACTTCGCCGATTCCCTCGCCAAGACCGGCGTGGAGCAGGGGGGCTCGTACGCGATGGGCGTGCCCACGACCGTCAAGGAACTCACGCTCTCGCTGCTGCAGGGCACGCTGACGATGGACGGCCTCCGCGTGGCCAACCCCGCGGGGTTCGAGGGCGAGCACGCCCTCCAGACCGGCCGCTTCGACCTCGCCCTTCGCCCCGCGAGCCTCTTCGGGGACACGGTAGAGGTCTCGAAATTCGAACTCGACGGGCTGGACGTGCAGATCGTGCAGCGGCTGGACGGGACGAACGTAGGGAAGATCCTGGAGAGCCTCCAGCGGTTCGGCGGGCAGGGCGGGCGCGAGGAGGCCCCCGTGCCCGAAGAGGACCAGCCCGGCAAGCGGGTGAAGGTGGACCGCATCGTCATCCGCAACGTCACGGGCACGTTCCACCTGCTGCCGGAGACCGGGGCGGGCCAGAAGATCACCGTCCGCGTGCCCGAGGTCGTCCTGAGCGGCGTGTCGTCGGATGGATCGGGCGTGGCGATGGGCGAACTGCTGTCGCGGATCGTCCCGGCCGTCATGGAGGCGCTGCTGGAGAAGGGCGAGGGCCGCCTGCCGGCGAACCTGTTGGCGAACCTGGAGTCCCAGGTCCACGCCGCCGCCGGCCCCGAGGCCCAGAAGCTGCTCGACCAGGCCGAACGGTCCATCGACCCCAACCTCGCCAAGGATGCCCGCAAGACCGCCCAGGACGCGCTGAACAACCTGCTGGGGCAGTAGGCGGACGGTCACTCCACTCCGGTGGGGACCGCTACGGGTTCGGGGGGCCGCTGTGCCTCCATCTCGTCCGCCTTCCGCACCTTGCCCAGCCCCAGCTTCATCGCCGCCCGCTGGAGCATGACGTAGAACGACGGGACGACCACGAGCGTCAGCAGCGTCGCGAACGCCAGACCGAAGATCACGGCGGCGGCCATCGATTTCCACCACTCCGTGGACTCGCTCCGCGTGGCGAGGGTGAACGTGTGGAAGTCCACGCTCACGCCCGTCACCATCGGCAGCAGGCCCAGGATGGTCGTCCCGGCCGTCAGGAGCACGGGGCGGAGGCGGGTCACGCCCGCCTGGATGGCCGCCTCGACCAGTTCCATCCCGTCGCGCTGCAACTGCCGCGTGTAGTCCAGGAGCACGATGGCGTTATTGACCACCACGCCCGCCAGCGAGATCACGCCCACGCCCGTCATGACGATCCCGAACGGCAGATCCAGCACCATCAGACCGACGAAGACCCCGACGGTCGAGAGGATGACCGTGGTCATGATGATCAGCGGGACCGACATCGCGTTGAACTGCGTGACGAGGATGGCGAGGATGAGCAGGATCGCCAGGATGCCCGCCTTCATCAGGAAGCTGCCGGCCTTGTCCTGCTCCTCCTTCTCGCCCGCGTAGCGGACCTCGACGCCCGCAGGGACCTTGAGCCCCGTGTCCAGGCGGGCGCGGGCGTCCTTGAGGACCTCCGGGCCCAGCCGCCCCTCCGCGTCGCCCGTGAGCGTCACGATGCGCTTCTGGTCCAGGCGGTGGATGGTCCCCAGCCCGGGGCGGTACTCGAAGTTGCCCAGCGAACTCAGCGGGACGGATTGGCCCGATGCGTTGGGCACGCGGAGGCGGAGCAGATCCTCGATGTTCACCCGCTGCGACTCCGGGAGCCGCAGGACGATGTCGTACTCGTCGTTGAACTCGCGGAAGTCCCCGACCTTCATGCCCAGGACGGCCGTCTTGAGGAACTGGCCCACCACCTGGGTGTTCACGCCCAGCAGCATGGCCCGCTCGCGGTCGATGCGGAAGGACAGCTCGGGGCGGGCGGCCTCCAGGTCGCTTCGCAGGTTCACCAGGTTGGGCACGTCGGCCAGCAGTTGCCGTGCCTGCTCGCTGACCGCCTCGAGCCTCCGCAGGTCGTCCCCGATGATGCGGACGGTGACGGCCGACCCCGTGGGCGGGCCGTGCTCCTGCCTCTCGACCTTGACCTCCGCCCCGGTGATGTCGGTGAGGGCGGCGCGGATCTCCTGGATGAGTTCGGCGGAGGGGCGGGCGCGGTCCTCGTAGTCGGGGAAGACGAGGGTGAGGTTGCCCACGTGGGGGCCGCTCTCGCCCCCGAACAGCGCATCGCCGCTGCCGGACCCGACGTTGGCGACGATGTGGTCGATGGCGGTCGTCCCGTCGGGGTTGCGGCGGAAGCGCTCGACGGCCTGCTCGACTGCGCGGGTGAGGCGGTCGCTCTCGCGGATGTTCGTGCCCTGCGGGGCGCGGAGGTTGACGACGGCCTCGGCGGGGTCGGGGTCGGGGAACAGCTCGATGCCCCGCGACCGCTTGCCGTACGCAATGAACACTCCGGCGAGCAGGAGGAACGAGAGGATCAGCGTCGTGGCGCGGTGGTGCATGGCCACGGTGAGCAGGCGGCGGTAGGCGCCGGTGAAGCGGGACTCCCGCGCCTCGACGGGTCGCGGCCGCACCCCGCCCAGGAAGATCGAGGACATCACCGGGGTGATGATCAGGGCCACGAACAGTGAACAGGTGAGCACGACGATGACGGTCAGGGGCAGGTAGCTCATGAACTCGCCCATGATCCCGGGCCAGAACAGCAGCGGCGCGAAGGCCGCCACCGTCGTCGCCGTGGACGTGATGACCGGCCAGGCGACCTCGCCCGTGCCCTTCATCGCCGCTTCGATCCGCCCGTGTCCCATCTCGCGGTAACGGTAGATGTTCTCGACGATGACGATGGCGTTGTCCACCAGCATGCCCAGGGCGAGGATGAGGGAGAACAGCACGACCATGTTCAGCGTCACGCCCATCGCCTGCAGGACCGCGAAGCTCATGAGCATGCTCAGGGGGATGGCGGCCGCCACGATCATGCTGGTCCGCAGGCCCATGAACAGCACCAGCACCAGGACCACGAGGATGAGGGCGGAGGCGATGTTGTTCTCGAGGTCGCGGACCATCATGTTGATGTCGTCGGAGCGGTCCATGACGGTTTCGAGCTGCACGCCCTGGGGGGCCTGCGTGCGGAACTCGGCGAGCACGGCCTTCACTTGCGTGGCGATGTCGACGATGTTCGCCCCGGTGCGCTTGCGGACGGCGACGGTGAGGGAGGGCTGCCCGTTCAGGCGGGAGTAGCTGCCGCGGTCCTCGAACGTGTCCCGCACGCGGGCGACGTCGGAGAGGTAGATGGGCTTGCCGTCCCGCACCGTCAGCAGCAGGCGGTCCACCTCCTCGGGGTTGGTGAACTCCGCCGGGACGCGGACGTTGAACTTCATGCCCTCCGTCTCCAGCCCGCCCGCCGAGACGTTCACGTTCTCCGACGGGATGAGCTTGAGCAGTTCCGGCAGGGTCAGTCCGTAGGCGGCCACGCGGTCGGGGTCCATCTCGATGCGGATCTCGCGCTCCAGCGCGCCGTGGATGTCCACGCCCAGCACCCCGGGGATGCTCTCGATGTAGTCTTCGAGCAGTTCCGCGATGCCCTTGAGGCGGACGGGGGAGATCGGCCCGGAGATGCTGATCATCATGATGGGCATCTCGGAGATGTTCAGCTCGCTGACGACGGGCTCGTCGGCGTCGAGGGGGAGGTTGACCTTCGCCAGGTCCACCTTGTCCTTCACGCGCTGCAGGGCGTCGTCGATGTCGATGTCGGGGTCGAACTCGACCTTGATGAACGACATGCCCTCGGAGGAGGAGGAGGTGAACTCCTTGAGGCCCTTGAGGCCGGAGAGTTCCTTCTCGATCTCCTTGGTGATGGTGTTCTCGATGTCCTCGGGGGCGACGCCCTGGTGGGTCGTGCTGATGAGGATGTAGGGGATCTTGACGTCGGGGGCGCTCTCGCGCGGGAGCGTGGCGTAGCTCGAGATGCCGGCGACGGCGATGATGAGGATCAGCACCGCGACGGTGGTGCGGTTCTTGAGGGCGGCATTGGAGAGGATCATGGGGCTACCTCGTTGCCTCCGGCGCTGGGGGGGCGGCCTGTCCCACGCCGAGGACCGGGGGGGTGTGGGCGTCCGTCCCCGGTGCGGTCGCGGGCAGGGCCTGCGGTGCGGCGAGGGCGTCCGGCGCGGGCGGTGCGTCGAGGGCTTGCACCTTCACGACCTGCCCGGGCCCGACGAGGCGGTGGCCCGAAACGATGAGGCGATCGCCCGCCTCCAGGCCCTTCAGCACCCGCACCTGATCGCCGCGAACAAAGCGGATGTCGATCTCGATGTCCCTCCGCTCGGCCTGGCCGTTGCGCTCGATGTAGACGGTGTACGCCGGCGTCGTGCCGCCCAGCGTCCCCGCCAGGTCCTGCTCCCAGGGGATGACGGCCTTGAGGGGGATCATGACGACGTCCTGCAGGTCACGGCGCTTGAGGCGGACGCGGACGATCTGTCCGGCGCGGAGCTTGGCGTCGCGGTTGTCGACGCTCATCTCGATCCGCGTCGTCCGCGTGCCGGGATCGGCGGTTTCGCTGATGTAGGTGATCTCGCCCACGCGGTCGCGGTTGTCCCCGAGGAGGTCGAGGATCCGCCCGCGGTCGCCCGTGCGCAGGAAGGGGATGTCCCGCTCGGGCACGTCCACGACGACCTTGACGGTATCGGTATCGACGATCTCGGCGACGGGCGTGCCGGGGGAGACGTACTCGCCCTCCTCCACGAGCAGCCGGTTCAGCCGCCCGGGGACGGGGGCGTGGATGGCGGTGCGGCGGAGGCGGGCGTCGGCGGAGGCGAGGGTGGCGCGGGAGCGGTTGACGGCGGTGCGCTTCTGCTCGACCTCCAGGGGCGTGGCGACGTTGCGTTCCAGGAGCTTCTCAGTGGTCTCGAGGTCGCGGAGGTCGTACTCGAGTTGGGCGGCCGCCTGGTCGCGGTCGGCGCGGAGGAGTTCGGTGTTGAGGTACACCAGGGGCTGTCCGGCGGTGACGCGATCGCCCTCGTCGATGGGCGCTCCGCGGTCGGCGATGCCCGAGCCGTTCCACGCGGGGATCCCGTTGGGGGTGGGGGGATCGTGTTTGCCGGCGTAGGCCTCGACGCGGCCGGCGACTTCGGCGGCGAGGGTGACGACGGCAAGGGGCTCGACGCCGGCGTTGAGGGTGAACTCATCGGCCAGCGTCGGGAGGGGCTCGACGACCTGGATCTGGACGTTCACGGGCGGGCGCTCCTGCGGGGCGGCGTCGGTGTCGCGCTTGGGCAGGAGGGTCCCGACGGCCACCACCCCGCCGAGGAACGACACCACGATCGCCAGCGGCACGAGGCGGAACAGGAACCCCTTGGAATGCTGTGTCTTACGGCTCATGTCAGACTCCCTCTTCCGAGCGAACGGTCTCACGGATGGACTGGGGCGCGGGGCCGCGAAGTGCCGCGAGAATGGCATTACGCATCTGGCCCAGGGCGACGGCGTCCACGCGCGGGCGGACGCCCAGGATGACCTGGAGCATGACCCCATCGAGCAGTGCGTCTATGAGGTTGGCGGCGACGGGCGGTTCGATGTCCGAGCGGAACTCCCCGCTCGCCACGCCCTGGCGGATGATCTCCTCGAGGAACCGCGTGGGCCCGTCGTACCCGCGGCGAAGAGCACTGGTGAGCTGGCCCTGGCTGTTCTCGCCGGCGGCGACGGACCAGGCCTCGATTACCATCCGCCCGATGCCCAGGAACCGCTCCAGCCGTTCGTGCCAGAACTCCAGTCCCCGGCCGATTTTCTCGGCAGCGGTCCCGGGCGCGTCGGTGATGCGGGCGAGTTCGGCCTCGGCGACCTCGACGGTGGCGAGGAAGACCTCGTGGAAGAGGGCCTCCTTGCTCTTGAAGTAGTTGTAGACGCTGCCCTTGGCGACCCCCGCCTCGGCGGCGACGGCGTCGACGGTGGCGGCGGCATAGCCGCTTTGCCCGAAGACCCGTTCGGCCGCCGCGAGGATCGCCTCCCGCTTGCCTGTATGGTTTTCGCTGGTGGTCATTCCGTTCTCCTGCGTCCGTTAGCCCCGCCGCCAGGCAGAACCGTCCGGCATTCGGCCGCGCCGAGGCTTGTCGCCGAATGTCGGCTTTGTCCGCGGCCGTCCGACTGACCGGTCAGTCATTGCCGACCCCGAAAAAAAGGCGGTACTCACGTTCCGTCCGCCTTTGTGCCGGAATGGCTGTGACTGACTGGTCAGTCAGTAGTATTCTACACTCCTTTACGAGAGCAGCAAGGGAAAAAACCGAAAGTCGATCGCTCTGTGAGCGACCTTCTGTTCTGGTAGAAGAGGTAGCCGCTCATGGAACGGGGCCTTGGTGTGGGTGCCACCCTCAAGCCGCATGCTCCCCGCGCTCTTGGGGAGGACGAACCTGTCGGGCGAGGCACATCCGAGCGGCAAACAGTGCGCTTGGGGGCGGTGCCCACCCCGGGCGCAGAGAGAGGCATGAGGCTGGAGCATAGAGGTATCGGGCTGTCTCCTCGGCCCTGCGCTGTGCGCGCCATCGAAGCCCTTCCAACTCGTCTCCCTGTCGCCGGCCGTCTGATCGCAGGCGCAGCGTACTTACACGCTCCCTATCGAGTGGCTGTTCTGAGGCGCGCGACTCCCATTCCACGGACCCAGGCGGTCCGGCACGGCATCCACGCCCTGACTGTGCGCCACGCGATAGCGCGCGCAAAGCTCGGGATGGGCACAGCAGTAATGCTCGCGGCCGCGAGTGGCCAAACTCTCCGAGACGTTCGCGACGTAGTCGAGAAACGCATCGCACTTGTCGGTATGGTAGGGACATCTTTTCACGGCGGATCTTCTTCCTTGCAGGGTGTTTGGAGCGGACCAACCCTGTCCGCTCCCACTGCGGTTGCAGCACCCATTGTGGACTCGTCCGGCCAAAGGCTCAATCGGGGCAGAAGCGGCTTTCGTGATAGGGGATCGTCCGACGATGGTGGTGATTCCACCTGAGGCCTTCCCCTCGCCCCTGCCCGCCGGTATTCTATCGCCACCCTTGGTCAAGGAGACGCCATGCCTCGCCCCCTCACCGCCGAACACGGAACGATCTTCTCGCTGGAGAACGACTTCTTCGGATACTTCGGGTGGCCCACCGTCGCCCGCCTGAGCGACGGGACCCTTCTGGTGGCCGCGTCGGGCCTGCGGAACGAGCACGTGTGCCCGTTCGGGCGGTCGGTGCTGCTGCGAAGCGACGACGGGGGTGCGTCGTGGTCCGCTCCACGCGTGATCAATGACGGGCCCCTGGACGACCGCGACACGGGGCTGGTGGCCCTGGGCGGGCGGAGCGTGCTGCTGACGTGGTTCGTCAGCTACAACCGCTCGTTTGTCGCGGAGGGCCACCTCGACTCCCTGCCTCCGCTCATGCAGCAGCGGTGGCGGAAGGGCCTGGACGCCACCGACGACGCCCTTGCCGCACGCTGCGAAGGCTCCTTCCTCCGCATCAGTGACGACGCGGGCGAGACGTGGGGCCCGACCATCCGCGTGCCCGTCAGTTCGCCCCACGGGCCCACGGTCCTCCGCGACGGTTCGCTGCTGTACCTGGGCAAGGAACGGCTGCCCTGGCGGCAGCGGGGGGAGGGGCGCGTGCAGGCCCTGCGAAGCGCCGACGGAGGGCAGACGTGGGTGCTCACCGGGGAGGTCCCGCTGCTGAACGGCACGGCCGTGGGGAACTACCACGAGCCCCACGCCATCGAGCTTCCCTCCGGGCGGCTGCTGGGCATGATCCGCGTCCAGGACCGCCCCAACGCCCCCAAGGTGGCCGACGCGGGAATCATCCCGTTCTCCATCCTCCAGACGCACAGCGATGACGGGGGGGCAACCTGGAGCGTTCCCCGTCCGTTGGGGTTCCACGGGTCGCCCCCGCACCTGCTGCGGCACTCCTCGGGGGTGCTGGTGATGGTGTACGGCTATCGCCTGGCGCCGTTCGGGCAGCGCGTCGCCCTCAGCCGCGACGAGGGCGAGACGTGGGAGCACGACCTCGTGCTCCGCGACGACGGGCCCGACGCGGACCTGGGCTACCCGTCGTCGGTCGAGCTGTCCGACGGGTCGATCCTGACCGTGTACTACCAGAAGCCCCACCGCCGCGAGGACAAGTGCGCCCTGCTGTGCTCGCGGTGGCGGATAGACTCCGTGTGACCGCGGATTGCACCGCGGAGATCGCAGAGAACGCAGAGAGAACATCCATGAGCCCCGACGATCCGATCATCGAGATGCAGGAGCGGATGATGTACCTGGAGAAGCAGGTGGCGGACCTCAACGAGGTCGTGACCGCGCTGCACCGCGAGGTGGTGGAGATGCGCAAGCAGTTCCGCGACATCCGCGAGGCATCGTCCCCCGTGGACCCCGACCGCACCTTGGAAGACGACGTGCCCCCGCACTGGGGACGGCGGTAGGGGGCGGTAAATCCGAAATCCGAAGCACGAAATCCGAAACAAACTCAAAACGGCAAATCCGAATGACAGAAACGCCGACTCGCGGTCGGGGCGGCAGTAGGAGTTCCAGCCGCGCCCGCGAGTCGGCGTTTTGGATTTCGGTCCTTCGGATTTCGAATTTCGAGACCCGCACGAGCTACCGTTGCCGCGCGGCCGCCGAATTCACCTGCTTCCGCTACCGTGCGTACTCGACGCACCGCGTCTCGCGGATGAGCGTGACCTTGACCTCGCCGGGGTATTCCAGTTCGTCCTCGACGCGCTTGGCGATGTCGCGGGCGATCTTGCCGGTGAGGCGGTCGTCGACGTTCTCGGCGTCGACGAGGACGCGGACCTCGCGGCCGGCCTGGATGGCGTAGGCCTGCGAGACGCCCTCGAAGGACATGGCGATCGCTTCGAGCTTCTGCAGGCGCTGGATGTAGCGTTCGAGCGTCTCCCGCCGCGCCCCGGGGCGCGAGGCGCTGATGGCGTCGGCGGCCGAGACGATCGGGGAGTAGATGCTCGCGGCCTCCAGGTCCCCGTGGTGCGCGCCGACGGCGTTGATGATGAGGTCCTTCTCGCCGTAGCGCTTGCACAGGTCGGCCCCGATGTCGGGGTGGGAGCCCTCGACCTCGTGATCGACGGCCTTGCCGATGTCGTGCAGGAGCCCGGCGCGGCGGGCGAGTTGGGCGTTGAGGCCCAGCTCATCGGCGATGACCTGCGAGAGGTAGGCGACCTCGATGGAGTGCTGCAGGACGTTCTGGCCGTAGCTGGTGCGGAAGTGCAGTCGGCCGAGCAGGTCGGTGAGCTTGTTGTGGACCCCGCGGACGTTGGCGTCGATGAGGGCCTGCTTGCCGTACTCGTGGATCTCCCGCTGGACCTCCTTGTCGACGGTGGCGACGACCTCCTCGATGCGGGTGGGGTGGATGCGCCCGTCGCGGATGAGTTTCTCCAGCGACCGCCGGGCGGTCTCGCGGCGGACGGGGTCGAAGGCGGAGACGACGACCACGCCCGGGGTGTCGTCGACGATGACGTCCACGCCGGTGGCCTTTTCGAAGGCGCGGATGTTGCGGCCCTCGCGGCCGATGACGCGTCCCTTCATCTCGTCGGAGGGGATCTCGACGGAGGAGACGGTGGCTTCGGCGGTCTGGTCGGCGGCGTAGCGTTGGATGGCGCGGACGATGATCTCGCGGGCCTGCTCGTCGGCGGACTCGTTGGCCTCATCGAGGCGCTTCTGGACGACCTGGGCGCACTCCTGCTCCATGTCCTTCTCGACCTGGGACAGGACGACCTTCTGGGCGTCCTCCATGGAGAGCTGGGCGATCTTGAGGAGCTGGGTTTTCTGGTGGGCGATGAGGTCGTTGTACTGCTTGTCCTTGGCCGCCAGGCCCTTCTCGCGTTCGGCGAGGGCCTTTTCGGCGGTTTCGGTCATGCGTTCCTTGGAGTTGATCGTCTCGAGCTTCTGGTCGAGGATGTCCTCACGCTTCGACAGCCGCTTCTCCTCCTCGCGGAGTTCGCGGCGGGCGGCGTCGGTGTCCTTCTCGAACTGCTCCCGCCGGGTGACGAATTCACTCTGGGCCTTGGCCTGGGCTTCGGCGATGATCTTCTGGGCCTCGAGTTCGGCGGCCTGCCGCTTGGCATCGAACTCCTTCTCGGCCCGCGCGCGCTGGGACAGCTCATGGCGGTACTTGGCGTACGCGCCGATGAAGAAGAAGGCAATGGCGACGGCGAAGGCGATGGCTACGACTTGGCTGCCACCCATGGCCGCCAGCAATCCGGGATCTCCCATCGTACGGATCCTTTCCCAATGAGGACGTACCGAGGGGATCTCGTGGGGGAGGTTCGGGCGGGCGGCGCCGCTCCGCGCGCAGGGCGACGGAACGGAACCAAGGTCGCGATCAGGCCCAATTCACCAAGCGTTGCAGGTCTGCACTACGATCCCCCCCCGCGGGCGCGGGGGCGTGAGGTGGCGGCAAGCTGCTGTAACATCGGCGGTTGCCGTCGCACCGCCCGGCCGGGACCGCGTGCGCACACGCCGTTCCCTCCCCCGGGCGTCCGATCCGCCGCGCTGCGAGCCGTTGTCTCCAAACCGTACTGCACTCTCATGCCGTTCGCTCTGTGAATTCTATGACCCGAAGGCCTCGTCCCCAGGGGACGAATGATCGGCGTTCCGCGCCGCGACGTCCTTTACGTACCAACAGGTCCCGGAGATCCGGGCGACGTACGCGACACAAGCCGGGGGCAGAACCCCGTGCTCGAACGCCGGTTGACCGGACGGCCCGCCGACAGGAAAACAACCTTCCGTCGAGATCCCTCAGCCGTCGTGAACCGGTTCCACGGCGGGGGTCGAACCACATTCGCCCGCCCCGCCTGTGTATGTCTTGGACGTATTCTACGCAAACCTTCGGTTTTCGGTCAAGATGATTCGCCGACGATGCGTCTCGCCGCCATCGGATCCTAAGCGGCCGAAAGGATGATACTTAGGTCCAAGCTCCCCCCCGGTCCGCCGGTCCGCCGCCCCGCAACATCCTCCGATGGGCCCGCTGGCCCGGCGAACCGGGGGCCTCCACCCGCAGTTCCTCCCTTCCTCGCGGCCGTCAGGTAGCCCCGTGACACGGGGAGGGCGAGAGGCTATCATGGGGGCGGTTCCGAGCCCGCCTGCCGCGCCACGCCGCCCCCGAGCCGGTCGCCGCATCGGCCGCCGGTGTGCCGCGCGGGCTCGTCGAACCCTGGATACGGAGGTTCCGCATGCCCATACTCGTCGTTGATCCCGCGCCCTGGCACGCCTTCCTCACCGAGTACCGCTTCCTCGGGAACCTCCTGTGGCAGTGGGCGGCGTTGCTGGGGGTGATCCTGGTGAGCCTCGTCGTCGGCAAGATCGCGGGGTTCGTGATCGAACGTCAGGCCCAGCGCCTCCGCGACGGGCAGCGCCTGCCCGTAGTCTCCATGCTCCTGCACGCGATGGTCGGCCCGGTGGCGCTGCTGGCCATTGCGGGGGGGCTCTACGTCGCGGGGCACTTCATGGTCCTCAAGTCCGAGGAGGGGCGGTTCGACGTGACGGCCTTCTGGCTGCAGGTCTGCACCACGCTCGCCGTCCTCGCCGCCGGGTGGTTCATCTACCGCGTCGTGGACATCGTCGAGTTCTACCTCCTCCGCTGGACCGGGCGGAGCGAGACGCTCCTGGACGACCAGCTCGTCCCGCTGCTCCGCAAGTCCCTGCGGGTGTTCGTGGTGATCGTCGTGGCGCTGTTCATCGCCCAGAACGTCTTCGCCTGGGACATCGGGGCCCTCATCGCCGGGTTGGGCATCGGCGGGCTGGCCGTCGCGCTGGCGGCCAAGGACATGCTGGCGAATCTTTTCGGATCGGTCACGATCCTCGCCGATCGGCCGTTCCAGTTGAACGATTGGGTCAAGATCGGCAACTACGAGGGGACGATCGAGGAGGTGGGCTTCCGCTCGACGCGGCTGCGGACGTTCTACGGGCACCTCGTGACGCTCCCCAACGCCAACGTCGCCCAGGACGCCATCGAGAACGTCGCCGCCCGCCCCTTCATTCGCCGCAACCTCAACGTGACCGTCACCTACGACACCTCCCCCGAAAAGCTCCAGCAGGGGTTGGACATCCTCAAGGACATGCTGGCGAAGCGGAAGGCGAGCTTCGCCCCCGACAAGGAACCGAAGGCCCTCTTCAGCGACTTCAACGCCGACTCGCTGAACCTGCTGGTGGTCTACTGGTTCCAGCCCAACGACTACTGGCAGTTCCAGGCGTTCAACCACGAGTTCAACCTGGAGCTGCTGCGGCGGTTCAACGAGGCGGGGATCGAGTTCGCCTTCCCCACCCAGACGCTGTACCTCAAGCCCGACGGGGAGTTCGACGTCTCGGTCCGGCCGTGAGGGCCGCGGGCTACTCCTTGTCGGCCTGCGGGGAGTGGCGGAAGTCCGTGCCGAACTCGCGGTCCATGGTCCACCAGAACCAGCTCCGCTTGGTCCCTTGGTTGTGGGGGTAGACGTAGTCGCGGAGTTCCCCGGAGGGGTCCCACTTCTTGGTGTTGGCCCAGTCGCGGACGGTGGCGACGCTGCCGTTGGAGAGGCAGAGGTTCTGGTTCACCTCGGGCACGACGGACGCGAAGGCCGGGCGCTGGGGCAGGACCCCCCCATGCTGGCGCATGTCCCAGTAGGCGAGGTGGTAGTCGGGGTGGTTGTTGGCGGTCTCGGCGATCATGAGCGTCGAAGATGCGTACAGGTTCGACCAGCGATCCCCCCCGTCGCGCAGGGCGTAGTGCGACCACATGTAGCCCCAGGGGATCTTGCTGGTCTTGAAGAATTCCTGCACCGTCCCCGCCGCCAGGTTCCAGCGCAGAAGCCCCTCGGTGGGGCGGTAGGTGGGGGACTTCTTGGGGTCCAGGCTCTGGGTGCCCGGGCACGCGAACATGCCCCCGGGAACGTGCTTCTGCGACTCCAGCAGCCCCGCCCAGAACTTCCCCTGGACGAACCCGTTGGCGACGTAGTGGTAGGCCCCGAAGTTCAGCGCCCCCTGCCCGCCCACCGAGTCCCGCATCGACATCCCGTCCGGCGGGAGGTATTCCTTGTGCTCCGACTGGTACTGGTACAGGCCCTTGTACACCCCGTTGAGGTGCATCTTGCAGGCGGTGATGCCCGCGGCCTTGCGGGCCTCGGCGATGACGGGCGTCAGGATCGCCAGCAGAATCGCGATGATGGCGATCACGATCAGGAGTTCGACCAGAGTGAACCCGGTTCTACGTGACATGTTCATGTTCCCTTCAACCCAAGGCCCGCGAACTGGTTGCGATTATAAGGAACGGCCGGGACGGCGTCGAGAGCAGAATGGGCGGAGAATACAATACGGCGGCGGCGCCGCCGCCCGACGCGAAGCCTTGCCCCGACACGACGCATTCGGGCGAGCGGGGATGCCCCCGCCCCCACGGGAGTTCGATTCGAAATGCATGCACGGCACGAGAGTATCCTGCGGTCCGTCCTGGCCCTTCCCACCGCGTCCTTCCGCGAACACGCCGTCGCCGCCTTCGTCGATGCCTGGGCGGCCCGGACGCCCACGGCCCGGCTGCGGCGGGACGGGGGGAGCAACCTGCTGCTTACCGTCGGGGAGGGGGCCATGGACGGGTGGGTCTTCGTGGCCCACATGGACCATCCGGGCTTCGTCCTGCGTCACACCGACGCCCGCTCCGCGTGGGCCGAGTTCCGCGGGTCCGTCAGCGAGGAGTACTTCCCCGGATCGGCGGTGCGGTTCTTCGGGCCCGACCGCTCCGTTCGCGCCGTTTTCGCCCAGGTGGTTCCCAGCGAGGACTCGCCCTTCGCCCTCTGCCGCCTGGAACTCGACGAGCCCGCCGACCTGCCCTCCGGGACGGTGGGGATGTGGGATCTGCCGGCGATGCGAGTGCGGGGAACCCGGATCGACGCCCGTGCGATCGATGACTTGGCGGGGGTGGCGGCGGTGCTGTGCGCGTTGGGGGACCTGGCGGCGGCGGGGGGGCGGGGGGCGGCGCTGCTGACGCGTGCGGAGGAGGTGGGGTTCATCGGCGCGTTGGCCGCCTGCCGCGATCGCACGCTCCCCACGGCCACGCGGGTCGTGTCGATCGAGGCCTCCAAGGCCCAGCCCGGAGCGGAACTGGGCGACGGGGTGATCCTGCGGGTGGGGGACCGCGCGCGGACGTTCGACCCGTCGCTGACGGCGCATCTGGCGGCGGTGGCGGGACGGCTGGCGGAGGCGGAGGAGGACTTTCGCTTCACTCGCCACCTCATGCCCGGGGGCACGTGCGAGGCGACGGCGTTCGCGGCGTGGTCGTACGCAACGTGCGGGCTGTGCGTCCCGCTGGGCAACTACCACAACATGGGCCGCGAGCGGACGATCCGTCCCGAGCGTATCGACGCGCGGGACTTCGCCTGCCTCGTCCGCCTGCTCACCGAACTGGGGCGCAGCGACGAGCGCCCCTCCCACACCGACGCCGTCCTCCGTCAGCGCATGGAGCGACTGCTCACCGAACGGGGACGGTGGCTGCAAGTGTAATGTCACTGCGAGGGGCGGGACTCGAACCCGCATCCCTTTCGGGACCAGAACCTAAATCTGGCGCGTCTGCCAATTCCGCCACCCTCGCATGCGGGGGATCTGCACGGGCTCCATCATAGCGCAGAGCGGGGAAACGGGCAAGGGCGGGGAAGACGGGAGGGGCACGATCGTTCCTGTTCCCACCCGGTCCCGTGTTGGCGGGGAGCGGCTATCGACTACAGCGGTTCACTGCGCAGATGCGGTCGTGCACCCGAAGACGGGAGGATCGGGGACCTCTCCGCCATCCCGAACACGCCATTGAGATCCGGAAGAAGAGCCCCGAGAACGCTCTCTTCTCCGCGCCTCCGCGTCTCTGCGGTTGATTCCTCAGAGGTCTCAAGGCGTGAGTGGCTGCAAATCTTCCGTGTTGGACACTTTGGCATTGACAGGACACTTGGGGTTGTATAGAAATAGTTAAGCGGATGCGTTGACACGCGTTCGCGAGCGGCATGAATTCGCATCGCCGCCTCCCGGACCGGTCTCCTCGGCCGGCCCAGCGGGCCCACTTCGGGTAGTGCAACGCTGCCCAGACCCGCCATACCGCAACCTTTGCGCCTGTGCTCCGTCGGAGCCAGCCACGGCCATCGGGCCTGGCGCTTCGCTGGGGCGCTGCCGTGGGCGCGGGCTTGCTGGTTTTGTGGGCGTAGCGCCCCACCGTATGCCCACCATACCCTCGAAGCCCCGCGCTCGCGTACCGTCGTGAACCCTGCGGCGGCCTGCGGGAAGCGTTCTAACCGCCTCCCCGCCGCCCTCAGATGGAAGGAGAGCGGACATGGCGAACGAGCATGCGAGCCATCGGCGCCCGGATCCCCCGGACTCCCAGCCTCGAGCGCGCTCCGGGCCCCCGAGCCCGGCTCCCCTTTCGGATGAACACGCTGACGGGGTCGTTCACGGGGAGAATGAAACGTTCGTGACCGCGATGTCGCGGTCCCTGCCCTTCGTCATCAGCATGTTCTTTCACCTCGGAATCGCCCTGATCTTCGCCTTCGTCACCCTCCTGGTCACTCAGGACCGCGTTGAGGACCTCACCCCCTCCGGCCCCGTCTCCATCGTGCCCTCCGAACGCTTTCGCGAGCGCCATGCGGAGGCCCCTGTCGAGCGGGAGGCCCCGACGGAGGTGCAAGCCAACCCCCACGACCGCCCGGTGATCCCCCAGGAGCCTTCCGGGGGCGAGGGCGAGGTGGAGACGATCCAGATCGGCGGACCGGGGCCGCAGAGGCCCGGGGAGGGGGGGAAGGGCTTGACGATCGGGACGGGGACGGGCCTGGGGTTCTTCGGGACCCCGGCCGGTGATGGCGGACAGCCGGTGCAGAACGTCGTCTACGTCGTGGACTGCTCCGGTTCGATGCACGACACGTTCGACGTGGTGGTGCGCGAGATCATTGTCTCCATCGGGCGGCTGGACCGGACGAAGAGCTTCCACGTGCTGTTCTTCCGGTCGGGCGAGCCGTTGGAGAACCCCCCGAAGCGCCTGATGCCCGCGACGGCGGAGAACAAGCGGGACCTGGTGGACTTCCTGCAGACGGTGATTCCGGCGGGGCAGACGGACGCGGTCCCGGCGTTGCGGAGGGGGTTGCAGGTCGCCCACGGAGGGAAGACGGGGGAGCGGTCGGTGGTGTACTTCCTGACCGACGGGGCCTTCCCGGACAACGGGGCCGTCCTCCGCGTCCTCGCCGAGCACAATCCCCGCCGCGACGTGATCGTCCACACGTTCCTCTTTCAGTACCGGGCGGAGCACGCAGTGGCGATCATGCAGCGGATTGCGCAAGAGAATGGCGGGGCGTTCAAGTATGTCTCGCTGGACGAGTAGGTGAAAGCCCCATGGAGTTGACGCAGGTGCATATGTTCGGTATAAGGGACGGATGGATGGATGCGGATTGCCGCATGCATCCGCGGCGGGCGCGAGTCCGCCGGCCCACCGGGCGGGCGCGGGTCTTGCCCCGCCCGAGCGGGCTCTGCGCGGAGAGGTCGGCGCCGCCGGGGCTCGCCCCGCCGAAGTTCGATCCGCCGAAGCGGCGCCCCGGACAGGGGCCTGGTGCTCATGCGGCGTGCGGGCACGATGCCCGCCCCGCCGCGATGGCGTATGGGACGGGCGGCGGGCAAGGCGCGAAGCGCTTGCGATCCGACGCCGTGGGCGTTACAACCCTCACGCCCGATCAAGAGGTGGAGCAGGGACGGTCGACGGCCCGCAAGGCCGGCGTATGGCGCAGGGTGGCGCTGGAAGGAGAGAACGGTCATGGCGGTTGATTTCCGATGTGAGAAGTGCGGTAAGTTGCTCAGCGTCGATGCCCAGCCCGGAGGCAAGGTCACCTGCCCTCACTGCCGCAAGGCCATTACCGTCCCCGAGGGCCTCGCCTCGCTGCCGCGCCCCAAGGTGCCGGTGGCGGCGGGTGCGGCCCCCGCGGCGGCGGGAGCGCCTGGCGGGGCCGCGCAAGGCGAGGAGGAAATCCTCGAGGAGGAGGGCGAGAGCGACGTCTTCGTCTCCGCCATGGCCAAGACCATGCCCTTCGTCATCAGCATCTTCTTCCACCTGGGGCTGCTGCTGGTGTTCGCCCTGGTCACGCTGGCCGTCACGCGGCCGCCCGGGGACGAGGATAAGACTCCGCTGAGCCCGGAAGCGGCGATGATGGAGGACACGGGGGCCCCGGTGGTGGACCGCGAGCTGACGCAGGACGAGGCCCGCAAGCGCACCGAGTCCGACTCCCGCCGCCGTTCGACCATCGAGACGCCCATCCCCTCCGACGCCGGGAAGACCGATCACCGGATTGTCATCGGCATGGGCACCCCGACGGGCGGGACGGGGTCGAACCTCCTGCCCGGGGGCGGAGGCGGAGGCAGCGGGAGCGGGTTCTTCGGTACCGGGGGAGGGGGGAGCCCCATCCACCACGTCGTCTACGTCATTGACCGCTCCGGGTCGATGCACGACACCTTCGACATCGTCGCCCGCGAGATGATCAATTCCATCGGCCAACTGCGGGCGAAGCAGGACTTCCACGTGGTGTTCTTCAGCACCGGGGCCCCGGTGGAGAACCCCCCCAAGCGCCTCGTGCCCGCTTCCCGCGAGAACAAGGCCGACGTCGCCACGTTCCTCGAAGGCATCATCCCGCAGGGCCAGACCGACCCCGTCCCCGCCCTCCAGCGGGCCTTCGCCGTCCTCTCCGCCGCCAACAAGAACCCCGGCAAGATCATCTACCTCCTCACCGACGGGGCCTTCCGCGACAACGAGTCCGTCCTTCGCACCATCCGCGAGCGGAACACCAAGAAGGACGTCTTCATCAACACCTACCTCTTCCAGTACCGCGCCGAGCATGCCATGAAGGTCATGCAGCAGATCGCGGACGAGAACCGCGGCAAATTCAAATACGTCTCCGTTGACGAGTAGGCCTATGACACTGATGACACTGCGAATCTCGGGAATCCTGGCGGTGGCCCTGCTGGCCGCCCCCGCCCTCGCCGACCAGATCACCGCCAAGGGCATGAAACACAGCGCCGCCGAAATCACCAACGCCGAGAACGGGACCGTCTCGTTCACCTCCAACGGCCGCCAGTGGACGGCGAAGCTCGATGAACTCGGGCGCATCGTCCTCGACGGGCAGGAGGACTTCAACGCCGCCGAGGATCACCTCGCCGCCAAGCGCTACGACAAGGCCGTTCCCTCCTACGACCGCGCCGCCCGCGCTAACCCCTCCGGCTGGCGGAACCGCCTCATCCGCTACCGCCGCCTCCCCGCCCTTGACGCCGCCCAGCTCATCGACCGCGCGGTCGAGGAGTGGCTCTGGGCGGTGGACGACTGCGGGGGCGCCAAGGCAACGGTGCTGGCGCTGCGCCCGGAGCGGGTGGCCGCCAAGGGCAGCCCCGCCAACCGCAGGGCCCTGCAGGCCCTGACGGCCAAGCTCGGGGCGGCCCAGAAGGACAAGGCCTACGCGACGGCCATCAAGGCCCTGCTGCTGAAGCTCCACCAGGCCGAGGGCAACACCGACGAGGCGACTGCGCTGGCCAACGAACTCGCGGGGGCCGGCGTGTCCGTTCCGGCCAACCCGGACACCCCCGCCGCCACCACCCCCTCGGGGGGCAACGCGGGCGGGGGGAGCCTCGCGGGGCAACTGCGCGGGGTGGCGGTGCTGGTGGAGACGGACCCGGGCAAGGCCCTGGCGTCCCTCGACGAGAACCTCACGCGCTACACCGCCGCCGACCTGCCCCTGGCGCTGCTGCTGCGGGGCAAGGCCCTGCAGGCGCTGGGCGGGCAGGGGGGCGACGACGCCCGCGGGCAGTTGCTGCGGGCGGGGGTGTGCTACATGCAGGTCTGGGTCCACTTCGACGCCAGCAACGAGGCCCCCGAGGCGCTCTACCGCGCCGGGACCGTCAACGCCGCCATCGGCAATGGGCGGGCGGCGTGGAAGGCGTACCAGAAGGTTGTGGAAGAGTATCCCGACAGCGAATGGTCGGAGCAGGCCCAGCAGGCCGCGGCCGCGCTGCAGGGCGACGAGTAAGAGAGACACCGGCACGGCCCGCCCGCGAGGCGGTCCGCGAAGAGACGAAGTCAACAAGGAGAAGGTGAATGCAACAGTTCAGTTTGTTCCGGGTCCTGGTCATCGAGTGCGGGGCGATCGGTTGGCTCTTGTGGCTTATCAGCGTCGTCACGCTCGCCCTGATCATCATGTACTTCCTCTCCATCCGCCGGCAGAACATCCTCCCCGAACCGGTGCTTGCGCAGATCCGCGGCATGTTCGAGGCCAAGCAGTACCGCGAAGTCATTGACTTCACCGCCGGGGAGCCCAGCTTCCTGAGCCACGTCATCCACAACTCCCTCGCCGAGGCCGCCCACGGATACCCCGCGATGGAGCGGGCCCTGGAGGAGGCCGCCGAGGAGCGGACCACCAAGATGCTCCGCAACATCGAGTGGCTCAACCTGATCGGCAACATCGGCCCGATGCTCGGGCTGATGGGCACGGTGTGGGGCATGATCCTGGCGTTCTTCAAGATCGTGGAGGAACAGGGCATGCCGGCCCCCGACAAGCTCGCCGGGGCGATCGGCATCGCCCTGGTGACGACGCTGCTGGGCCTCGTCGTCGCCATCCCCGCCCTCGCCGTCTACGCCGTCCTGCGCAACCGCATCGACGCCCTCAGCGCCGAGGCGATGGTGATCTCGCAGGAGATCATCGGCGTGTTCCGCCCGTCGCGCAAGAACGGCCAGTAATCCCGCACAGGCCGGGGCGCCGAGCCCCGGGAAGGAGTCGCAGACAATGGCCAGAAAATCTGTCATGCGAGCCAACGCGGGTGCGGGCGACGTGACGTTCAACATGACGCCCATGATCGACTGCACGTTCCAGTTGATCATCTTCTTCATCCTGACCTCGCAGGCCGCGTCGCTCGAACTCGCCAAGCTCACGCTGTCCAAGCCCTACAAGAGCACCGCCGTCACCAGCGAAGAGTTCGCCATCCCCTACAAGGCGATCGTGAACATCACGTCCGCCGAAGGCGAAAACGGCGGGCGCAAGGGCGAGGCGATGTGGTACGTGGTCGGAGGCAAGAAGGTCCGGCTGCAGGACCTGCACGAGGTGCAGAAGTTCATCGGTGATCGGTTGGCGTCGCACCTGAAGGACGGGCTGGCGCAGAAGGACTTCTACGTCGAGATCCGCGGCGATAAGCGCGTGCACTTCCGCCACATCCTGCCCGTGATGGAGATCGCCACGAATCTGGGCATCGGCAAGATGAACCTGTCGGCCCAGATCAAGACGGTCGAGGAGTAACGCATGCCGAGCTACACCACCGAAACCATTCCGGGCGAGGACGCAGCGCACTACAAGTCCAATCGCCAGAAGCGCAAGCAGGGCTCGCCCAAGATGCAGCCCCCGCTCACGCCGATGATCGACGTCACGTTCCAGTTGCTGCTGTTCTTCCTGCTCACCTGCCAGTTCCGCGTGGCGGAGGGGCAGATCCCCGGGTCGCTCCCCGCCAAGGGCGCCCCGGCCTCCGTGCAGCAGCCCGACCTCAAGGAGATCCGCATCTCCGTTCGGCCGGGCATGGACGCGGACACGGTGGGCTTCTTCATCGATAACGAGCAGGCCGGGACGACCGAGCCGCGGGCGCTGTACGAGCAGCTCATCGCCCGCCAGCAGCGACTGGGCGATCCGGAGCTGATCCGCGAGAAGGTGCCCGTGATGATCGAGCCCGTGGACGTCGTGCCCTGGGAGTTCGTCGTGGAGGCGTTCAACCAGGCGGTCCGCGCGAAGTTCAAGCACATCGGCTTCGCGTCGCGGTAAGAAGTTGTTGCCCCGTCCACCGCACAGCGCACGGGGCGCCCGGAGAGAGCGACTGCCGGGGATCTGCGGCTCTCTCCGGGCGGCGCCCGCGTCTTTTGCGGTGGGAGAAGTAGAACGCAGACGAAGCAGAGACAGTGGTGACCATGAGACAACGGCGAATGCACATGCGGATGATCGTGATCCCGGTCCTGGCGGTGCTGCTGGCGGGGCCCGCCCTGGCGCAGGACGCTCGGCGGAGCGCCTACGACCGCCTCAACGCCCGCGATTTCTCCGAGGCCCTGCGGGACCTGGAGATGGGCGAATTGCTGGGGGCGTACGTGCAGGAGCGGTCGCGGCAGGGGGGAGGGGAGGTGAGCGAGGACCTGCTCATCGTCCTCGCCGACGTCAAGATCAGCCAGGCCCAGTCCCTCGCCGAGACCGATCTGCCCGGGCATGACCGGCTGATCGACGAGGCCGCCGGTCACCTCCGCGAGCTGCTCCAGCGCAAGGCCAACCCCTCCACCCCCGAGGCCAAGCTCGACTACTTCCAGGTCGAGTTCAAGCTCATCGACACGCAGGGGCGGATCGGCGTCCTGCCGTACTACCGCCGCGTGCAGTACCTCATGGACGCCCGCGAGGACCGCGAGATCATCGTCCGCCGCACCGATGAGACCGACCGGCTGCTCAAGACCCTGCAGCGCCGCGTCGCCACGCTCATCGAGGACACCCGCGTCGACGCCCGCGAGTGGATCGTTCTGGGCACGGAGATGCAGGACTTCCAACTGGTGCTGGAGCGGCAGGGGGCGGTGATCCACCTGTACCGCGGAATGGCCCTGTGGGGGGAGACGCCCCAGCAGCAGTCCGACAAGGCCCAGAACCTCACCGAGGTCGAGAACAAGCTCCGCCGCTTCCGCCGCGACTTCGAGGACCCCTGGGCCCCGCTCATGACCGGGCAGGCGTTCCGCGAGAAGGGCGAGTACGAGCCCGCCGAAAAGCTCCTTCAGGAGGCCCTGAAGGAGGACGACATGGCGGTGAAGCACGACGCGGCGTTCGAACTCGCCCGCAACGCCATCGAGCAGGGCAAGTACGACCTCGCCGACCAGCGGATCCGCGAGTACCGCGAGGTCGCCCTCGAGGCCATGGGCGACAGCCCCGGGGCCCGCTTCAGCGCGGACCTGCTGGGGGCCCTGCTGACGCACCACCTCTTCGACATCCAGGCCCGCAAGGCCGCGACGCCCGAGGACAAGGCCCGCTTCCAGATCGGGGCCGAACGCGCCCTCATCGCCACCGCCGACGAGCACTCCGCCCCCGAGTACCTCAACATCTACATGAACATCATCGGCCGCAAGTTCCGCGACCGCACCGACACGGAGAACCTCGGGGCGTTCATCATGCTCTGCATGGCCCGCAAGAAGTTCAACGAGAACACCCCCGCCTCCCTCGCCGAGGCCCATCGCATCCTCCAGGTCGCCCTGGAGCGCGAGGACGAGATCGCCCTCCGCGTGCGTCCGTTCGTCCTGAACGACCTGGGGCGGCTGATGAACTGGCGGCGGGAGAACCTGGCGGCGGCGGACTACTTCGCCCGCCTCGCCAAGGAGTTCCCCAAGCACCCCCTGGCCCTGCCGGCGGCGCGGTACGCGGTGAAGAGCTACGACGGGATCATCCTGGAGCGGATCGACCAGGGCAAGCCCATCGACCCCAAGCTTCGCGAGGGGTTCGTCGAGGTCCTCACCGCCGGGGTGCAGCAGTGGCCGGAGGAGGAGGGCATCCCGACGTGGTACTACTACATCGGGGAGCAACTCCGCGACCTGGCCCGCACGCAGGGCGAGGAGCAGCGGATCGCCTACCTCGAGCGGGCGCAGGAGGCCTTCGCCCGCGTCCCGGCCGACTTCGCCCAGTACCTGCGGGCGCGGCACCTGGGGATGCAGGCCCGCGCGCAACTGCTCGAACTCCAGCCCCTGGACGAGGCCCCCCGCAAAGCCGCCGCCGCCGCCCTCGCCGAGGACCTCAAGGCCTTCTCCCGCGAGGCGCTGACGGCGATGGCGGAGACGGAGGACAAGGCCCGCGCCCGCGAACTGGCCAAATGGTCCTCCGAGGCCGCCTTCGGGGCCGCCCTCCTCTGGAACCAGCAACTGGGCGACAGCCAACGCTGCCTGCAGGACCTTCAGGCCATCGTCGCCAACGACGCCTACAAGGGCATGGAGGTCCTCCGCGACGTCAAGGAATACGAGATCCGCATGCTCGTCGAGAGCCCCGGGCAGACCGCCGAGGCCATCCAGAAGGTCCAGGCCTTCGTCACCGAATACCCCGCCGAGGCCGCCATCGTCCTCCGCCTCGTCGCCCAGCGCATCGGGGAGCGGATCGACCGCATCCGCCTCGACCCCGCCCGCCGCGAGGAACTCGAACAGTACCGCCGCAGCTACCTGCGGTTCGCCCGCGAACTGCACGCCCTCGCCCAGCAGAAGGGCTGGGAGCCCTCCAAGATGTACGCCGCCAACCGCACCCTCGCCGACGCCCTCACCGAGGCGGGCCTGGGGCAGGAGGCGCTGGGGTACTGGAACAAGTGCGTCGCGTTCGACGAGGGGCTGCAGAACGAGGAGCGCAAGGCCATCGACACCGGCTTCCAGGCCCGTCTCCAGCGCGTCGAGGCCTCCCGGGAGAACGGCGAGGCCCTGCTCGCCCTCAGCGACGAGTACCTCGAGGACCTGGTGGACCTGGGGCTGCGCCCGGAGATCATGCCCAACGTGTCGGCCGTCCGGGCCGCCGCGGAGGAGCTGCGGGGCCTCGGGGAGTACGATCTGTCCGGGAAGCGCAATGCGCAGCAGACGCTGGCGGAGGCGCTGAAGCCCGCCCTGGAGGAACTGCAGTTCGAGACGAAGAAGCGGACCGTGGGCACCGACGCGGCCAACATCCTGGGCCTCGCCCGCACGTACCGCCTGCTGAAGGAGTACGGGGAGGCGATGGGGCGGTACAAGCGGATGCTGCGCGGCATCGACCGCAACAAGAACCCCGAGCTGTACTGGGCGGTCGAGCTGGAGTACTCCGAGGCCATCCTCGAAGGCTTCGGGGAGGACAAGGACCAGATGAGCATCCTGGCGCTGCGGGTCCGGCAGCTCCAGATCGAGGACCCCGCCATGGGCGGGCACGCCGACCGCTTCACGGAGATCATGGGCGAGGCGACGCGGCGGGCGAAGAAGTAGGCCGCCTCGGCCCGCCGGACGGCGGAACGCCCCCCCCCGGGAGGCGGGAGGACCGCCCCGGGCGAGGGAAGAGCGATGTTCCCGCGCCCGCAGCGCTTCGGCGGTTGACCGCGATGGGAGAAACGTTATACTGAACGCAGACTGGCGGCATAGCCAAGTGGACCAAGGCGACGGATTGCAAATCCGTTATCCGTGGGTTCGAATCCCACTGCCGCCTCTTCGCACTCCTTCCCCCGCTTGGCGCCACTGCCCCGGGCGGGGCCAACCTCCCGGTGGGGAAGGTGTCTGACACGGATGGGCGGACGCGAAGCCCCTGGAAAGGATCTCGCCATGTGGAAGACGACACTCGCTGCGTGTGTTCTGATGCTGTCGCTCACGACCGCTGCGCTCGCCAAGACGCAGGTCCTCAAGCTCAAGAACGGCGGGGAGGTCAAGGGAGAGGTCACCAAGGTCGGAGAGGAGTACCGCGTCCGGACGGAGTTCGGCACGGTCACCTATCCCGCCTCCGACGTCCTGTCCGTGGAGGACGTGGTCACCGTCGAGGACGAGTACGCCGAGCGCCTCGCCAAGATCGACACCAACAACTTCCAGGACCACATCGACCTCGCCGCCTGGGCGATGGGGGGCACGGTCAACCGCCTCGACCTCGCCGAGAAGCACCTCCTCGCCGCCCTGGAACTCAAGGCGGACTCCGAGCAGGCGAAGATCCTCCTCGACCAGGTCCGTGCCATGCAGAAGCCCACCACCGACGGCGGGCCGACCGAGGCGGACGGCAACGGCGGGGGGGCCATCATCCGCCCGCCCACCGACAAGCTCCCCCTGCTGAGCGATGAGGACATCAACCGCATCCGCGTCGCGGAACTCCGCCAGGGCGAGAAGAGCGTCCGCGTGGACCTCAAGGACGGCCTGGTGGATGACTTCATCTCCCGCATGGCCGGTCGCGAGGAGTTCCAGCGGAAGGGCGCGGTCGACGCGTTCCGCAAGCTCCCGGACCTCAACAAGGCCCTGTACATGCTGGAGAAGTTCCCCGAGGACAAGGACGTCACCTCGCGGATCGTGGTCAAGAGCGACCCGGCCTTCATGAAGGACTTCAGCCGCAACGTCTACCCCCTCGTGCGGAACTTCTGTGGGTCCGTGCAGTGCCACGGCGGCCCCGAGCCGCGGGGCGGCTGGAAGATCTACGACATCGGCAAGGGCAACGAGAAGACGGCCTATACGAACTTCTACATCCTCGACGGGGTGCACGCGGGCAGCAGCCGGCTGGTCGATCGCAACAACCCTGCCGAGTCGCTCCTGCTGCACTACATGCTGCCCTCGCAGATCGCGCGGTACAAGCATCCCGGGGACATCAAGCCCGCCCTGAAGGATCGCGAGGACCGCTCCTACGTGCAGATGCTGGACTGGATCAAGGGCCTCAAGGGCCCGCTGCACCCCAACTACGGGGTGACGTGGAAGGCCCCGGCGGGCTTCAAGCTCTCGCACGGCGGCCGGCGGTTCCCGGACATCGATGAGGACGAGGACGAGAAGGCCCCGCGAGAGCAGGACGGAGCGCCCGAGGGCGGGGCGTCCGGGGGCGACACGCCCTTCTGACGAGGAGGCGGAGTGCAGGCGGCGGTGACGTTTTTCCTGGTGGCGGTCCTGGCGGCGACGGTGGTTTCCATCGCCGCCATGGCCTTGCGCCAGCACCGCCGGTCGGGGCGGCTGGAGCAGGAGGCGTGTGAGCGCAACCTGCACTTCAGCGCCCCGGACCCGTTCGACATCCCTCGGCGGTACGCGCGGTTCGAGGCCATTCGCACCGGTCACAGCCCCCGCGCGGACAACGTCGCGCACGGGCGCGTGGGCGGGTGGCCCGTGCGGGCGTTCGACTTTCGTTACGAGCTGGGGCACGGGCCCCGGCGGCAGACGCGACACTGCAGCGTGCTGGTGCTGGAAACGGACCGCCCGCTGCCCGAGTGCCTGCTGTGGAACGATGGTGACGCGGAGCATGCCCCGCTGACCCTCCGCCTCCCCGACGGCCGCGTGCCCCCCTGGACGCACCGCGGCAGCGCGGTCTTTGCGGAGCGGCTGGCCCGGCTGCTGAGCCCCCTGGCCGACTCGGCCGTCAGCGCGCAGGTCCTGCGTGGGACGCTACTGCTGTCGCGGCCCGAGCGGCGGGGTCGGGGCGGATACCTGGAGCTGCTCGCCGCCGCCGAGGGCCTCGCAGGCGATCTGCAGGGCGCGTCGGCCGCGATTTCCGAGCATCGGCACCCTTGAATATACCTTGCGGACATGGTAAAAGTCGCAGAGGTCCGCCGGGAGACCTCCCGGGCGAGATCGGACTGTCCGCAGCGAGCGACGGCGGCGGGTCCGCCGTGGGCCTAGCCCCCTTGACTGGCAGGAGAACCACCGTGCAGTACACCACCAAGATCTGGAAGGCGGGGGCCGTCATCCTCGCCGCTTCGATCCTCCTTCTCGCCCCCGGGTGCCGGGACGCCGCCGCCCGCCAGGCCGCCACCGACCTGCGCGATGCGACGGACAAGGCCCGCCTGGCCTGCGAAACCGCCGTCGCCCTTATGCGATCCCCCGTCATTGAGCACGGGGAAAAGATCCTCCCGCAGGCGACGGGCGGAACCGCGGTCGAGGAGACCGCCACTCTCCGCGTCCGCAAGGCCAGTGAGCCGCTCAACCCCAACGTCCTCCCCGCCCTCCAGGCGGCCGAGACGCTCCTCCAGGACGCCATCTCCGCGTACACCCCCGCCCCTGACGCCCCCGCCGACCGCGACTTCGACCTCGCGGCCGCCTATGGCCAGCTCGCCCGCACCCGGGCGCTGAAGGCCGACTACTACTCCGCCAACGCCGCCCGCGACACCGACCGCGTCGAGAACGAGATGCTCGCCATCGCCCTCCGCGCCGCCGACATCCGCACCCAGGCGGACCTTGGGAAGTACTACGACCGCGTCGCCACCGCCGAGGTCACCGACCTGCAGGGCGCCCGCGACTCCGTCCGCGACCAGGCCGCCCAGAAGTCCACCCGCATCGGCGAACTCGACCGCGAGATCGCCACCCGCAACGACCGCATCGCCACCCTGACCACCCAGATGGCCCAGAGCCTCAACGACGCCCGCGATCTGCAGATCGAGGCGCAGGCCGACGGGACCGCCGAGCCGATGAAGGTCCTCAACCAGGCCCTCGCCAAGCTCGACGCCGCCAACGCCGCCGCCTCCGAGGTCGCCAAGCTGGAGAACGAGGTCCAGACCCTCAGCGATGAACTGGCCCTGCTGACCATGGACCGCAACCGCGACCAGGCCATCGAGGCCGCCCTCGCCCAGGTGCTCCAGGCCCAGGGCAGCACCTCCTCCGAAGCGGCGACCCAGCGGGATCAGGTCGCCACCGCCGTCGCCGAGTCCACCGCCCAGATCACCGAACGCCTCCGGGCGATGAAGGTCCTGTGCGGCAAGGCGAGCGAAGGGTATCAGCAGGCGGACAAGGAACTCACCGCCGCCGGCGAGGCGGCCGGGAAGGCCATGGGCCTTTCCAACGCGGCCGATCTGTCGGCCGGGATGGCGGACGTGCACATGCAGTACGGGGCGATGTGTGCCGACCGGCTGCGGTTCCACGAGCGGCTGACCCAGTTCCAGGACAACATCGAGCAGATGTGGGCCGGCGTGCCCGCCCAGGGCGCCCTGGCCCTGGTGAGCGAACTGCCCTCGGCCTTCCTCGCCAGTCCCGAGGCGACCCGTACCCGGGCCAAGGAACAGTACTCCCACGCCGTCCGCCTCTACGGGGAGAAGGCCCTCCCGGCCGTGCAGGACGAGAATGAGAACCTCGCCTGGGCGTACCAGGGGCAGTTGGCGACGGCGTACATCGGGCTCTACCGCGTGGACTCCAGCGACACGGCCAGCCTGGACAAGGCCCGCGACCTGCTCGCGACGGCCCTGGAGGGCAAGACGGAGTCGCCCTTCGTATCCTCGCTGATCTGGTGGCAGAGGCAACTCCAGCGGTAAGTCCGCCCCATACTTGAATGCAGACCTCCGGAGCCCGCGAGAGCCTCTCTCGCGGGCTCCTGTCTGCGCGGAGGGGCGGGCGGAACGATGGCCGCGAACGCGGGGCCCCCGGTGGGGCGGGGAAAATGCGGGCGGCGAGACGGTCTTGTTTGGGTGCGCGGCGGGACGCATACTAGAGATGAACTGTGGGCTCGCGGTGCGGTGGGATGGGCCGCGCCCAACGTCGCGGCGAAAGCAGGGTGATGCGCAAGTACCTGAACAAGCCGATGGGCGAGTTGGCCTCGGAGCTGACGGCCGGGCTGGTGCGGTACCGTAAGGGGTACGTCGACGCCGCCGAGGCGCTGCTGCAGGTCATCGACGCCGCACAGGAGTACCCCTACGAGTTCGTGGTCTTCCGGCTCACGGGGTATCGGCCTCAGGGGTCGAACCTGCCCGGGGAGGCCTTGCAGGGCAAGCCGCTCCGGGGCGACCTGCTGACGCTGATCCTGGACGTGAGCGACAGCTTTGACCTTCGCACCACCGATTACGCCGAGCCCGTGTACGACGTCCCCGCCCTCGCGAAGCGGTTCGGCATCTCCGGCAAGACGGTGCAGCGGTGGCGGGCGCAGGGGCTGGCGGGGCGGCGGCTGGTGTTTCCGGACGGCAAGGGGCGGATCGCGTTTCTGGAGAGTTCCGTCGCCCGGTTCGTGTCGGGTCGCTCCAGGCAGGTGCGGCGTTCGTCGCAGTTCTCGCACATGACGGACGAGGAGCGGGCCGACCTCCTCCGCCGCGCGCGGCGGCTGGCGGCGGCGGGGGGGACGTTGAGCGAGATCCTCCGCCGCCTCTCGCGGCGGACGGGGCGGGCGGGCGAAACCATCCGCTATACCATCCGGCGCCACGACGCGGAGCATCCGGAGGCGGCCGTCTTCCCCGACCACACCGCCCCCCTCGCCGACGACGACAGGACCCTCATCTACCAGGCGTTCCTGCGGGGCACGAGCGCCCCGAAGCTCGCGCGGCAGTTCCGGCGGTCGCGGGGGAGCGTGTACCGCATCGTCAACGAGATGCGGGCCCTGCAGCTTCTGCAGCGGAAGATCGGCTACGTCTACAACCCGCAGTTCGACCTCCCCAACGCTGACGAACTCGTCCTCTCCGGGGCGAACCCCTCCACCGACCCCTGCGACGAGCCCCACAGGGCTCACTCGCCCGAGGATCTGCCCGCCTACCTGCAGTCGCTCTACGAGGTGCCCCTGCTGGAGGCGGAGACCGAGCGCGACCTGTTCCGCCGCTACAACTACCTCAAATACAAGGCCGACCGCCTCCGCAAGCGCATCGACCCGCGGCAGCCTCGGATGAAGGCTTTGGAACTCGTCGAGTCGCTCCTGCTGGAGGGCAACCTCGTCAAGAACCGCATCATCCGTGCCAACCTCCGCCTCGTGGTCTCCATCGCCAAGAAGCACCTGGGCGGGCCGATGACGCTCTTCGAACTCATCAGCGACGGGAACATGTCGCTCATGCGGGCGGTGGAGAAGTTCGACTACGCCCGGGGCTACCGCTTCAGCACGTACGCGTCGTGGGCGATCATGCGGAACTTCGCCCGCACGGTCCCGCGGGAGCGGTCGCAGCAGGACCGCTTCGCCACCGGGCACGATGAGGTCCTCGACGTCGCTGCCTCCCTCCGCATCTACGACCCCGACGAGCTGAACCTGCCCGAACTCCGCGAGTCCATCGACGTGCTCCTCTCCCGCCTCACGCCCCTGGAGCGGTCGGTGCTGATCGAACATTACGGCCTCGACGACCCCGCCGGGGCCAAGACGCTCCACCAGTTGGGGGAGAGGCTGGGCCTGTCCAAGGAGCGCGTCCGCCAGATCGAACTGCGAGCCCTGAAGAAGCTCCGCATCGTCATGAAACCGCGGGAGGCAGAGAGCCTGATGTAGGCGATCCGGGCCCGGTTCACCGCGAATGGGGGTTCATGGTGGGGGAGGGCGAGTAGTCGGTAGCCGCCTTCCACCGACGCGGGGTCGGCGGGGAGGTTCGGATGGCCGCCGTGGTTTGCGGAGCGAAGCGAAGCAACCACGTCCAACTGATGCTGCCTGCGACTTGCCGGGGACGCGTATCAGCGCTCGCGGTCCGCCCGGATGAGCTTGGCGCTGTCGTCAAACCTGCGCCCACCGAAGCTGCGGCGGATGCGATCCGCTGCCTCGCGGGCAGCTTGGATGTCTGCTCCGGCAGCTCTTTCGAGGATCGCCCGCGCATGCTCTTCGAGCGTTCGTCCCTCGTGCGCCGCCTGTGCCTGCAGGCGGCGGATCACCAGGGGATCCAGAGCATGGATGAGCAGTTCCGCCACGTTTCTTGCCTCTACTCCCGCAGGTGCTCAAGGTCTGCCAGGTCCTGCGGGCGACGCGACGCAGACTTGTTCCGGACCAGGTCCGCCTTGTTGATGAACCACAGGTCGAGGTCCTCCGAGGGGTCACGGACGCGGTGAGCGACCACCTCCGCGGCGTCCACCCCGGTCAGCGAGGTGATGAGGTCGATGCGAAGGGGAGGGCGACCCAACTGCACGATCTGGTCGGGCTGGGAGAAGTCTTCGATCCGCAAACCCACCCCGCCGAATCCGAAGCTTTCCAACGCCTTGAGAACTCGCTTCGCGTTTTCCTCGGTGGGCACCACGAGGATGTCCAGATCCTTCGTGAAACGCGCATAACCGTGGTAGGCGACCGCATACCCTCCCACGATCGCGTACTCAACGCATTCGGCGTCGAAGGACCTCAGGAGGTCCTTGAAATCGGAGGCGAGTTTCATCGCTGAGTCCATAGTACTCCATGACCATTTCGGTCAGGATGCTCACCCGTTGCGCGGGGGTCAGGCTCCGCCAGAACTCCTTGTCCTGGCGATCCTGCTCCTCGAACGTCGTTCGTTTTACGACCTTCTCGATCATGCATTCACCCTGTATCAGGATACCACCTCCGCCGTCTCCCGTCTATTCCGCGCAGCACGAGGCCCGCGGGAGCGGGGGCTCGCCGCGGGCCTCGGATCGTCGCTATCGTTGCTCGGGTTGTACTGCGCCTGGGGCTATGCGGCCTTCTTCGCCCGCCGGTAGCGGTGGGGCGGGGCGAAGAGGAACGTCGCCGTCCCCAGTGACATCAGCGACAGCAGCAGCAGGCCGCGGGCCACGCGGGGCCGTTGCAGCCGCTCGGCCGCCTGCAGCACCCACGCGGGCGGGGGCTCGGGCGGAGCGGCGGGGGCGACGCGGGGCACCAGCGGCGGGGTGTCGGTCGCCTCGGCGGGGCAGAGGGCCACGCTCGAGTTGCCCGGCCAGAGGTCGCCCTGGAACATCGCCAGCCGCTTGTTCAGCACCGGGTCGCTCAGGATGCCCTGGATGTACCGCTCATTGGCGCGGATCTGCCGCTCCATCTCGTCGGTGCGGCCGGCCTGGGCGGAGAGGCCCTGGCGAGCATGGAGCAGTTCGGCATATTCCGGCACGAGCACCACCGCCGCGAAGGCCGCCACGGCGGCCCCGCTCAGCAGGATGAAGCCCACCATCCGCCCCGCGGCCGCCATCCACGGCGGGACGCGGGGGGCGTGGGGATCGTCCTCAGCCCTTGTTCCAGGTCGAAGCGCCATACCTCGCCTTGCTGCCCAGTTCCTCTTCGATGCGGAGAAGCTGATTATACTTGCAGACCCGGTCCGTCCGCGAGGCCGAACCCGTCTTGATCTGCCCGGTGTTCCGCGCGACCGTCAGGTCGGCGATCGTGGTGTCCTCGGTCTCCCCGCTGCGGTGGGAGACGACCGCGGTCCAGCCATTCCGCATCGCCAGGTCGATCGAGTCGAGCGTCTCGGTGAGCGAGCCGATCTGGTTGACCTTGATGAGGATGGAGTTGGCGACGTTCTCCTGGATCCCGCGCTGCAGGAACTTGACGTTGGTGACGAACAGGTCGTCCCCGACGAGCTGCACGCGGTCGCCCAGGCGGGCGCGGAGCTTGGCCCAGCCGGCCCAGTCGTCCTCGGCGAGCCCGTCCTCGATCGAGCGGATGGGGTACTTGTCGCACCACTTCGTCCAGATGTCGATCATCTCGTCGCTGGAGACGATGCGGGAGGGGTCGGACTTGAAGAAGCAGTAGCCTTCCTTGCCGAGCTCCTTGGCCTCGTTGGCGAGTTCGCTGGCGGCGGGGTCCAGGGCCAGCCACATGTCCTTGCCGGGCACGTAGCCCGCGTCCTTGATGGCCTGGACGATCAGCTCGGGGGCCTCGTCGTTGCTCTTGAGGCTGGGGGCGTACCCGCCCTCGTCGCCGACGGCGGTGTTGTAGCCCTTGCTCTTGAGAACCTTCTTGAGGGCGTGGAAGACCTCGGTGCCCATGCGGAGCCCCTCGGAGAAGCTCTTGGCGCCCCAGGGCTGGACCATGAACTCCTGGAAGTCGACGGTCCCGTCGGCGTGCTTGCCGCCGTTGAGGATGTTCATCATGGGCACGGGGAGCATGGTGGCGTCGTCCCCGCCGATGTAGCGGTACAGGGGCAGGCCCTTGGCGTTGGCGGCGGCGCGGGCGACGGCGAGGGAGACGCCCAGGACGGCGTTGGCGCCCAGGGTCGCCTTGTTGGGGGTCCCGTCGGCGTCGAGCATGGCCTGGTCGACGTCGCGCTGGTCCATCGCATCCTTGCCCGCCAGGAGCTGGGCGATGGTGGTGTTGACGTTGGCGACGGCCTTGAGGACGCCCTTGCCCCCGTAGACCTTCTTGTCACCGTCGCGGAGTTCGACGGCCTCGTTCTCGCCGGTGCTGGCCCCCGACGGAACGGCCGAGCGGCCCATCACGCCGTTGGCGAGCACGACGTCCACCTCGACGGTGGGGTTGCCGCGCGAATCGAGAATCTGCCTGCCGTGAATCGATTGGATCTTCGTGGACATCGATGCCTCTCTTCCGGGTTATCGGACCTTGGGGAAATCCCGCGTTAGCCTTTTCGCAGGGAAGACAAATCATAGTGATCGTGGGGGCTCGTGCAAGGGGAATCGGTGCCCCCCGAGATCGCCAACCCCACTCCCCGCCGGCATTGACCTCTACACACCCGGGGTAAGCGGGGATGAACGCGGATGAACACCGAGAAGCGGAAAGAGGCAGGGGGGCAGGGGAGGCACGGGAGAAGGAAGGCAGGCGGATGGTGGGGCCTGTCGGAGTCCCCCCTGCGATGACAACGCCCCCGATGGCCGCAACGGGGGCAGCGGGGGCCCCACGGGAGGGCGGGACCCCGGAAGCGAGAGTCCGTCAGACGCCTCAGCCCACCTGGCGGAGGGGGAGGGGCTTGGCGTTGAGCAGGCGGCGGATCTCCGCGACGCGCTCGAGCTGCCGGCGGCGCTCCATTTCGATTGCCTGGCGCGTGGGGGCTTCCATCTCGTCCACAATCACATCGACATCGCAGATGACCATAGCATGCTCCTCTTGAGCCCGAAGGCTATCCATGTATCGGCCGACGGAAGGGAGGGGGTGCAGTAAATCTGCGGACTTTACGGGGACCGGAGAAGATGGGAGAGGTCGGCGTACTCGACCTCGCACGGGCTGCCGTCGGCGAAGAGGTAGCGGTGGCGGGAGGGGTCGGTGGCGTGGAGCAGCAGGATCGTGGACGACAGCGTTCCGTGCCGCTCCCCCGAGACGCAGACGGCGTCGGAGCGGTCGGGACGCTCGCCCCGGTCGCGGCAGGCGATCCGCAGGGCCCGCTCGGCCGACGCGGGGTCCCGGGGCCGTCCGATCAGAACCCGCCCCCGCTGCACCTTCGGGTCATCCTCGCGGTCCAGCGTCGAATTGCCGATCACGTGCACCCCCGGCGCCAGGGCGCGGACGGTCAGCTCGCCCCCCACCCACGTCGCCGTCCACGCCGACTCGGGGTCGGCGACGACGAGGTTGAACTCATTGAACACCGCCCCCTCCGTCTGCGCGTGGAGGAACGCCGACAACTCGCTCGCCGCCCCCAGATGCAGCGCGTCCGCGCAGAGCTGTCCGCGCGAACGGGCGTGGGCGTGCTGCGTGGTGGGGGGGACGAGGTTGGTGATGGCCGCGACGAGCCGCCCCCCCGCCACGCCCAGCCACGTGCCCCCCGCCCGCGGATCGGTCCCCGCGACGATGCCCGGGGCGATGGCGTGCGGCGGTATCCCGGGGCGGTCGCGGAACTCGTCGCGGTTGGCCCCCAGCACGATGGGATACTCGGGCACGGTTCGGTATAGCAGCGCCAGGAAGCACATGGGGAGGTTCCTGTTTTTCGTGTGTACAAGGAGCGAGTTCCGCGTCAGCCGCGTCCCGTGCTCCGCAACCGGCGGCTCTGGTTGGCGAGTCGTGCCTCCGCCTCGCGCCTCAAGGGAGTTCACCCACTGGCTGCTTCCGAATCTGCCGCGTGGCTCACGTTCTTCTGGCCAGCCTGCCCTCGTGGTGGCCAAAGATCGCATAGTGCTCCAACGCCGAACGGAACATCCCCCCCTCAACCGCCTGGCGAACATCCTCGTACGCTTCCAGGTAGAACCCCGGGTCGAACGCTTGCGATGGACAACGGTTCTCCCAACGCCCGAACAGCATGAAGTGCTCGAATCCGCTGGTGAAGAGGCCGTAATCCACGGCGGCGGCGATGTCGGGGTTCAGTGCCCGATAGTCGCGTTCGGAGTAGAACGGAGAGCCTTGGCGGTGCTCCCGGGCGCCCCAGCGGATGAAATGCTCCAGTGCGGAGATGCCCGTGGCGGCGACGTCGGGGTTGTCCCGCAGATACTGCGCAGGGTCGAAGTAAGGTGTGGGACTATGCCCGGCGGCGAGGCCCCAGCGCAGGAAGTGTTCGCAGGGGCTCTTGATCGCCCCGGACTGGACGCCCGCAGTCACCTCCGGCAGCATCTGCTGGTAGTACTCCATGTCCAGGTAGGGGGAGAAGGCGCGTCCTTCCCTCTGCCCCCAGCGGACGAAGTGCTCCCAGCCGCTGGCGAACGTTCCGGCGGAGACAACGGCGGCGACGTCGGGGTTGCGCTGCCCGTAGAACGTTTCGTCGTAATAGGGGGAGGGCTGTCGGCACTCGCGCTGGCCCCAGCGCAGGAAGTGGTCGTATACGCTGCGAAGGGTGTCGGTGGCCACGGCGGCGGCGACGTCGGGGTTCTGCTGGGCGTAGTAGTCCGCGTCGAACAGCGGCAGTGGGTTGCGGTTCTCGTACTGGCCCCACCGCCAGTAATGCTCGAAGGCAGCGAAACCCGCGTCCACCACGTCGAGGTTGGCCCAGAGGTAGAACTCCGGATCGAACAACGGGGACGCGGTGCGGTTCTCGGCGACGCCCCAAGAAACATAGTGACCGAAGGCCGAGTCCTGCACACCGGTCGACAGCGCGTCCGCGACGTCGGGGTTGCGCGCGAGGTAGTAGTCCGCATCGAACAGGGGGGACGGGCGACGGTTCTCGTATACGCCTCCGTGCGCAAAGTGCACCCACCCCGATACCAGGACGCCGGACGCGACGGCGGCGGCGACGTCCGGATATCGCCACAGGTAGTATGCCTCGTCGAAGAACGATTCCATCGCCCGCGCGTGCGGAACGAGTCTTGTGCTGCCGAAGTCTAGCCCCGCGACCTTCTCCCCCGATTCCAGCGTCACCAGGATCGGCCGTCCATTCGCCGGGGTCACAGGCCGGTAGGGTCTCCCGACCTCCTGGCGGATCGCCCACCGTCCGGCCGGTAGCCCTCCCAGTGAATAGGTACCCGCCTCGTCCTCCGGTGTCGCGGGATCGTCGGGGAGCGTGCGGGTGTAGGGTTCCCCGAGTTCCCACAAACCGTTGCGGTTGGCGTCCGCGAAGATGCGGATGCCGACCAGGCCTGCCTCCCCGGTGTCCCGGATCCCGTCTGCGTTTGCGTCCTCCCACGCGCGCCCGGTCACCTGCGCTGCGTTCATCGCAGCCGAGAACGGCCAGACGTTCAGCAGCACCGTGACTGTGTCGCTGGCATCGTCGGCCGTCACCAGATCCGCCGCTCCGTCCCCATTCACGTCTGCGGAGGTTACCCACTGCGGCACCTGCCCCACGCTGTAGATCTGGTCAGAGACGAAGGTGCCGTCCCCTCGCCCCAGAAACACCCGAATGGCGTCCTGGCCCCGGGCCGTCGTCGCCAAGTCTGCCACCCCGTCCCCGTTCAGGTCTGTCGAGGTCACGGAGTAGGCCATGAGACCCCCGGAGTAGCTTTGGCCGGGGGCAAAGGTCCCGTCCCCGCGGCCAAGTAGTATCGAAACCCGGCCATCGTCCCAGTCCAGCGTTGCCAAGTCCGCCACTCCGTCTCCGTTGAACTCTGCCGAGGTCGCGAAGCAGGGCTGATCACCCACGCTGTAGCTCAGGCCGGTGATAAACGTCCCATCCCCGCGGCCGAGAAGCACTGAGATGGTATTGCCCGTGCTATGTGTCGTCAGCACGTCCACCACGCCGTCCCCGTCGAGGTCCGTGACGATCAGCGAGAGGGGATACTCTGCCACGCTGTAGCCTTCGGGGGTGGCGAAGGTGCCATTCCCACGCCCTATGAGTACGAAGACCCTATCCCCGATCGAGTCCGTTGTCACCAGGTCCGCCGCCCCGTCTCCATTGACGTCCGCCGAAGTCACCTCACCGACCCCACATCCTACGCCATAGATCCGCTGTTCGGCGAACGTGCCGTCCCCGTGCCCCAGAAGCATTGAGATCGTGTTGCTGACCAAGGCTGCCGTCACCAGGTCCACCGCTCCGTCCCCATCGAAGTCCGCCGAGGCCACCTGGTAGGGTGCATCCCCCACGCCATAGATCTGCCGCTCGGCGAAGGTGCCATCCCCCCGGCCCAGAAGCACCGAGATCGTGTCGCTGCCTCGGTCCGCCGTCACCAGGTCCGCCGCTCCGTCCCCGTTGAAATCCGCGGCGGTCGCCGACTGCGGCTGATCTCCCACCGTATAGCCTTCGCGGGCGACAAAGGTGCCGTCCCCACGCCCCAGAAGCACTGAGATCGTGTCCTCATTCGCGTCCGTGGTCACGAGGTCCGGAACCCCATCCCCATTGAGATCCGCCGCGGCTACTGAACCGGGGCTATCCCCCACTTTGTATGTTCGGCGTTCGGTGAACGTGCCGTCCCCGCGGCCGAGAAGCACCGAGACCGTCATATCCGCCCAATCCCTCGACACCAAGTCAACCGCTCCATCCCGGTTCAGGTCCACCGGCATTATCCCGTATGTCGTCTGTGCCATGTGAAACGTCTCACCGGCAGTGAACGTGCCATCCCTGCAGCTCAGGAAGACGGTGAATGAACGGGGATCATTCGCCATCACCAGATCGGACGCCCCATCCCCGTCCAGGTCCGCCGCCGCCACCGGGTACTGCCCATCCTCCAGGGTCTCCGGCGGGCGGTACATGAACGTTCCATCCCCCCGCCCCAAGAACACCGAGAGCAGGCGGCTATTCGCTCCCAGGCGGAATCCGCCCGCAAGATCCGCCACTCCGTCCCCGTTGAAGTCGGCCACGAAACCCGGGGACCCACCCCACTTGGGGTAGGCACTCGCGGAGTACCCCGCCCCCTCTGCGTCGGCGAAGGTCCCGTCCCCCCGGCCTAGGAACACAAGGAAGGAACCGTTGCGCGACCATACCAGGTCCGCCGCTCCGTCCCCGTTGAAATCTGCCGCCGCCAGCGAGGTCGATTCAGATCCTGTATAGCAGGCATGCGGGGCGGCGAAGGTTCCGTCCCCGCAGCCCAGAAGCACCCAAATCGTGTCGCCAAACAACGGCTCCACCGCAAGATCCGCCGCTCCGTCCCCGTTGAAATCGGCCGAGACAACTCTGAGGGGCGCAAAGCCTAGCGCATGGACGAGCCGGGGCTCAAACGTGCCGTCTCCGCGGCCCAGGAGCACCGAGAGTGTCTTGCTGTTCCCATCTCCTGTTACCAAGTCCACCGCCCCGTCCGCGTTCAGGTCCGCCGCGACCACCGATCCCGGATAGTCCCCCACCCCATAGCTCAGGGCGTCCAAGAAGAGATTGGACCCGCTGGGATCCCCGTCGAGCAGCACGCGAGATTCCAGCGGCTGAAAAGAACCCACTCTCATAGGAGCGGTGGAGGGGGCGCTGCCTCGACCGGTCGAGAAGGGAGCGGCGTCCGAGATCGGGAGAGTACGCATGCGGTTCAACACAGACCTGTACAACCTGGACAGGCGACGATACCCCTGCGATGCCACTGACATGGAAACCTCCGTCCGCCCCCCGAGCAGCACGGCGGGGCCCCACTGGTCTGCCCCGACGGACGCGGCCAGTTGAACACCGGAATCCGCTCACGTCGCTTGGAGGGCAGAAACTGATCCTTGCACAATGTTCCAGAATAGCCGAGGCCCGGAAAACCGTCAAGCTGGGAGATGGGGAGACAATCGGGTAGCCGAAGGCGGGCAATCGCTCCCGGCTCCCCGGTGGCCGGCCTCGGCTATCCGCTTGACGGGGAGAGCGCGGCATGGCTGCCTTTGCTCTTGGCCGCGATCCTCCGACCGCGTGCTAGAATGCCCCAAGGAGATCCGCATGGCCACCGAAGTCATCATTGCCGGCGGGGGGTTTGCGGGGCTGGCGGCCCTGGACGCCTTGGGCCGCGCCCGTCGCCGTCTGCACGTGCGCCTCATCGACCGCCTGACGCACAGCATCATGACCCCGCTGCTGCCGGACATCATCTCCAACCGCATTGAGGGGGAGCATCTGCGGCACCCGCTGGGGGACCATGCGCAGCGGCGGGGGGCGGAGTTCATCCACGCCAACATCCACGCCATCGACCTCGACACCCGCACCGTCTCCACCGACGCCGGGGACTTCCAGGGCGACTTCCTCATCCTCACCATGGGCGCCGAGACCAACTACTTCGGCAATGACGCCTTCCGCGCCAACGCCCCCGGCCTCAAGTTCGTCGACGAGGCCCGCGCCATCCGCTCCGCCATCGAACGCCAGATCGTCCGCGCCCGCGACGGGGGATCCGCACCCCCCGGGGCCATCCTCGTCGTCGGGGGGGGGTACACCGGGTTCGAGGCCGCCACCCACGCGGCCGCGTTGATCCGCTACCGCACCCACCAGCCCTACGCGGAGTGGCGGGAGCGGATCCCGATCGTCATCGTCGAACTGATGGACGAGGTCCTCCGCGCCCTTCCGCCCCGCATCCGCGAGTGGACGCTGCAGTACACCGCCGCCGCGGGCATCGAGGTGCGTACGGGCTGCAAGGTCGAGGCGTTCGAGACGGAGCGGCGGGTGCGGCTGAGCGACGGGTCGGTCTTCGACCCGGCCGTCGTCATCTGGTCCACGGGGATGACTCCCGGCGAATCGGTGGCCCGGCTCGACGCGCCCAAGGGCCCGGGCAAGCGGCTGGAGGTGGACGAGCACCTCCGCCTCGTCGGGCGGGAGGGGGTCTTCGCGGCGGGGGACGTGGCGGCGGCGCGGCGGGGGGGCGAGGGCGAGCCCGTCCGCATGGCCGTGCAGTTCTCGCTGGCGGGGGGCAAGCTGGCGGGGCGGAACGTGCTGGCGGCGACGGAGAACCGCCCGCTGGGGGTCTTCGACGCTCCGGACCTGGGCTACGTCGTGCCGCTGGCGCAAGGGGATTCGACGGGAGTGGTTCTGGGGCGGGAGATGCGCGGGCCGGTCCCGACGCAGTTGCACTACTTCATGAGCGCCCTGCGGTCGTGGGACTGGCGGAACCGCCTGGGGATCCTTCGCGACCTCGCGGGGCGGCCCGGCGCGTACCTGGGCCGCTTCCCCCGCCAGGCGGCCCGCACGACCCGCACCCCCGGACCGTCGTTCCTCCGCGGGTGAGGGCCCGTCCTCCGGTCCTGGACTCCCCCCCTCGACGCCGCCCCCCCCCCGCTGGTATGATTCCGCGCTTCCTACATCGCACGGAGAGAACCATGAGCAGCGACGTGAAGAAGATCGTTCTGGCGTACTCGGGCGGGCTGGACACCTCGGTGATCCTGCCCTGGTTGAAGGACAAGTACCACTGCCAGGTTATCGCCCTGGCCGCCAACGTGGGGCAGGGCGGAAAGGACGAGCTGGACGGGATCGAGGAGAAGGCCCTCAGCAGCGGGGCCGATCAGATCTTCGTCGCCGACCTCCGCCAGGAGTTCGCCGAAAACTACTGCTTCCGCATGCTCAAGGCCGGGGCCCTCTACGAGTCCGTCTACATGCTGGGCACGTCCATCGCCCGCCCGCTCATTGCCCGCGCCCAGGTGGACTGCGCCCTCGAACACGGCGCCGACGCCGTCGCCCACGGCGCCACCGGGAAGGGCAACGACCAGGTCCGCTTCGAGCTGACCTACATGGCCCTCGCCCCACAGCTCAAGATCATCGCCCCCTGGAAGGACCGGAGCTTCGAACTCACCTCCCGCGAGGCCGCCATCGAGTACGCCAAGAAAAAGGGCGTCCCCATCACCCAGACCGTCGAGAAGATCTACTCCCGCGACCGCAACCTCTGGCACATCTCGCACGAGGGGGCGGACCTGGAGGACCCCGACAACGAGCCCAAGGACAGCCTGTGGGTCATGAGCGTCCCGGTGACGCAGGCCCCCAACGAGCCCGAGTACGTGACGGTGGACTTCGAGCACGGGGTCCCGGTGGCCGTGGACGGCAAGCGCCTGCCCGGGCACGAACTGGTCGCGAAGCTCAACGAGATCGGCGGGCGCAACGCCGTCGGGCAGGTGGACCTCGTCGAGAACCGCCTGGTGGGCATCAAGTCCCGCGGGGCGTACGAGACCCCGGGCGGGACGATCCTCTACGAGGCGCACCGGGCGCTGGAGGCGCTGACGCTGGACCGCGACACGCTGCACTACAAGCAGGGCGTGGCCCTGAAGTACGCGGAGATGGTCTACAACGGCCAGTGGTTCCACCCGCTCCGCGAGGCGCTCGATGCACTGATCGACTCGACCCAGCAGAACGTGACGGGCCGCGTCCGCGTCCGCTGCCTCAAGGGCCGGGCGACCGTCGCGGGCGTGACGAGCCCCAACAGCCTCTACTCGGGCAAGCTCGCGAGCTTCACCATGGGCGCCGAGTACACCCCCTCGGACGCGACGGGCTTCATCCGCCTCTTCGGCCTGCAGATGCGCGGGCGGGGGCGGTAGGGGGCGGGCTGTAACCGTTCGCGCCTTCGCAGACAGCGGCGAAGGCGCGAACGGTTACGAAGTTTCGGCTTCCGTCGATGAGCGAGCAACAGACGGCAGTCGCACAAGCTGCGCCTGGGTCCGGTCAACGGATCCGGGTATCGCTCTGCTTTCCAGGGGTCGTTGTTGGCGTGTGGATCACGCACACCATCCGCAACGGGGGCGTGGTGAAGGTCCTCTACCGGGAGGAGTTCGATGGGGTCGCCGACCGAACTGAGAAAGAGGTCAGGCCCATCGAGCCTACCCAGGCCTCCGCTTCGCTCCGGCCTGGGCTGATGGAGGTTGGCCCGTTGGGCCAAGCCCCACCGACCTTCCGTGTCCTTGGGCCTGGTTTCGCTGCCATATCGTCCCCCGGGTCCATGCGGGCCACCTGCCCTTGTGCGCTCGGCTGCGAGGGTCGAGACAGAGCACAACCGTTCCGATCTATTCGACAGCCGGCACGCGGGACGGCGCCGAATTCACTCCGTTGGTTGGGTCGACGGGAGTTGCGTCGGTGTCATCTTGAGTTCCGCCTGTCCGGCCTGCCGGAGATCGACCGTCAGCCTCAACTCAAGCACGTCGTGCTTTGCACCGTACACGTACAACTTCTGCTGGCGGTGATCCGTTACGGCGAGCAGAAGGTCCCCCATCGGTACGGCTACCATCTGCGCCGAGTACTGCGGCGAGTCTGCAGCCGCTTCTTGGGCTGTTGCTTGCGAGTCCCGGCACCCTGCGGCCAGTGCAGCAAGGAGTACTGCCACCATCAGTGCTGTTGCTTGTCTCACCTGTTCCTCTCCTTTCCAAAGTACCAGCCCTTTTCAGGGCTCCAGCCAGTTCGGAATCCAGGGACAGCGTATGCTCTGAAGAATCAGGGCGCAGTTTATGCTTCTCTGTCTGTGATGCTTTGAAATCCGTACGCCGTCCCCGGAGATTCTCCACGGGGAGTCCCAACGCCGCTAGAGCGATATGCGTTAGCCCGTAGCGTATCCGGCGTTCTGGAAGTACCCCTCACAGTCGGGCCGGGTGATGGTCTGCAACCCGCTGCCGATGGCGT
>JAWLCQ010000002.1:0-96146 GCA_041687095.1 Phycisphaerae bacterium | reverse complement strand
CGTCCCCCCCCCCCCCCCGTATCCCTACATCGGGATTCGTCGATAAAAAAACTTTGGAATCGGACGGGACCATCTTGACGATATCTCCCGGGGCATAGGTACAATATTCAAAGTATGCCCAGCGGCGGCGTGCCCCAAATCTGGTGTTCGGGGGATTTGGAATTTGGCCACCGAACGTCTGAGCACCAGTATGGAGGTTCGCAATACAGCGAGCTTATGGGCGATGACGATCCTTTCGGGTCGTTCGGGCTGGCTCCGATCCGAATCGAGGACAAGGCTGTCTTCGATCAAGCTTTCCAGTCCTGTTCCGACAGGCTTTCCGACTACTCCTTTGCCAACACGTTCATCTGGCGGCAGCCCATTCACTTGCAGTGGGCGCGGCTGCACGACTGTCTGTGCGTGTTCGCCAACGGCGACGGCGGACTGACCCTTCTGTTTCCCCCCATTGGTCCCGGTGACTCCGCTGCCTCCCTGCGCGAGGCGCTGCGGATCTGCGACGAGTACAACGGCGCGGTCGGCCTGGAGCGATGGACCCGCGTCGAGTACGTCAGCCGGGAAATGCTCGACCGCCTCTCGGGCCCCTACCTCGTCGAGCCGATGAGCGGGGACTACGTGTACGCCACCGAGCGGATGGTCGACCTGGCGGGTGGCGATCTGGCGTCGAAGCGTCAGGCCCGCAATCGATTCGCGCGGCGGTACGCGGCGCGGACGGAGACGTACGATCCCGCCCTGCACCTCGAGGGGTGCCTGGGCCTGCTCCGCCGCTGGGAGCACCAGGCGGACGAGGAGACGGCCGCCGAACCCGCCGCCCTCGCCGCCAACGTGGCCTTCAAGCGATCCAAGGACATGCTCGCCGCCGAGGAGGCCCTGCGCCACCATGCGCGGATCGGCCTGACGGGCATGGCCCTGTATGCGGGGAACGACCTCGTGGGGTTCACGTTCGGCGAGATGATCGGCCGCGACATCTTCAGCGTTCTGGTCGAGAAGACCGACCGCGAGTACGTGGGATCGGCGCAGTACATCTTCAGCGAGTTCTGCCGCCAGTACTGGGCCCACACCCGCTGGTGCAACGCCGGGGACGACTGGGACATCCCGGCCCTGGCGTGGACGAAGGAGAGCTACCGGCCCGTGCGGCGGCTGGACAAGTTCGTGCTCCGCCCCATCGGGGTGACGATGGTCCCGGCCGGGGGGATGGCGGGGGTGCTCGAGGCGGCGTCGTGTGCGAGCGCGTCGCTTCCGTCGCTGGCCCTGGATCCTTCGGATCGACTGGAGACGGTCTTCAGCGACCTGGAGCAGGCCGCGACGCTTCCGATGCACGCATTCGATCCGAACCGCCGGCTCGAGACGATCCTCAACGAGATGGACGACGCCGCGGCGGCCCTGGCGGCCTCCCCGGGCCCGGTGCTCCCGGAGATCGACCGGGCCGCCCCCACGGACCTGGACGACCTGACGGCCCTGGAGGCGGGGACGTTCGAGCCCGGGATCGCGGTGAAGCGCCGCCAGCTCCGCTACCTGCTGCAACGGCCTACGGCGAGCGTGCACGTGGTCCGTTGCGAGGGCAAGGTGGCGGCGGCGGCGATGCTCCTCCGCCGGCGGACGCGCAACGGCACGGTCGGGCGCGTCTACTCCCTCGCCGTTGACGCCTCCCACCGCGGGAAGGGCTATGGCAAGTCCCTGCTGCGAAGCTGCATCGGCGTGCTGCAGGCCGAGGGCATCTCGTCCATCTCCCTCGAGGTCGAGGAAGACAACATCCCGGCCGTCCGGCTGTACGAGTCCCTCGGGTTCCACACGGTCCGCCGGCTCGTCGGCTACTACGGTGCGGGGCGCGACGGGCTGAAGATGCGCCTCGATATCCCCGCCCCGGATCCAGCCCCTGCTCCCGTCTGCGTGGGAGAGGAGGCCGGAAGGCAGGAAATGCACAGGGCATAGTCGGTTCCGCCGTCGAGTTCTGGCGCTTACCGGGCGAGGTGGGTCGTGCGACCCGCCTCGCCCGTTGCTTTGGCGCGGCGAACGAGGCAAGGCGGGCGGGTTCTGCCCCCCCGCCGCGGAGGCAGGCTCCGCGCGGGAGGGTGACGCAGGGACCGTCCGCGTGCGCACGCCTTTGCCACGGCGCCTGCACGCCCTGCTGGCTAACGGCCGGGAAGCTCGATGGACACCATGCGGAAGTCCTTGGGGCGGATGGGCAGGACGATCACCCCGTCCTCGATCCGCGGGACCATGGCGGCGGCCTTGTTCTCCTGGTCCTCCTCGACGAGGACGTCCTGGATGGGATTGTCGTCGAGGGAGATGCCGTCGGACGGGTCCAGCGTGAGCCCATCGGGCTCGACCATGGAGGGCTGGGCGGCCTGCTTGAGTTCGGTGCGGGAGAGGAGGTCCTCCCCGGGGGCGGGCGGGTAGCCCGTGTCCCATTCCTGCAGCTTCAGCGAGGCGGGGTCCGCCTTCCCCCACCCGAGCGCCTCGGGGTTCAGCCGCAGGCGCACCTCGGCCGTCTCGTTTGTGCGGTTGGAGGCGATGAGCAGGATGCGCTGGTCGCGCGCGTGGCGGTAGAACGACACGAGCACGTCGGGGTCGTACCCGCCCTTGGCGTTGCGGATCCCGGAGGGGGCGGGGGCAAGCAGTTCGATGTACTTCGCGTTATCCCAGTAGGGATGGAAGGTTGCCGTCTCCGTCGAGCCCGCGCCCCAGCGGAGGACGTCGCTCCAGTAGTGGGCGTAGACGCTGTTGCCCTGGTCCGTGTAGGTCTCGCCGTTCTCGAAGTGTGCCAGGACGCTCACCGCCCCCCGCGCCATCCGCCACGCCCAGCGGGGATGGGGGTTCCAGTCCTTGCCCGCCCCGAACCCGCCCTCCCAGACGCAGACCATGTAGAACGGGACCACGCCCCAGAGGCGGGGGTTCTGGAGGACCTCGGCGCGGGCGAGGGGGACGGCGTCGACGAAGTCGCGCGACGTCGCCGTCACCTGCGGGTGCCCCTCCCCGTCCAGGTAGGAATCGCAGAACACGATCCCGCAGTACGGGAACGAGCGGGTGAGGTGGACGGTGAGCATCGGTTCGCGGTTGTGCTGGTGAAAGATGTTCCGCCACCGCTTCATCAGTTCGCGGAACCCGAAGAGCATCTCGCCCGCCTGCACGGACCCGTCGGGGAGGCGGATGGCGTGGCCCGCTTCGACGTTGCGGGTGGGGGCCTCGTAGATCTCGTCGAGGTAGATGGCGTCCCAGATGTCGCGCCCGATCCACTCGTTCATCTCCCAGACGAGGTAGTCGACGAAGCTCTCGGTCATCGTCGCCTGCCCGCTGGGCCCGCTCCGCCACTCCCACCCGTCGTACGCCCCGGCGCGGCACTTGAACCAGTAGCGGGACATGTACATCGTCCGCAGCCCGTACGGGGCGAGCAGGCGGGAGTACTCCCCGCAGCGCTGGGCGTAGTCCCAGGACGGGCCCGCCTCGGGCTTGAGGGGGTCGGGGGCGGGGAAGACGGCCATGCCCTCGCCCCCGCGGGGGTCCATCACGTAGGGCATGAACACCGTCCCGTAGACGTTGCACAGGCGTTTGTCGTCCTCGGGGCGGCAGCGCTGCAGCTTGCGGTGCCACTCGGGCAGCGGGCGGGCGGGGTGTGGGAGCACCCCGAACACGATCGGGCGGTCGCTCTCGTAGGCGGCAGGGGCCGCCACGAGGTGCAGGCGGAGGTGAACCGCGTCGCCCTCGCGGACGATCTCCTGCGCGTCGGCGGACTTGGACTGCGCCCACCCGGCGGCGTTGTCGGCGAACCAGTAGATGCCCCGGTTGCGGTCGCTCACGTCGAGTTGGTTGCAGAAGGCCCACGCCTCATAGGTCTCCCAGGCGGGCGGGGCCTCCTTCTTGCGCTTCGCCTGCTGAACGGCGGCGGCGTGGGAGGGGCGGCGGGACTGGAAGAGCGTCCCCTGCGCCGTATCGAGCACGTCGGCCGTCATGCCCACCGCCCCCGCCATGCAGTAGGCGTAGCGGGTGGCGTGCTCGCTCCGGAGGGGCACGTCCAGCGTGAGGCGGGCCACCGGGCGGTCGGGGCTCTTGGGCTCGACCCGCAGCTCGTGCCGGACCATGCCGTCATACTCGATCGTGCACTGGAGCGTCACGTCGCAGGTGGTCCCGCGGAACCGGCCCGTCCACGTCGCGTCCACGTCGTTGGAATCGGAGATCCTCAGCCCCTCGCCCCGCATCGGCGTCCCGTCCTCCAGCAGCCGGACCGGGCCCGCCAGCAGGTTCACCCCGTCGGCGTGGAGTTCGACGGGCAATCCGCCGTCGCCCAGGACGTAGCGGGTCATCCGCGTCGAGACGGTCCGGCCCTCGACCTGCACGGGCGTCCAGGGGGGCGGGGTCTTGGTGAGGATCCCCAGGCGGTTGTTCCGCCAGGGCTCCTTCTCGAAGCTCCAGGCGGACGTCTCCTCGACGAGCGTCTGCCCGCCGGCGTCCTGCAGGGCGTAGCGGAACTCATAGCGGCCGTGCGGGAGCGGGGAGCGGTCGAGCACGCGGAGTTCGGCCTGGCCCTGGGGGTCGAGGTCCTGGGCGAGGGGGCCGGCGAGTTGCTGCGGGGGCCCGTCCACGCGGTGGAGCGTCAGGGAGACCCGCTTCGCCTCGGGCAGATCCTCGGTGCGGACGCGGAACGTGAGTTCCCCGATCGAGTACTTGTAGCCCACGCTCGTCGAGGTCTTCATCGACGCCATGGGTTTGAGTTCGCCCACCCAGCGGTCGCGGGCGCGGGCGATCTCGTCGGGGGGGAACGGAGCGGAGTAGAAGGCGACCTCATCGATCGCCAGCAGGGGCACCTCGCCCGTGACGGTCTGCACCGTCGGGGGGATTCCGAACTCCGCGTACAGCGGCTCGATGTGGGCGAGTTCGGCCGCGTCGAGCCGCCGGAACCTCCCCGCCCCGCGGGTCGCCCCGTCGAGGTAGACGAACTCCGTCTGCGGAGGCTTGTAGCCCCGGGGCCGCTCCTTGGGGGGCTCGAGGGGGGGCAGCCACTGAAGCACCAGGTGCGTCCACTGCCCGGGCGTGAGCGGGACGGCCTTGAGGTCGAGTTCGGCGAAGATCTTGACGGCCCCGTCCCGCTTGTCCCGTCCCCACAGCCGCACACCGCTGAGGTTCAGGGCGGCCCAGGCTTTCTTGGCCTCATCCTCGGGGAGGGTGTAGTCGGCGAGCTGCAGGAGCGAGCGGTCCCAGTTGGGGGCGCAGGCCCAGAACTCCAGGGCCCCCTGCCGCGGGTCGAGCCCGCGGAGGTCGAAGCGCGGGAACGCGCCCGTGGGGTCCATCCGCCACCCCGCCCCGCGGACGCCCTCGACGCGGAGGGACGCGGGGGCCTGCCCCTTCGCGGGCAGCTCGATGGCGCCCGCACCAGAGCGATCGATGTCGTACTTCGCCTCCCCGTCCAGGGAGGCGTAGCGGAGGAGGCGGTCGGCGCGGAAGGCCGGAGGGCCGAACTGCACACTCCGGGCCATCCCCTCCGTCCGCCACGGCAGCTCGGGTGCAGGGTAGTACGACGGGCGGCGGCAGGTGATGCGGACCTCGTCCAGCGTCCCCGTGAAGGGCTGAGTCCCGTCCTGCGAGTTGCCCACGACCAGCTTCCCCGGCCCGCTCAACAGGCTATAGCCGTTGTTGGGCTCGGTGATGTACTCGGCGACCTTGCGGCCATTGAGGTGCAGCTCGAACGACGACGGGCTGCCGTACCCCTGCACGATGACCTCCCCGTTCATCGCCGCGACGTGCACCCACTGGCCCTTGGGAAGCGGATCGGGCGAGAGGACGCGGGTGTTGCGCTTCGCGAGCAACTCCTTGAGGACCGCGATGCGCTCGGGCAGCGTGGGGTTGCCCAAGGGATGGTCGGCGAGGAGTTCGACGCGGCCGTCGGGGTGCAGCAGCAGCCGCACGCCCGCACCGCCGCCCTCGCTGCGGTAGGAGGCCATGCATGCCGGCGCCATGGGGTAGTCCTCCACGCGGACCCAGAACTCCACCGCCGTCCCCGCCCGCACGCGCTCCCCGGGATACTCGCGGATGTCGAAGGCGAGCCCCCCCCTGCCCACGCACTGCAGGCCCCCACCGAACTTGCCGTCGGGGGTGAGGCGCGGCCCGTCGGGGGCGAGTTGGGCCCGTCGGCGGGCGTCGCTGTAGTCGAGGACCACGCCCGGGGGGACGTTACGGTCGTCAATGGGGGCGGGGCGGCGGGAGGCGGCGACCTCTTCGCGGGTGATCTTGTCGGGCAGTTCGAGCCCCCCCAGCCCGTCGTCCTCCTCGAGGTCGAGTTCGCTCAGGGCGTCGGCCGCCGCGAGGGGGTCGGCGGCCTGCTGCTGCTGGACGGTCTGGGCGACGAGCTTGCCCAGCGAGGGGGCGGGCGGGCCGAAGTGCAGCAGGAGGGCGTCATCGATCTGCGCCCCGTACTCCCGCCACCAGATCTCCCCCGCGCTAACGGGAACCGTCAGCGAGGCCAGGGCGAGCAGGATGGGGAGGACCAGCAGTCGTCGGGGGAAACACACCATCGCGGGAAGCTCCTTGGGGTTTGTCGATATGTTCCTTCAACCCCTCGGGGCGTGGAATGTTGCGGTGGAGGAGGAGAGGACCCCAACGGGCAGTCTCCACTTGGGGAGCTGACGCCTTGGCGGGGGTCCCGATCGCACCCGACCCGTCCCTCCCGCACCCCCCGGCCGCCAAAGGGCAAGCCCCGCTCAGACCCAGCGCGCGATCCTGCGCCGAGTCCAGACGTGGGTGGCCGGCGAAACCGTCAGAACTCCAGGGGCAGGATGATGGGTTTTCGGGTCTGGATGGCCTGGCGGGCGAGGGAGTAGGCTTCGTTGTACTGCTCGGCGACGACGTCCCAGGAGACGACGGTGTCGAGGTAGCGTTTGAGGCTCTCGCCCATGCGGAGGCGGGCGGGTTCGTTGCAGGCGAGTTCGATCACGTGGCGCTTGAGCATGTCCTTGGTGGTGAACAGCAGCCCCCCGCTGCTCTCGAGGGTCTGGGCGGTGAGGCCCTCCATGGGGGCGGTGGTGATGTAGGGCTTGTTCAGCGCGATGATCCGCGCGAGCGTCCCCGACTGCGTCTCGTCGGTGCTGGGCAGGACGATGAAGTCGCAGACGGCCATCATCTTGTAGTACACGTCCCCGCGGGGCACGAACTCGTAGTAGTGGGCGAGGCCCTTTTTCTCCAGGAGTTTGAGTTCGTCCTTGTACTTCTCGTAGTCGGCCTTGTGGTGGGGGTCGCGCATGGTCCCGGCGGCGAGCAGGTCCCAGTCCTCCCCGGTGCGTTGGCGGATCTCCTCGGCGATCTCCTCCCACATGGAGGTGAGGATGTCCCAGCGCTTGTTGGACTGGATCCAGCCGATGAGCCCGACGAGGTGCTCGGCGAGGTGGGGGCGCTTGTCGAGCCCCAACTCGGTGCGGAGGTCCACGACCTCCTGCAGCGAGTACCGCCGGTCCGCCCGCGCCCCGTGGGGCACGACCATGACGTTGCGGGGCGTGGGCCACCCGCGCCCGGTGAAGTTCCAGTCCAGGCGCCACTTCTGGTAGTGACACTTGAAGAGGACCAGGCTGGCGCGGCGGCACATCTTGAAGATGAAGTCGGCCTCGAAGTCGGTGAGGCGGCCGTGCACGGTGTGGGGCTCGATGATCGTGGGGAAGTCGCTGAGGGCTTCGAGGAGCTTGAGGAACCCCTCGTTCCCGTCGCCCTGCCCGCGCTCGTCGCGGTGCTCGTACAGGCCGTACTCGTGCTCGAGGTGGACGGCGTGGGGGTGGAGGGCGCGGATCTTCTCGGCGGTTTCGACCCACCAGTCCCCGCGGGTGATGTCGATCACGGGGAACACGCCCTCCCCGCGCCCATCGGTGTGGCTGACGACGAGGACGTCGCGCGTGGGGTTGTGCTTCTGGATGAATTCGCGCGCCTCTTCGGCGAACGTCCCAATCCCGCACAGGCGGGGCGGGTAGCTGCTAACCATGACTATCGGTGAGGGCATCGGGCCTCCTGTCCTTCCTGTCCGTCTTTCCTACGACGGGACCGGTCGGTTTGATCGCCTGTTTTGCGGCCGCCCGGCGCTCCAGAGTCTTATCGGCGGGCAGGGTGCCCAAGTTTTGCTCCATTTCGAGGTCCTGCATGAGCAGGAGGCTCATGAGCCACGCCAGGGTGGACTCGGCGGACTGGTTCTCGTTGACGCGGTCGGCGTGCAGGCCGTCGCGGCAGCCCCCGGTGGTGAAGTCGTACAGGGGGGTCCGCAGGTCGTTATCGCCGAGGAACCAGTGGAAGGCCCGGCGGGCGTGGTCGACCCACTCGCGCTCGCGGGTGACGTGGTAGGCCTCGACGCAGGCGTCGACGAGGGCGTGGGCCTCGATGGGGAGCTGATCGAAGCGGGCGCGTTCGCCCCCGCGGCGATACCACCCGTCGGTCCCGACCAGCGAGAGCATGCCCGTTTCGGAGGTCTGGTGCTGCAGCAGCCAGCGCAGCGCCCGCTTGCCCAAGTCGATCCACTCGCCCTTGTTCATCCACTTGCCGCTCATCAGCAGGGCGTGGGGCAGCTTTCCGTTGACGTAGGTGACGACGTCCTCGCACCAGAACCAGTCGTCGGAGGCATGGTCGGTGAAGGCCTTGGCGAGGCGGGAGGTGAGGTCGGCGCGGGAGCGGCGGACCTCGCTGTCGCCCCCGAACCGCCGCAAGTACCCGTGGATCCCCACCACCGTCAGGGCCCACGCGCGGGCGCTGGTGAAGTCGTCCGCCACGCTCAGCGCCCGCTTGAACAGCCGCGTCGCCAGGGCGATCTGCGACTCGTGCGGGCACAGCGCCGTCGCCACCCCCAGCGCCCACAGCGCCCGCGCGTGCGACTCCTCGCTCCCGATCACCTCCGACCACGTACGGTCGTAGTTCAGGAACGCGTGGAACCGCCCGGTCTCGTCGTCCATCGCGTGCGCCAGGAACGCCAGGTACGTCTGCATGAGCGGCAGGACGGACTCGTCCTGGTTCTGCTCCCACAGCAGGCTGGTGACCAGCAGCGCGCGGGCGTTGTCGTCCGTGCAGTAGCCCTGCGAGCGGTCGGGCGTGGAGAACAGGCACCCCCGCAGAACGCCCGTGTCGTCCGTCAGCGTCCGCAGGTGCCGCAGGTCCACCTCCGGCAGCTCGTGGGGCTTCTCCTGGCGCTCGACCCGGGCGGCCGGGACGATCAGGCGGTTCTCCACCCACGCCTCGCGGGCCTCGGCGAACAGGTCCAGGTAGTCCTGGGCGACGCGTTTCCAGACCATCTTACGGCAGAAGGTATAGGCACGCTTGCGGGTGGCGTTGAGTTCGATCTCGTTGTCCAGCAGGTCGATGACCTGGTCGGCGAGGGCGGTGGGGTCGCGGAAGGGGACGATCCGCCCCCGTCCGTCGCGGAGCATCTCGCGGGCGTACCAATAGGGCGTGGAGACGGTGGCCTTGCCCGTTCCCAGCGCGTACGCCAGCGTGCCCGAGACGATCTGGTCCTCGTTGAGGTAGGGGGTGACGTAGATGTCCGCGGTCCCGAGGTACTCGCACAGTTCGCTGATATCGACGAAGCGGTTGACGAACAGGACGTGCTCGTCCATGCCCAGGTCGGTCACGCGGCGGAAGAGGCTGTTGCGGTACTCCTCCCCGGTCTCGCGCTTGATGTGCGGGTGCGTCTCGCCCAGGACGACGTAGACGACCTCGGGGTGCTTGGCGACGACGCGGGGGAGGGCGTCGATGGCGGTCTCGATCCCCTTGCCCGGGCTCAGCAGCCCAAACGTCAGCAGGACCCGCTTGCCCTCGACATTGAACTGGTCCTTGTAGAAGTTGGGGTCCACGAAGGGCACGTCGGGGATCCCGTGGGGGATCAGGACCGCCTTGTCCCCCGGGAAGTCGTAGACGTCCGTCAGGATGTCCATGGCCGTCTCGCTCATCACCACCAGGCGGGTGGAGAGGCGGATGACCTCCTTGAGGACGGCGCGCTGCTCGTCGGAGGGGTTGCGGAGGATCGTGTGCAGCGTCGTCACCAACGGACGGCGGAGGCGGCGGAGCAGGCCCAGCAGGTGCGAGCCCGACGGGCCCCCGTAGATGCCGTACTCGTGCTGCAGGCAGACCACGGACACCTGGTTGATGTTGAGGAACTCGGCTGCCAGGCGGTAGTCAGCCGTCACGTTGTGGCGGATCTCGAACCGCACGCGATCGGGGTAGGGGTAGCCCTCGGGGACGTCATTGACGGCGACGGTGAAGACGTCATGCTTGCCCGCGGCCTGGTGGGCGACGGACTCGCAGAGGTCATACGTGAAGGTGGCGATCCCGCAGCGGCGGGGCAGGTAGTCGCTGAGAAAGGCGACGGACGGCGTGTCGGTGGCGGCGGTACTGGGCATTGGCGATTTCTATCCTCTCCTGGAGGGCGTCTTTGGTTCCAGGAGATTCTACAGGTCCCAGCAGCCTTTTCCCAGTCCGCCGGGCGTGCAGGCCCGCCCGGAGCGAAAGGCGGAGGGCGGGGCGGCGCGCGGGAGGGCGGCCTGACACACGGGACTGCCCCATCCGACTCCCTTGGCTTTCCCGCGTTCTCTCCCGAGCGCAGGCGGCTGTGTTTCACTCCTCCGCCTACGCCTCATCGGAGCATGGGCGGAGCGGTTCATCCACAGTTCGCGAAGTATGCACCAACAGTGCCTGCGGTGAAAAAGAGTGTGACTTTGCCGTTCCGGCACTCCTATAATCCCCCGTTCGTCTACACTTGCGTGTAGTTGTTCGAGTCTTTCGGTTAAGGAGTTGTGCATGGCACGGCAGAGGTCGATTCGGGAAATTGAGGCGGAACTGGCGTCGCGGCAGAAGGAACTGGACCAACTGAAGGCGAAGCGGAACCAGCTCGTCACCGATCTGGACGCGATCCAGCGGCGGATCGCCGCCATCGAGGGCGGCGAGTCGGTCCCGGCGGCGCCCAAGGCGATGGCGACGGGGATGGCCGCCGGCCGCCGCGCCCGCAAAGCCGCCAAGGTTCCCAAGGCCACCAAGGCCGCCAAGGTCGCCAAGACGCCCCGCACGCGTCCGGGCCGGGGCGAGGGCGGCAAGACCCTGGTGGACTACGTGGAGGACGTCCTCCGCGCCTCCGGTGAGCCCATGCGGGTCAAGGAGGTCATGGAGGCCGTGAGCAAGACCGGCTACAAGTCCGAGAGCAAGGACTTCTACAACATCGTGGCCACCACCCTTCGCGGGGACCGCTTCAAGAAGATCGCCCGCGGAGTCTACGCCATCAAGTAACGGACGTCGTCGTCCCCCGGGGGCGAGCGATCGGCCGGTTTCCCGACCCGCCCGTCGACCGCAGTAGTATAGTTACGCACATCGCGGCCCGCGGAGGCGTCCCCTCCGCGGGCCGCGGCGTGCCCACGTGAGAGCCACCATGAAAGCACTGCTCCAGATCGAATCCTCCGCCTGCCTCTTCGTCCCCCTGCGCGACGGGGTCCACCTCGCGTGCGACCTCTACCGCCCCCGGGCGGGCGGGCCGTGCCCCGGGATCGTCATCCGCACCCCCTATGGCCGCGAGGGCGTCCAGTCCTCCGCCGAAACCTGGGCCGCCCGCGGGTACGCCGTCCTCGTCGCCGACGCGCGCGGGACGGGCAGCTCGGAGGGGACGTACACCTACTACAACATCGCCGACGGCCTGTACGACGGATACGATCTGGTCGAGTGGCTCGCCCACCGCGAGTTCTGTGACGGGAACGTGGGCACGACGGGCGGATCGGCGTTGGGGATCTACCAGATCCTCACGGGCTCCACGCGCCCCCCGCACCTGCGGGCGCAGTGCATCAGTTCCTATCCGATGGACTTCTACACCGACCAGTGGTATCCCGGGGGCGTGTTCCGTAGCGACAACCGCCTGGGATGGGTCGCCGGCATTGCCGGGCGCACCTCCCACGGGGCGGTCCGCATCCCCGACGGGGCCGCCCCCCCCACCGTGGACCGCCTCCGCCGCCTCCGCGCGACCCGCTACGCCTCCCGCGAGCGCGAACTCCGCACCGCCCGCCTTCCGGGCATGACCTGGGCGAGCGAGTACCTCGACTCCCCCGTCCGCTCCCCCGCCTGGGACGCCATCGACCTCACCCCCCACATCCGCCGCATCGAGGTCCCCGTCCTGCATGCCGGGATCCTCTTCGACCACTTCGGGATCGGAACCATCCGCGGGTTCGAACTCCACCCCGGCGAGAAGCGCCTCGTCATGCTCCCCGGGTCGCTGGGGTTCGAGGGCGAGCAGCGCGACTTCCCCGAGCCCCTGGAGGTCCAGTGGTTCGAGCGGTTCCTCAAGGGCCGCGACGTCGACGCCGTCAACCCCCGCGTGATGTTCTACTGCACCGGTCGCGGCCGATGGCTGGAATTCGACGAGCTGCCCCGCACCCGCGAGCACACCCTCCGCCTCACGGGCGATGGCGGACTCCAGCCCCCCGACGCCGCGAACGCCGCCGTTGGGGAGATCGTCCTGACCCACGACCCCGCTCGACCGGCCCTGTCGGCCGAGGGCGGGGGCGACTTCCGCACGTTCTGCACCCAACCGGGCGTCGCCGCCTTCACCAGCCCCCCCCTCGACGCGGAGACCGTCGTCCTCGGCCATCCGCGCCTGCGCCTGCGGGTGCGAACGGATGCCCCCGACGCCAACCTCATCGCCTGGTTCCTCGCCGTCCGCCCCGACGGTTCCACTCGCCGCCTGAACTTCGGGGCCCGCAAGCTCTCCCTCCGCGACGACCTCTCCCGCCCCGAGCCCGTCCCCGCCGGGCCATGGATGGATGTGGTGGTCGATCTGTGGACGATCAGCCACGCCTTCGCCCCGGGCGACCGCATGGGGCTGTGCCTGTCCCTGAGCGACTACCCGTTCTTCGAGAATGCCCCCCACCCCGGGGCGGTGACGATCGACACGGCGAACTCCACGCTGGAGTTGCCGGTCCTCGGGAGCATCTGAGAAGTCGAAAAGATCCCTCCCCGTCTGTCCCTCCGCCGCCGAAGCGCGCATAATGCGGGTCCGCGCAGTGCAGCAGCGCCCTCGGAAGAAGTCACCGCGGAGAGCGCAGAGGCCGCAGCGAGACGCCATCTGCCCCGTGCCCCTCCGCGTCCTCTGCGCTCTCCGCGGTGATTCCGAGGTCCCCGTACGGAAGGAGAACCGGCCCATGCGCCCCAACGTCGTCATCGTCTACACCGACCAGCACCGCTACGACATGCTCGGGTCCAGCGGGAACCCCTGGATCCGTACGCCCAGCCTCGACCGCTTCGCCGCCGAGGGCGTGCAGTTCACCCGCGGGTACGCCACCTGCCCCGTCTGCGTTCCCTCCCGGGTGGGCCTGTTCACCGGGCGGTACAACCACACCAACGGCAGCTACAACAACAGCCGCCTCCTCCGCCCCCGCGAATACGACCTGGCCGAGTGGCTCAAGCGGCAGGCGGGGTACGCCACCGCGCTGATCGGGAAGGACCACTGCTTCGGCGCCCATCGCCTCCCGCAGGCGTTCGACTTCGTCCGTGAGGCGCACCACTGCGGGTTCGCCCCGCCCCTCAACGCCGCCGAACAGCGCGTCAACGCCGTCCGCCAACACCAGATGCAGGTCCCCTTCGCCGACAACCCCCTCGACCCCGCCGACGACGTCACCGGGGGCCTGTTCCGCTCCGCCCGCGAGTACGTCAGCGAGCGCAACGGACAGGAGCAGCCGTTCTTCCTCTGGCTGTCCATCCCCGACCCGCACCCGCCCTACATGGTCCCCGAGCCCTACCGCAGCATGTACGACGCCGTCGAACTGCCCCCGCCCGCGTGGGTCGAGGGCGAGATGGACGCCAAGCCCCACCGCCAGCGCCAGGTCGTGGAGTGGGACCGCTACGGCGTGGAGTATTCGGGGGACCGCATCGACACGCTGCGCCGGATCTACGCGGGCATGGTCAGCTACATCGACGACGAGATGGGCCGGTTCGTGGACCACCTCCGCGACGTCGGGCTCGACGAGAACACCGTGGTCCTCTTCACCGCCGATCACGGGGACTACATGGGCGACCACCGCATGATCCGCAAGGGCCCCCACGTCTACGAGGCCCTCGTGCACGTGCCCCTGCTCGCCCGCTTCCCGGGCCAGTTCCCCCCCCGCCCCACCGACGCCATGGTCACCAACATCGACATCTGCCCCACGATCTGCGACCTTGTGGGCATCGCGCCCCCCGAGGGCGTCCAGGGCCGCTCCTTCGCCCCCGTCCTCCGCGGCCATGCCGATGCGCACCACCAGCGGGTCTTCCTGGAGCACGGCGACCCGGGCCGGCCCCTGCAGCCGGGTGAGCTGTCGCCCGAGGAGTGCGAGCGCCTCCGCCACGACACCGGCCACCACCTGTGCCCCACGGTCTCCCGCGGGCCCGTCAAGGGCGTGCGGAGCGATCGGTGGAAGTACGTGTACAACGCCGGGGACGTGGACGAACTGTACGACCTGCACACCGACCCCCACGAACTGCGCAACCTCGCCGCCGACCCCGCCCTCCGCCCCGTGGTCGACGAGCACCGCCAGGCGCTCCTCGAGTGGCTGATCGACACCGAAGACACCCTCGCGGCCGACCGGACGGGCGGGTAGGTGCCCCGTCTTCCGGGCGCGCAAAGGCTACGGACAGTTGGATATAGGAATTTCGCAATCCGTTCTGCTCCCGGTTGCTTTCATCCGCCCGCCCCAGTACAGTCCGAATTATCGTAGTCTCCTCCATCGGGAGTAAAAGGTGAGCCATGGATAGCACGGACGCGACGGTGGCATCAGGGACGAAGGCATCAGGTGACGTTGCGCCTGTACCCGTTCCGGCCTTCCGCCGTCCCACCGCCCGTCCCGGGCAGGCCATCACCGTCCTTCTCGCCGACGATCACACCATGGTGCGCCAGGCCCTGTCGGCCGTCGTGTCCCGCGAGAGCGACATCGCCGTCGTCGCCGAGTGCGGAACCGGGCTGGAGACGCTGGAGGCGGTGAAGCGCCTGCGTCCGGCCGTGGCGGTGCTCGACATCCACATGCCCGGCCTCAACGGTTTGGACACCTGCCGCGAACTGACCCGCCGCTTCCGCGACGTCGCCATCCTCATCCTGACGATGTACGGGGACGAGGAGTTCATCCGCCGCGCCCTGGAGAACGGGGCGAGTGGATACCTCCAGAAGGATGCCGCCGCCGATCAACTCCCCCAGGCGATCCGCACCGTCGCGCAGGGCGAGACGTACCTGGGCCCGGGCATTCCGTCGAGCGTGCTGCACAGCTTCGGGGCGCGCCGGGGGGACCCGTACGACTCGCTCACCCCCCGCGAGAAGCAGGTCCTCCAACTCATCGCCGAAGGCCGCACCAACCGCGAGGCCGCCGAAATCCTGGGCATCGCCATGCGGACCGTGGACACCCACCGCACGCGGCTGATGAAGAAGCTCAACATCCACGACCAGCAGGGCCTGATCCTCTACGCGATCAAGCGCGGCATCATCGGGCTGCGGTAGCGGCCCCTGGGGCCTTTTCATCCGCCGTTCTCGGAAAAACCCCATTTCCCCTCGCCTCCGCCCCATCCAGAACGTACGTCTCCGATGAACACGAGCACGGTGGGGCCCAAGGCTTTTTCCTAAAGCCGCCCCGCCACCTGCCGAAGAGTAGACAGGCCCGAGCCGCGGGACCGCTCCACAGGGACGGAGCCTTGACACTGGATATGGAGAGTTGAGACGCCAATGAACCGCTTGAAGTTGACGTCCCCTGGGATCCTTCTCATCCTCGCGACCGTCATGGCCGGGGGGATCGTCCTGCTGGACACCTTCTATCTGCAGCCCCAGGTGTCCGAGCACAAGGACGCCGCCCTTCGCGACCGGGCGGTGACCGTCGAACGGGCGGTCCGGACGGCGCTGGCGGGCGAGGCGCGATCCCTGCGAGGTCTGGCGGAGCGGCTGGCGCAGCCCTGTCCGTCGGGGGCCTCGGCCGAGGAGCCCGCCCAGACCGCCTTCCACCGTGCCGCCGACGCGGTGCTGAGCGCCTCGCCAGTGGCGATGGCGTGGGTGAGCGATGGCACTGGCACGGTCCTGGCGTCGTGGACGCGCAAGGGCGGGGAGCGGACCGACGCCCCCCTCCCCCTGCTGAACCCCGCATCGGCCGCCCGGGATGGGCTGATCCGCATGGGGGACTGCAATGGCCTGTACGTCCGCATGCCCCTGGAGCGCCCGGGCGCCTTGCCCGAGGCGCATACTCTCTGGCTCGCCCGGCCGCTGGATCCGGAACTGCTGGGCTGGATCGGAGAGGGCATCGGGGCGGAACTCACCATCGTGGGGGGCTCGTCCATTCCCCCCGCCGTCCGTGACCAGGCCGCCGCCTCCCAAGGCCGCTGGGTCGGGTCCGACGGGATTCTCGTCGTCGCCTGGATGGCGGCCGACCCCGGCGGGGCGCCCCTGGGCTACTTCCGCGCCCGCGCTCCGGTCGTCCAGATCGAGGCCCAGGCCCTCTTCGCCCGCCGCATGGTCCTCATCGTCCTGTCCCTCTCGCTGGGCCTGGTCGTCCTGATCATCCTGGGCATCCACATGCTGGTCACGGGCCCGGTCTACCGGCTGCTGCGGCGGCTGCAGAAGATCGACGCCACCGACGACCATGCCCCTCCCGACCTCACCCGCGACCTGCACGGGGAGCCGCTCATCATCGCCCGGCGCCTGGAGTGTGCCTTCGAACGCCTCGCCCACATGTCCAAGACCGACCAGCTCACCGGGTTGGCGAACCGAAGGCACTTCGAGGAGGTCCTGTCCTGCTTCTACCACCAGTCGCGGCGGTACAACCGCCCGATGTCCCTGATCGCGCTGGACGTGGACTTCTTCAAGGCCGTCAACGACTCCGCGGGCCATCAGGCGGGCGACCAACTGCTCCGCCGCATCGCCGCCGCCATCGAGGACGCCTGCCGCAAGGCCGATCTGCCCGCCCGCCTGGGGGGCGATGAGTTCTCCGTCCTGCTGCCCGAAACCCCCGCCGCCGACGCCGAACGCGTCGCCGAGCGCATCCGCTCCGCCGTCTCCGCCACCCCCTTCCGCTCCCGCAACTTCGAGATGGCCATCAGCGTCTCCATCGGCATCACCGACCTCAACGCCGGGGAGATCGACGGCCCCGAGGCCATGGTCGCCTTCGCCGACCGCGCCCTCTACGCCGCCAAGGAGGCCGGACGCAACCGCATCGTCCTCGCCCACAACATCTCCACCATCCAGCCCTCGGGCTCCGAGTCCCGCAAGCTCGATACCCTCTGCCGCAAGCTCGAAGGGCTCGACAGCCGCTACCGCGACGTGTTCCTCCAGGCCGTCCGCGAGGTCGTGGAGGTGCTCGAGCACCGCGACCCCAACATGGCCACCCACGCCCGCAAGGTCCAACACTACGCCGTCCTCATCGCCCAGGAGATGGAGCTGCCCCAACGCGTCATCCAGCGCATCGAGGTGGCGGCCATGCTGCACGACGTCGGCATGCTCGCCCTGCCCGACTCCGTCCTCCTGTGCCCCGAGAACCTCGAAGGCGAGGAACTCCAGGCCATGCGCCGCCACCCCCTGCTCTCGGTCCGCATCATGGAACGCATGGAGTTCTTCGAGCAGGAGATCCCCGCCGTGCGCTACCACCACGAGCGGTTCGACGGCAAGGGGTATCCGGAGGGCATCTCGGGGGCGCGGATTCCGCTGACGGCCCGCATCCTCGCCGTCGCCGACACCTTCGACGCCCTGACGAGTTCCCGCATCCACCGCCCCGCCCTGACCCGCGACCAGGCGGTCGGGGAGATCCAGCGCGGGGCCGGAACGCAGCTCGACCCCAGCGTCGTCGACGCCTTCCTCAGCGTGGCCCTGCGATTGGGCGAGCGGATGATGGTCATCCCCGAAGAGGAGATGGAGAGCGACTCCCGCTGGCGGGTCCCCGACCCCGTCGAGACCACCCCGGCCTGAACGAGCGTTTCCGTCCCTCACCCTCCGCCCGTATACTGACGCCTTATGGCGGAGAACGGATCACCGGCGGCGGAGGAGGGACCGCGGAAGCGGAGGCGGCCTCGGTATGCGGGGACGCATCCGCGGCGGTTTGAGGAGCGGTACAAGGAGCTGGCCCCCGACGCCTACCCCGAGATGCAGGAGCACCTGCGGGCGCAGGGGCGGACCCCCGCCGGGACGCACGTGCCCATCCTGCTGCGGGAGGTTTTGGAGCATCTGGCTCCCCGACCCGGGGACGTCGTCGCCGACGCCACGCTGGGCTACGGGGGACATGCGGAGGCGTTCCTGGGGGCGATCGGGTCCACCGGGCGGCTGATCGGGTTCGACGTCGACGCCGAGCAGCTCCAGCGCACGGGCGAGCGATTGGCGAGACTGGGAGGCAACGTCTCGCTGCACCGCGGGAACTTTGCGGGGATCGGCAAGGCGCTGGGGGAGGAGGGGCTCGACGGGTACGACATCGTCTTCGCCGACCTGGGCGTCTCCAGCATGCAACTCGACGATCCGCAACGGGGCTTCAGCTATAAGCACGACGGGCCGCTCGACATGCGGATGGACGACCGCCTCCAGCGCACGGCCGCCGACGTGCTGGCGACGATCGACGAGGGCGAACTCGCCGCCGCCCTCACCGAGCTGTCCGACGAGCCCGATGCGGAGCGGGTCGCCCGCGCCCTCGTCACCCGCCGCACGCCCCTCACCCGCACGCTCGAACTCGCCGACGCCGTCCTCGCCGCCAAGGGCATCTCGCCCCAGCAGTGGCGGAAGATCAAGACCGAGAACCCCGGGGAACTCCACCCCGCCGCCCGGACCTTCCAGACGCTGCGGATCCTGGTGAACGACGAACTGGGCGCGCTGCGGGCGCTGCTGCGGACGCTGCCCTGGTGCCTCCGCCCCGGGGGGCGGGCGGGGATCCTGACGTTCCAGAGCGGGGAGGACCGGCTGGTGAAGCACGCCTTCCGCGATGGGCTGCGCGACGGGACGTACGAGGCGATCTCCGACGAGGTCATCCGCCCCGCGCCCCCCGAGGTCCACGCCAACCCCCGCGCCCGCCCCGCCAAGTTCCGCTGGGCGGTCCGCTCCCGCCAGGGAACGGAGTGAGAATCGATCTGCACCGCGGAGAACGCAGAGACCGCAGAGGAAGGACAGGGTATCCGCTGAACTCCGATCCCCTCTGCGTTCTCCGCGATCTCTGCGGTGGACTGCGGAGCAGTCTCCGAACTTTCCTCAAGCGGGCGGCGAATGAAACCGATAGAGGGAAGGGATCGATACAGGAGAGGTCTGCGCCCATGGTGAAGTGGATCGGAGCGGTGATGGGGCTTGCCCTGCTGGGCGCGGTGGCGGTGGTGGGCTACCGCCTCGCGTCGTCGCAGGTCGAGGTCGACGTCTACCGCGACCGCCTGGCGGGCCTCAGCGGGGAGTACGAGTCGCTCCGCTCCCAGTACAACCAGGCCGTCCGCAAGACCGCCGTCACCGAACTCATCGTCCAGAACGCCCGCCTCGCCGTCGCCGTCCGCACCGTCGAGGGCTTCGACCGCGTCATCGAAACCCCCTACAACCCCGCACACGAGATCTACTGCGACTACGTGCTGCTGGACGGGCGGCTGTGGATCCGCCGCGTCTACGACAGTCACACGCCCCCGCGCGACGGGCTGGTGATCGACAACCACCTCGAGCACGTGGACTGGAACGACCCGCGGGCGCGGTACGGCAATGCGGTGTACCGTTCGCTCAGCGAGGGCCGCTGGATCGTCACCGTCACCGGCGACGGGTCGTTGGGCCTGGCGAAGGTGGACGACGACGCCCGGGTCGAGTTGTCCGGCCCCCCGCCGGTGCGGGACTACGAGCAGGTCCGCAAGCAGATCCGGGACGCGCTCGCCGACATCGGAGTGGCGGACGTGCTCAAGCGGGTCTTCACGGGCGGGGGCTCTCGGTAGCAGGGGGAGCTGTCAGCGATCAGATGACAGCTCTTCACCCATCCCGCTCCCGCGCTCGGTTGCGTTCCCCCGCCGCCGCTACAGCGGCATGATCTCCTGGATCAGCGGCCAGACGGTCATGTCCTGCACGCTCAGGTGGGCGGGCAGCGTGCACAGGTCGCGGACGATGTTGCCCAGGTCCCGCGGCTGGATGCAGCGGGCGGCGTCCTCGGGGCTCTTGGCGGGCAGCCCGGCGGCCTTGGCGAACTCCGTGGCGCCCCACGAGGGGATGAGCGTCGTCACCCGCACCCCGAAGGGACGGAGTTCGACGTACAGGCTGTCCGTCAGCAGGCCCATGCCCGCCTTGGCGGCGGCGTAGACGGCAAAGCCCGGCCAGGCCTGGCGGGCGCAGACGCTCGAGACGTTGATGATCGTGCCCGAGCGCTGCTCCTTCATGACGGTGGCGGCGCGCTTGCAGCCGTAAATGGCCCCGGTGAGGTTGACGGCGATGCCCTGGGCGATGTCCTCGTCGCTCTGCTCGGCGAGGGGGGCGATGCGGACCCCGGCCCCGGCGTTGTTGACGAGGATGTCCACCCGGTGCGCCTTATCCAGCACCTCCGCGAACACCCGATCCCAGTCGGCGGGGCTGGTCACGTCGGCCGCGATGGCCTGCACCCCGATTCGTCCAGCCGTCGCGTCGAGGGCGGCCTGGTCGCGGCCGGTGATCCAGACCTTCGCCCCCGCCTCGCGGAGCACCTCGGCGATCCCCGCCCCATAGCCCTTCGATCCGCCGGTGACGATGGCGACACGATCCTGCAGTTCATTGCTCACGGTATCTCTCCTTCTGTGCTCGCTGCGCGGGCCCGGGCCCGGTTCGGGGAAGCGTACGGCGGGCGGACAGTGGGTGCGAGCGTTTTCTGCCGGTCTCGCTCCGCCGACGCACCCTACCCGGGGAAACGGGCGACGTAGGTCTCCATGTCGAACTTGCGCCGCAGGCCGGCGGCGTTCATGTAGCGGACGGTCCCGAAGATCGGCCGTTCGCCCCACGGGCGGTCGTGCTTCCCGAAGCACCACGCGACGTTGGAGAACGAGCAGGCGTCCCGCCCGTCGAGTTCGTAGCGGTTGTTGAGTTCCAGAGCGAGACGGTAGGCGTCGGCGGGTTCGCGGGTCCACTCCAGGATCCGCTTGCCCCAGTACATCCGCATGTAATTGTGCATCTTGCCCGTCCGCACCAGTTCGCGCTGGGCGGCGTTCCAGTACGGATCGTTGGTCCGGGCGTGCTCCATCTGCTCGTAGCTGTATCGCTCGGGGCGCCGATCCGCCCGGTGCTTCGCCAGCGTCCGCTGCGCCCAGGGGGGGACGGCGTGGGCGTAGGCGTCGTAGCGCGGGTTGTAGTGCACGAAGTTCATCGCCAGTTCCCTTCGCACGATCAGCTCCTCGAGGTAGGCCGCCTTCGCCTCGTCGGGCGCGTCGGCGGAGGCGACCTGGAGGGCAACGTACACGGGCGAGATCTGCCCGAAGTGCAGGTAGGGCGACATCTGGGACTGGATGTCGAGCGAAGGGTCGTTGCGGAGCGTGTGGTAGCGTGCGAGCTTGTCGCGGAGGAACTCGCGGAGGAGGCGCTTGGCCTCGCTGGTGCCCCCGCGGTAGCTCGACACGGGGGGAACGCTGCGGTCGATGGCGAGCGAGTCGAGGACCGCTTGGGGGTCGGAGAGGTCCAGCCCGTCGAGGCCCAGGCGCATCGAGTCGTGCTTCGCCCGCGTCCGCCGCAGCGGGCGGAGGTAGGCGTCGCGGAGGCGGAGGATCTTCGGGCGGAGCGTACGGGCTGCGAACTCCTCCTTCGTCGACGCCTCCTCGACGGGCACGACGACCTCGCCCTCGACCTGCACGACGCGGACGGGGGCGTGGACGGCCACGTGCTCCCGCCACTGCTTCTGCACGCGGAGGTATCCGCGGTCCGTCACCAGCAGCACCGCGTCGGCTGCGAGGTCGAGTGCGACGGCCGACGGCTCGCCCCGCCGCACCACCAGCCGCACGCCCCGCTCCGCCAGCGCCCGCTGGGTCTCAGAGAGCCCCTGGAGCATGAAGGCGTAGTGGCGCTCACTGGCCTCGGGGTAGCGGTCGGTGATCCCGAACGCCGCCACCAGGGGCAGGTCGAGCGCATTGGCCTGCTGGAGGGCGTACTCCAAGGCGTGGTTGCACTCCTCGCGCTGGGCGGCCTGCATCCAGTACAGGACGTACGCCCCGCGCCCCACGTCGCGGTCATTCATCGTGATGATGCGCTCGCTCTGGATCATGTGCGCTCCCGCCGCCGGTGGGCCCAAGCCATTCTGCATCGCCCGGCGGGAAAATCAACTCGCTCCCAATGCCCACGGGACGCTGTCCGTCCCGTGGGACGGCGTTGGAATACGACCGGCTCGCGAGTTCGCCCGTTTTCCACCCCACACCTTGCACCCGCTCTGCGCACCCGCTACGCTCCCCTCGACATCGAGACCAGGAGCCCACACCATGCCATCCCAACCGCCCGCCCAACCCGCCAAGCGCCCCAACATCCTCTTCGTGTTCGCCGACGACTGGGGCCGCTACGCTTCCGCCTACGCCCCCGTCGAGGGCGATCGCTCCCCCAACGCCGTGCTGGACACGCCCAACTTCGACCGCGTCGCGCGAGAGGGCGTCCTGTTCACCAATGCCTACGTCCCCGCCCCCTCCTGCACCCCCTGCCGCAGCTCCCTCCTCAGCGGGCGGTACTTCTGGCAGACCGGGCAGGGCGCCATTCTCCAGGGCGCCGTCTGGGACCCCTCCATCCCGAGCTACCCGCTGCTGCTGGAGGAGGCGGGCTACCACATCGGGTTCACGTACAAGGTCTGGTCCCCGGGCACGCCCATCGACGCCCCCTACGGGGCCGACCGGACGCGGTACGCCCCGTGCGGGTCCAACTTCGGACAGTTCTCCCAGTGGGCGACCAAGCACGGCCCCGAACTAGGGGTCGAAGGAGCCAAGCAGGCCCTGCTCGACGAGGTCCGCGGGAACTTCGACGCCTTCCTCGACGACTGGGACCGCGACACGCCCTTTGCCTACTGGTGGGGCCCCACCAACACCCACCGCCACTGGCAGCGGGGGAGCGGAAAGAAACTCTGGGGCATCGAGCCCGACGACCTCAAGGGCCGCCTCCCCGCCTTCTGGCCCGACGTGCACGAGGTCCGCGAGGACGTGTGCGACTACCTCGGGGAGTGCATGGCCGTCGACGCCGGACTCGGTGTGCTCATGCGCCGCCTGGAGGAACTGGGCGAGCTGGACAACACGCTCGTCGTCGTCAGCGGGGACCACGGGATCCCCGGGTTCCCCCGGGCGAAGTGCAACCTGCACGACATCGGCTGCGAGGTCGCGCTGGCCGCCCGCTGGCCCTCGCGGATCCCCGCGGGGCGGATCGTCGAGGACTTCGTGAACGTCATGGACCTCGCCCCCACGTTCCTGGAGTCCGCCGGGGAAACGCCCCCCGAAGGCATGAGCGCCCGCTCGCTGCTGGACGTGCTGGAGTCCCGCGAGTCCGGGCAGGTGGACCCTGCGCGGACGTTCGTGGTGATGGGCCGCGAGCGCCACGTCGCCGCCGCCCGCGAGGGCAACCTGCCGTATCCGCAGCGGGCGATCCGCACGCGGGACTTCCTCTACATCCGCAACTTCACCCCCGACCGTTGGCCGATGGGCGACCCCAAGGGCCTCGACGACCCCAACACCCCGCCCCCCCCCTTCGCCGACCTGCAGTGGAACACCTTCGCCGCCTACCCCGACCTCGACGCGAGCCCCACCAAGGCGTGGATGGTCCACCACCGCACCGAGGAGTCCGTCCGCGAGCAGTTCGCGATGGGCTTCGGCAAGTACCCCGCGGAGGAACTCTACGACCTCCGCACCGACCCCGACTGCCTCCGCAACCTCGCCGGCGACGACGCCTACGCCGCCGACCTCCAACGCCTCCGCGACCAGCTCCTCACCGTCCTCCGCGAGCAGAACGACCCCCGCGTCTGCGAACAGGACTGCCGCTACGAACACGCCCCCTTCACCGACGCGGTGGAATGAAAGAAAGGTTAGAGGTGAGAGGTTAGAGGTGAGAGTGCAAGCCGTGAAGCGTGACTGTGCGCCCAAGCCGCCGACGGCGCCGCAGCGCCTGCACTCTAACCTCTCACCTCTAACCTCTCACCTGGCCCGTGCGTCCTCCGCGGTGAATTTCGCCGACGAAGCGAGGACGTTGCGGAACCGCACGCGGACGCTACACTGGCCGCATGAGCGAGAATAACCCCGCCATCGACATCGAGAACCTGGGCGTCGCCTATGACGGGCGATGGGTGCTGCGGGGCTTCTCGCTGCGGGTCGCCCGCGGGGAGAAGGTCACGCTCACGGGGCCCTCGGGGGTGGGCAAGTCCACCGTGCTCCGCTGCGTGCTGGGGCTCGTGGTCCCGCAGGAGGGCGAGGTGCGGGTACTGGGGCGGACGGTGGACGGGCGGAGCGTGTGGGAGGTGCGGAAGGACCTGGCGTATGTCGCCCAGGAGCCGGACCTGGGCCCGGGGACGGCACGCGAGGTAATCGAACGCCCCTTCTCCTACCGCGCCAACGCCCACCTCCGCGCAAACATCGAGCGGATCGGCGAATGGTTCGAGCGATTCCGCCTGCCCCCCGACCTGCTCGACAAGGACATGGGGACGCTCTCGGGCGGGGAGAAGCAGCGGGTGGCGCTGGTGTCGGTCATGCTGCTGGACCGCCCCATCCTCCTGCTCGACGAAGCCTCCAGCGCCCTCGACCCCGCCAACAAGCAGACCGTCACCGACGCCCTCCGCTCCGCGCGAGACCTCACCGTCCTGTCCGTCTCGCACGACGTCGAGTGGCGGGCGCTGTCGAACCGCACCATCGAACTCGCCCCCACCGCGAGAACCCCGGAGAACGAGGCATGAACGACATCGTTCCCATCACTCCCTGGGGCCTGGCGGCCGGATACCTGCTGCTGCTGCTCCCGCTCGCCATCCTGCTGCACCAGCGGGTGCCCATCCTCCGCCAGTCCGCCCTCGCGGTCGTCCGCATGACCGTCCAACTGCTGTTCGTGGGGCTCTACCTGCAGGTGGTGTTCCGCTGGAACAACCCGTGGCTCAACCTCGCGTGGCTGCTGGTGATGATCTCCGTCGCCGACGGGTCCATCGTCCGCGGGTGCAAGCTGCGGGCGCGGCGGTTCGCGGCGCCCGTCGCCCTCGCCCTGCTCGCCGGGACGGCCATCCCGGTGCTGGTCTTCATCGGGCCCATACTCCACCGCCCCAACTGGCTCGACGCCCAGTACGTGATCCCCATCGGGGGCATGATCCTGGGCAACTGCCTGCGGGCGGACATCATCGGGCTGCGGACGTTCTACGAATCGATCGCCAAGGGTGAGAAGGCCTACTCCCAGAGCCTCGCGCAGGGGGCCCGCCTGCACGAGGCCATCCGCCCCTACTTCCGTGACGCCCTGGAAGCCGCCCTCCTCCCGACCGTGGCGTCGATGGCGACGATCGGGCTCGTCGCGCTCCCGGGAATGATGACCGGGACCATCCTCGCCGGCGCCCCGCCCTTTACCGCCGTCAAGTACCAGATCGCCATCATGATCGCGATCTTCAGCGGGACCAGCGTAACGGTCTTCCTCGCCATCTGGCTGACCGCCCGCGGCAGTTTCAACGCCCATGGAATCCTGGACCGGACGATCTTCCGGAAGTAGCCCTCGCCGCAGTACCCCCTTGCCGATCCCCTGCATCCCCTGTATCCCTGCTTCCTTCCGGATCTGTCGAATATGCGCCCCCTCACAGTGCGGGCCGTTAAAAAGGACCGAGAGATGAACGTTCGCGAAGCCCTGAGCGTCGCCCTGCGTGGCGGGACGCCCGATCGGACCCCGCTGGGGATCTACGACTTCTTCCTCCACCCGTCCAACCGTAGCGAGTGGGAGCCGCTCGTCGATGCGGGACTGGGCATCATCCGCCACCTCGGGACCGTCAAGCACGTCGAGCACGGGACCGAGCGGTGGACCGAGGACAAGCAGGAGGGCGGGTACAGCTACCGTTACTTCCACCTGAAGAACCCCGCCGGGCACGTGTGGAAGTGCTCGCGGAACGGGTGGCACTACGAGGACTGGATCAAGAGCCCCGCGGACTACGACGTCTTCCGCTGGGCCGCCGAGCACACCGAGCCCGTCCCCACCTACGACGCCTTCGAGCAGGCGGCCGAGGAGTTGGGCGACCGCGGGCTGCCCGTCGTCCTGCCCGGGCGCACGCCCTTCATGGTCATCAACATCGACATCGCGGGCACGGAGCAGTTCTGCCTCGACGTCGCCATGGAGGTCCCTGAACTCTTCGCCCTCTACGAGTCCATGGTGAAGCTCTTCCTGGAGACCAATCGCCTCGTCGCCGCCGGCCCGGGGGAGTTCGTGAAGTGGCTGGAGAACCTCACCATCGGGATGATCGGGCCCGACCGTTACGCGAAGTACCTGCTGAGCGTCTACGAGCAGGCCGCCCCGCTGCTGACGGCGGCGGGCAAGCGGGTGATGGTGCACTACGACGGACAGCTCGACGTGATCTCCGACCACATCGCCCGCGCCCCATTCCACATCGTCGAGAGCCTCACCGAACCGCCCGAGGGCGACCTGACCTACGACGAGGCCCGCCGCCGCTGGCCGGAGAAAGCCTTCTGGGCGAACATCAACGTCGCCCACTACACCAAACCCGAAGCGGACCTCGCCGCCGCCGTCGCCGCCCTCCGCGAGCGGGCGGGCAAGCGCGCCCTGGCCTTCGAGGTCTCCGAGGACATGCCCGCCAACTGGCGAACCTCCATCCCCGTCGTCCTGCGAACGCTTGAGGAGCTGGGTTGAACGGAATCGAATCCGAGCCGAATCGAACCTTGACAAATCCTGATTTCCGTGGATAATATCCCGCAGCTCGCAGGCGTCCCATTGCTCAAGCTCGCGGCCGCGTGGCCACTCGGGGCGCCCCAGGTTTTGGAACTGGAGGACGGCTCATGCGCATTCATTTCGCCCGGTACGCCACGGTGGGAGTGGTACTCGCACTGGCGGCCCTGCCCGCTCTTGCGGGAACGTTCAGCCTCGATGGGGAGTGGTGGGACGGGGAGTTGGGATCCGATGCGGACGGGATGGGGGCCGTCTACACCGGGACGGTCGAGTTCGCCATGACCTCGCCCACCACGGGCACGGCGACCTTCACCGACAGCGGGGGCGACCCCCCGGAGATCGAGTCCATCGTGGGCATCTCGCAACTGCCCGGGGGCTGGACCCACATCGAGACCCAGAGCGGCGAAAACTGGACGGGGGCCGCATCCAGCAACTTCCTCGTCAACGTCCACCGCACGCCCGAGGACGGGTCGCACCTGGCGATCAATCTGCTCGCCCGCAAGCCGGTGACGGCGTACACGGCCGCCGACCTGATGGGCGCGTATGGGTACGTCCGCCATAGCATCGAGTTCGGCGGGGGGACGAGCATGAGCAGCGGCTCGGTGATGCTCAACGGGGATGGCACGTTCGCGGCCGACTTCTGGGACCTGGAGACGGACAGCAATGAGGTAAGCGTCGGCACGTGGTCGTGGAACGCCGCGGCGGCCGAGGTCACCGTCATGCCCACCGGCTCGCCCGAGTCGATCGTGATCAGCATGGGCGAGGGGCTGATGGCCGGGCGGTTCAGCAGCGAAACCGGCGCGGCCGAAATGGAGGTCCTGACGCGGATGTCCCCCGCCGGGCGGGGGCTCGCGGAGGCGGCGGGAACGTGGCTGATCCAGGGCCTCCTGACCGATCCCGCCGGGTCCCCCGAGACCTCGTGGGGCACACTGGCGATTGATGCCCTCACGGGCACCTACTCGCTCCGCCTCGACACCAGTGCCGGTGGGACTGTGTCGCTCGACGGCAGCGTGGTGATGAGTCCCAACGGGATCCTGACGCTCTTCGACGGGCAGGATGACGTGCTGCAGGGCGTGATCAGCCTCGACGGGGACGTGATCTCGCTGGCGACGTTCGACGAGGAACCGTTCATGGGCGGACAGGGCCGGGGCACCTTCTTCGCCGTCCCCACCCCCGAGCCCGCCACGCTGGGCCTGCTCCTGCTGGGTGCGCTGGGTGTCCTGCGGCGCAGACCGGGCCACCGGGCGATCTGATCCCGCACCAGGACTGACGTCTCACGACGGGTCTTGCGCGAACCGCGGAAACGCCCTTCCCAACGCCCCCGGACGGCGTCCGGGGGCGTTGGGAAACGTTTTGCGGGGCCCCAGGATGCCCCGCAGGACGAGCATCGCATCACACCTGGTGGTGCTTCTTCTGTCACTTCTCGCGGTCGTTCGCGCAGTATCGACCGCGGCGAGCGCTTTTGACTTCTCCCCCGCAAGCGGGGCGTGTATCTATGAACGCATGGAGCAACGAGGCAAACGAGAGCGATCGGGACGGGGGCACGGACGCGGCCGGAATCAGGCGGGCGACATGGAGCGCCCCCCCGCGCCCCAACCCCTGCAGCGCCCCCCCCGCACGGACCTCGCCGTCAGCCTCGCCGATCTCGACGCGTCGCTGCTGCAGGCCTTGACGGCCGTCACGGAGACGCTGCGAATGCGGGTGGACCAGTCGCAGTCGCTGGAGGAGATCCATCTCCGCATGACCGAGGCGCAGCTCCTGCAGGCGATGGGCGGGACGCACCGCTCCATCCGCCGCCTGCTGGACAGCGAGGAGCGGGACCTGGCCCTCGACGCACTCCCGCTCACCCGCGTGCAACTCGAACGATGCTTCCTGGCCGTCCTGCTGTGCGACGAGCCCACCCGCTGGTTCAAACGCTACCGCAAGAACGCCTGGAAGGCCTTCGCCGAGAAGTTCTTCCGCGAGCGCGTGAGCGTGGGGCACCTGCCCGGGTACGGCGAGCACTTCGCCTCCGACGGGCCGGGCGTGCGGATGCTCCGCGAGTTCGCCCGCGAGATGGGCGTGTGGGAGGACGAACTGCAGACCCTCCGCATCGCCGTCACCAACGACGAGCCCGACCCCCGCTTCCCCCCCCGCCACATCGCCGACATGCCCACCCCCGCCAAGGCCCTCCCGCTCCTGACCGACCCCGCCCTCCGCGCCCTCGCCGAAACCCTCTACCCCCACTACGCCTCCCTGTCGCACTTCTCGCACGGGGGACTGGTGGGCGCGATGCAGGCGGCCGTCCTGCGCAGCGATTCCGCCTCCGCCGACCACGAGGCCTTCTTCCGCCAGAACGTCCTGGAGGCCACGCTCCCCGCGGACTACGTGGCGCAAATGACCGCGGCGACGCTCTTCGCCCTGCCCCTGGACGATGCGCCCGCCCTGGCCCACTCCCTCCGCACCACCCTCCACGACGCCTGGACCCCCTACCACAGCGATGGATCGCTGATCGGGATCGGAGTCTGGGACCGGTGGGGAAAGGCGATTCTCGGGGAGTGAGCATCCAGCTCACCGCTCCGTGCTGTTTTTCGCTCGCGGATTCCGTACCATGTAGGAGATGAAGACGATCCATCCCATCCTCTGCGTCTTCCTGTCCATCGTCGTGCTCCCGTCCCTCGCCCCCTCCGCCTCGCCCGAGGACGCCTTCCACGAGCTGATGGAGGCGACCGACGAGTCGCAGATCCCCGCCCGCCTCGACGCGGTCCTCACCGCCTGCGACAACGACCCGGAGAAGGTCCGCGCCCTCATCGCCTCCGACGTCTACTACATCCCCTACCCCGCGGGCTGGACGTCCATCACCAGCCGCGTCCGTGACGGCGAGACGGAGCTGCCCCTGGAGGTCCATATCCGCATCCCCCGCGACTACGACCCCGCCAAGTCGTACCCGCTCCTGCTCGCCGCCCACGGGCAGCACCAGGGCGGGGGGATGGGGATCGGACGGGCCATGGAACGCCTGCTGGGCGAGAACGTCGAGCGGTATCTCCTCGTCGCCCCCACCCTGCCGGGCGAGGCCCGCTTCAACGCCCGCCCCTACCAGGAGCAGACGTTCCTCCTGCCCCTGCAGTGGGCAAAGCGGAACCTCAACGTCGACGACGACCGCGTGTACGTCAGCGGGTACTCCCAGGGCGGGCACGTGAGCTGGCACCTGGCGGTGCTGTTCCCGGACCTGTTCGCGTCGGCCGTGCCGATGGCGGGCGTGCCGTGGTTCGAGGGCAGCCCGCACACCGGGGACATGTACCTGGAGAACCTCGCCCACCTGCCCGTGTGGGCGATCTGGGGCGAGAAGGACGCGGGGCAGAACGCACGCGACCTGGGCAACCGCGACTTCTGTCGCCAAGCCGCCGCCCGCCTGGGGGAGCTGCAGAACGAACACTTCCGCGGAACCGAGTTGGTGGGCGTCGGGCACAAGGGCTGCGAACCCGCCCCGCGCGAGTTCGCGGCCTACCTCGCCAAGCACACCCGCGCGACCATCCCCCAGAGCATCACGCACCGCTTCCACCTGGAGCACCACGGACGGAGCTACTGGCTGGGGGCCCTGGAGCTGACGGCCAAACCCATCGACTTCTCCCAGGGGCTGCGGGTCGAGATCCTCTCCGAGGCCCCCCCGACGCCCGAGGAGGCGAAGGCGGCCATTCGTAAGGAGATTCTGCGGAACCTCTTCGAGTTCAGCGGCGAACTCGATCGCGAGGCCAACGCCCTGAAGCTCCGCGGCAAGCGCGTCCGCCGCCTGAAGGTCCAGATCCTCGACGGGATGCTCGACGTGTCCCGCCCGCTCACCGTCCGCTTCATGTCGGGCACGTGGAAGGGCGAGATTCCCGTCTCCGCCCGCTGCATGCTCGAACACTACGCCCGCACCCGCGACGCCACGCGGCTGGTGCTCAACGAGCTGGACATCAAGAACACGGGCAAGGGCGAATGGGTGTACGAGTGATCAGGGGTAGGGAATATCGACGCCGCTGTCGATGAACGCCCGGAACGCCTTCATGAGCCTGCGGGTGATGGGCCCCACCTCGCCCTTGCCGATCGCACGGCCATCGACGCGGGTGACCGGGATGACCTCGGCAGCCGTGCCGGTGAGGAAGCACTCCTCGCCGGCGTAGAGGCGCTGGGGGGGGATGGACTCCTCAGCGAGGGGGATGCCCTCCTGGCGGGCGAGATGCTTGACGACGTTGCGGGTGATCCCGATGAGCATGCCATCCTGGGGCGGGGGCGTCACGAGCGTGCCGTCGGCGACCATGAAGACGTTGTCGGCGGTGGCCTCGGCGATGTTGCCGTGCTCGTTGACCATCAGGGCCTCGGGGGTTCCGGCGTCGTCGGCCTCGATCTTGGCGAGGATGCTGTTGAGGTAGTTGAGGCTCTTGACCTGCGGGTTGAGCATGCTCGCCGAGACGCGGACGGTCTTGGCGATGATGACGGCCATGCCGTTGTCGTACATCTCCCGCGGGTACATGGCGATGTCGTCGACGATGATGAAGACGTTGGGGACCGGGCAGCGGAAGGGGCTCAGGCCCAGCGTACCCGCCCCGCGGGTCACCACCAGCCGAACGTACCCGTCCGTGCGGTTGTCCGCCCGCATGGCCTCCAGCGTCGCCTCGTGCAGTTCCTGCTTGGAGTAGGGGATCGACAGGCGGATGTACCTCGCGGAGGTAAACAGCCGGTCGAGGTGCGCCTCGGACTGGAAGATCCGCCCGTTGTAGATGCGGATGCCCTCGAACACCCCGTCGCCGTACAGCGTCCCGTGATCGTAGACGCTGATCTTCGCCTCATCCTTCTCCAGGATCTCGCCGTTCAACCAGACCTTCATCGCATGCTCCTTACAGGGCCTCCCATCATACGCGACGAGGAACGGTTTGGGGAGGGGCATTGAGCGCCTAGAAGCGTGAGGCCCTCCGCCCCTTCCGCTATAATCCCCGCAGACCGAGGAGAGCGCCGGCATGGCCGAGCAACGGATCGTGACATTCCGAGGCGACGTGCAGGGGGTGGGCTTTCGCTACACCACCGTGCGAACCGCGGGGGGGTTCGACGTGGCGGGCACGGTCCGCAACCGGCCCGACGGGACCGTCGAGGTCGTCGTCGAGGGCGAGTGCGATGAGATCGACGCGTTCCTCGACGCCCTCCGCGCCCGCCTGGGGAGCCACATCCGCGGGGAACACGCGCAGAAGGCCCCGGCGTCGGGGCGGTACTGCGGGTTCTCCGTCACCTACTGAACCATCAACGCCCTCGGGCGCCCGACCCCGTCCCACGGGGCTGGACAGCGCCCCGTGGGCATTGCCCGCTGCCGCGCGGTGTCGCGCAATGGGGACTCGGTGTCATCCGCGTTCATCCCCGATCAGAAGGGAAGGCCCAGGCGCTGGAACTGCTCGCGGGGGGCGTCGTTCCATTTCATGAGGCGGACGAGGTGGTCGATCATCCGCTGCTCGATGGCCGGGTCGTCGATGGGCGTCCGCTGCTCGTAGTCGCTTTCGAGGTCGAAGAGGTACGTCTGCAGGGCGGGCATGTTCGGGTCGCGGACCCAGCAGCCCCCGTTGAGGCGCATCGTCGGGCAGCCCTTGGTGAACGAGAACGCCGGGCCCTTCTCCAGCGTCCGCATCTCCTCCACGCTGAAGCGGGAGGTCATGTGCGTGGGCATGTGGGTGTACTGGTACAGCGGGCCATTGCTCGCCCGGTCCGCGGGCCCGCGCATGTAGACGTACCGCCCGTCGGTGACGTTCACCTGCGCCCCGTAGAGCCCGAACAGGGCGGCCGAGCGGACCGGAGTGTCGTCGAGGATCGTCTGCCGCAGGGGCACGCCCTGCATGTCGGGGGGGAGAGCGACGTTGAAGAAGTCCAGCAGCGTCGCGGGCAGGTCGATGGTCTGCACGAGGGCCTGGCGGTGGACGTCGTGGACGCGCGTCCGCGGGTCCCAGACGAACAGCGGCATGTGGGCGACCTCCTGGTAGAACGGCGCCCAGCACTTGGCCCAACAGTCGTGCTCGCCCAGGAGGAACCCGTGGTCGGTGTTCACGATGAGCATCGTGTCCTCCCACAGGCCGTACTCGTCGAAGAGGTCCAGGACCTTGCCGAGGTACGCGTCGCACATGCTCAGGAGGGCGGCGTACTCGTAGCGGCAGTGGGCGACCTGCTCGGGCGTCTCGGTGACGGGCCCGTAGGTCGGCCAGTCGAAGCGGGGGCCCTCGTAGTCGTGGGGGTAGAGGTCCTTGTAGTGCTGCTGGGTGAAGAACGGCTCGTGGGGGTCGAAGGTCTCGATGTGGAGGAACCACGAGTCCTGGTCGTGGTTGCGGCGGAGGAAGTCGAGCCCGGCGGCGAAGGTCTTCGCCTGGGGCTGGAGTTCCTCGCGGGCCATGAACGGGCGGTTGACGAAGTCCTGCCGCCACCGCTCGGAGGTTCCGCGGTCGGCGAGGCAGGGGACCCTCTCGGGCTCGGCGACCTGGCCGATCCACGGGTCGCCCTCGTGCCCGCGGGAGAAGTCCCACGTGCGGTAGCGGGACTGGTAGGTGGCGCCTCCGTCCTCGAAGTAGTGGTAGTGGTCGGTGGACAGGTGCGTGTAGACCCCGTGTCGCCACAGGAGTTCGGGGGTGGAATCGTCGAAGGGCTCCAGGGGGCCCCAGGAGCGGTGGAGGAAGTTGTACCGCCCGGTGTGCAGCTCGCGGCGGGCGGGCATGCAGGGCATGGAGCCCACGTAGGCGTTGTCGAAGGTGACGCTTCGCTGCGCGAGGCGCTGGAAATTGGGCATCTTCGTCCAGTCGCACCCGTAGGGGGGCAGCATGCGGCGGTTGAGCGTGTCGAACATCACCATGACGGCCTTCATGGGCGGACTCCTTGCTGGGGTGTGTGCCGGCCGCGATCGCCTCGGCCGGGCTGGAGGCATTGTACCGCATCGCCCCCACGGGGGAAGCCCCTGCGTAACGGACGGCGGGATAAGGGCCCGGGACGTACGGTAACTCCCGTAGATCCGTGGATTATTCCAATCTTTACACGGTTTCCTGCGGATTGAGACTTGACAAAAAGACTGTCGCACATAGAGTAGGAGGTGTAATGACGAACCGGCGCGCGGCTCCTGAGCCTGGAGCTCGCTTGGATGCTCGCTCGTTTTGCCCAAGCCGTCGGGGAGGAGGCTGTACTCATTGCCGCTTCGCCCATCTCGGGCGTCGCGACGCTCGCCGGCCAGGCGGCAGATGTGCCTGGAAGACGTGGTGTGCGAGGATCCGACCCGCTCGCGCTCCATTCGATCAACGTAACGCGGTTATTGTGTTGGTTTGCGCGCAGGTCGTGGGACCACGCATCGGCATTCGACGGAAGGAAAGGACGGAGAGCTTCATGGGGCGCAACGTGAGAAACACAGTGTACGGACTCGTGGGCGCGGCGGCCCTGCTGGTATTGACCGGGGCGGCCGTCGCGGAACCGATTCTGCTCCAGGACCGCAATTCCCAGGCCTACTTTGACCCGGCCTCCGATGCGGGCATGTTCGACTGGTACGTGGACGGCACGGACCACTTGGTGCAGCAGTGGTTCTGGTATCGCATCGGGAGCACGGGCGGGGAGCAGTCCATCGACACCCTCGCGACCCCGACATTCAGCACACAGAACGGAAATGGCGATCCGAACCCCGACATCATGGACATCCAGTACGCCGGGGCGGACCTGCTGGTGAACCTGCGGTTCATCCTCCGCGGCAACGCACCGGGGTCCAACCGGGCGAGCGTGACGGAGCAGATCGAGCTGACGAACGTGTCGGGATCCGTGATGGACCTGCATTTCTTCCAGTACGTGGACCTGAACCTCGACAACGTGATTGCCGGGGACTACGGGCAGATCGTCGGGGGCAACCGCGCCCAGCAGGATGGGAGCCTCTATTCGGCGAGCGAGTCGGTGGTGAGCAGTTTCCCGAACCACTTCCAGGTCGCCTACTTCCCCGAGATCGTCGATTCGCTGAACGACGCGTCCCCGACGACGCTGAACGACTTCGCCGGCCCGCTGGGGCAGGGCAACGTGACCTGGGCCTTCCAGTGGGACCACACGCTGGCCCCGGGCGAGACGCTCTCGATCAGCAAGGCCAAGACGATCAGCCCGGACATGTTCAACGTCCCCGAGCCCGCGACGCTGTCGCTGCTGGCGGTCGGATTCGCCGCCCTGCTGCGTCGTCGCGGCCGCCGGTTGAACTAATCCGTCCTGCCGCGGAGAACGCGCGGAACAAAGCGCCTGCCCATCACAGGGGCGTGCTTTGCTCGGCGATCCGCGTGGTTTGGCGGAAGCGCGTGGGGCCATCCAGAGGAGCCCCGCGAGGCGTGGAGAACGGCATTTCGGAACATCGTCCCGGTTTGCGGGGCGGTATGTGGAGTCGCAGAGCGAGGGAACCTGCAGGTTGGCGGCGGGTCGCACCGCAGGCGGCAACCGGCATGGCATTAAAAAGGAAGAGGCAATGAACGCACATCGCAGAATCGCAGGGTGGGCCGGGCTGGTCCTGGTGGCCGCCCTGGTCCTCCCAGCCGGGATCTCCTCGGCGGAGATCGTCCTCAGCAACGACAACTCGACGGTACGGATCGACCCCACGTCCAACGCGGGCATGTACGACTGGGTTGTGGATGGGGTCCAGCACCTCTTCCGCCAGTGGTTCTGGTATCGCGTGGGTCCCACGGGCCCGGAGCAGTCGATCGACTCGCTCGGGACCCCGTTCATCCTGCCGGTGGGCAGCGACTACGTGTACCTGGAGTACGCGGGCCCGAGCTTCACGATGATGCTCACGGTGAGCCTCGACGGAGGGGCGATCGGCAGCGGCAGCTCCGACATCGCCGAGATCGTCGAGATCTGGAACGATACCGCCACCCCGATGGAGTTCCACCTCTTCCAGTACTGCAACCTGGACGTGGGCGGGACGGCCGATGACGACAGCGGGGAGATCCAGATCGGCAGCAACCGCGTGTACCAGACCGACGGGGGCAGCTCGTGGGCGAGCGAGACGGTGACCCTCGCCGCTCCCAGCCATTACGCCGTTGGCATCTCCTCGACGATCCTCGACTCGCTCAATGACGGGTCGGCGACGACGCTGAGCGACACGGCCGGGCCCGTGGGCCCGGGCGACGTGGAGTGGGCGTTCCAGTGGGACTTCGTGATCCCCGGGTTCCAGAAGGCGGAGGTTCGCAAGGACAAGCTCATCGTCCCCGAGCCCGCGACGCTGGCGATCCTGGGCCTTGGGGCGGTTGGCCTCCTGCGGCGGAGGCGGTAGCTCTCCGCCCCCCCCCCAACTACACCTCCCGCAAACGCGAGCAGGGATGCAGGGGATGCACGGGATCAAGATGGACGACCTCCATTCCGTGCGTCCGCTGCATCCCTGCTCGTTTTATTGGGGTGACGCAGCGGGGGGGAGCGCCGGATTCGGGTGCGGGTTGTGAAGAACGGTCACGGCCATCGGCAGGTCGAGGGGCATCCCGCCGGTGCATCACAAGGGGCGGCTCCCCCTGCTCTGGGTCTTCCGCCACGCGCAAGAGGTCCGTGGGACGCATGGGCGCTTGTGCCCACGCCACGAAGAGAAGACGCTTTGCGATGGCACCGCAGGAACGGTTACGAGACCTCGTAACCGTCCGCGGGTTGTCACCCGCAAGCAGCCGACAGCGCCGCTTGCGGGTGACACCCTGCCTTGCACCTGGGGATCGAGGGGTGCTACGGAGCGGATGAGACGCGGGGCGACGAGCGCGTGGGATCGTTCCGTTCGCTCATCATGCCTGCGGTGTGCCGCCCGTGGGCGGGGGGCCCATCGGGGGCGGGCTCGTCCGGTTGACCATCTGCTCCACGCCGCCCGGCAACGTGCCGCCGTAGCACGCCAGCAGGCCACCCAGCAGGGCGATCGTGTTCAGCAGGATGGCGAAGATCCCGATCACGGTGCGATTGGCCCCGGCGGCAACGAGAATCCCGATGAGCAGCAGGTTCAGGACGATGGCCCCGGCCCCGATGAGGAACGGGAACTGCCGGCGGACGTACTGCGGGCGGACCAACAGATAGAGGTAGAACACCAGCAGAATGGCCCCGATCGATGCGTCAAAACTCAGATTCGCCATACCGTCACTCCTTCTAGCCGACATGATGCCGACTGACGTGGTTTGTGAGTCACTTTACGCTCCCGCCCCGCCCTTCACAAGCGTCAAGACACGATGGCCCTGGGACTACTCTTTGCCCGCCCGGGTGTCGCAGAGCGGTTCGGCGGGGAAGGCGGCCTTGCCTTTGCGGTGCCCGGGCGGGATCTCCAGGCGGGCGAAGACGCCCCAGCCGCGGCCCTGATCGGTGTCGAGGGCAATGACGATCTCGTGCTCCCCGGGGTGCAGGTCCATCGGCGCCTGGGACCGCAGCGTGGGCGCGGGGTTCACCGTTCCCTCCGTACACAGGACCTCGCGGCCATCGAGGAAGGCGCGGACGCCCCCGTCGTGCCCGACGTGGAGGTTCCAGGTCCCCGCCCGGTCCACCCGCACCCGCGTCGCGAGGTACACCACTCCGTCCTGCAGGGCCACGGCGTCGTGCACGTTGACGAAGCCCGCGGTGTCGGCCGGCAGGGGCTGCCAGCCGAGCGTCGCGTCCCCGAGCCCCACGGGCGGGGCGTTTCGTACGCCCCCGCGGGGGCGAGGGCGCAGCTCGGAGATCCGCCAGCAGCGGAGGAAGGGGGAGAACCACTTGGCCTCGACGGGGGGGAGCGTGGGGTGCAGCTTGGCCCAGGAGGCCTTCATCGCCTCCATCTCGGGGGTCACCTCGACGGGGGCGCCCGGGCACTGCCGCTTACGGTCGTGCAGCCAGCGGCCCTGGTTGTCTCGCGGGACGGGGAGGCGCTTCGCGACGGGGGGCAGCGGGGCGACGCGGGTGGGGGCGGCGGCGTACCAGTAGGCGGTGGAACTCATCTCGTTGGCGAGGTGGTTGGCATGGCCGTGCTCGATCGTGACCTTGATCTGCTCGCGGAAGTGCACCGGGTTCTCCAGGTGCAGGACGTAGCTCGTCTGGTAGCCCCCGGTGTGGGCCTCGTGCAGGGACGTGCCGTTGCGGAGGAAGGCGTTGGCCTGCATGCCCCAGGCGTGCCCGAGGTAGTCCTCGCTGCCGGTCCCGTGGAGGTCGGGCGGCCAGTGGTAGCCGTCCACCCAGATCATGTCATCGCCCTCGCCCCACCAGGTGCCCTGGAAGTTGGTGACGGAGAGGTTGCACCCGATGTAGTGCCCGCGGCCCTGGGTGTCGAGGATGACGTAGTTGTTCCTCCAGGCGATCTCCTTCTCGTTGGGGGCGTCGGCCTGGGGGGTGTTGACGAGGATCTCCGGGCCCCACCCCCCGAAGGGGCAGGTGCGGCGGAACTCGGCGTGGAAGTAGCCGACGTCCTCCGCGGGGGGCTCGTCGTGGCGCTCGTAGTCGACGTAGAACCACATCGGATGGGGCTCGTCGCTCTCGTTGACGATCTCGAGCAGGGCGCGGCGGCGGAAGGGCATGGGGACGTAGCAGTTGAGCCCCACCCCGACGTTGAACTGGTTGGGGCGGTTGGTCGAGCCCGAGAACAGGGCGTTCTGGAAGGAGTTGACCAACTCGTGGCCCAGGCAGAAGAAGTCGCCCACGGGCGCCAGGACGCTGGGGGAGGGGCCGTCGTCCCAGGTGAAGCGGAGGACGCAGCGGCGGAAGCGGGCGGGCTGGGCGGTCCAGATGTGCGTGATGCACCCGGGGCCCGAGAGGTCCGCGAGCACGCGGGACTCCCCGGGGGGGATGATCCAGTTATCGCGGTTGCGGCCGGTGGGGTCCCAGGACGACGCGCGGAGCGTACGGGCGTTACGCAGGCGGGACAGGTCAGCGCCGAAACGGTGCATGCGGACTCTCCTTCTAAACGGGCAAGCCTGTGTTGGGTGTGCGCGGAGTAGTATCCGGGGCGAACCGAAAAATCAAGCACCGCAGATCGAGGACGGCGGATTGCTTGACTTCCGGGTCTCGGGGGGGTACGTTCCGCAGCCGGTCGGGGGTGGGTTTGCGCGCGGCCGCTCCGCGCGCCACCGCACCGCCGGGAAAGGTGGAGCACGACGTGAGAGCACGAGGACGGATGACACTGGCGGCGGTGCTGCTGCTGGCGGGAACGCTGGCGGCCCAGGAGCTGCCTACGGGCCCGGACGTGGTCCGCGAGGTCCGCATCGTGGGCAACGAGCGACTGAGCGACAACGCGGTCCTCGTGAACGTCCGCACGCGCCCGGGCGACCTGTACAACGACGCCATCGTGCAGGCCGACCAGCAGCGGCTGCTGGGGACGGGGCAGTTCCATCGCGTCCGCGCCGCCAAGACTCCTACCGAGCAGGGCGTCCTCGTGACGTTCTTCGTCGAGGAGCGCCCCGTCCTGGGCGAGCTGACCTTCGAGGGGAACAAGGCCCTGGAGACCGGAGATCTGCGGAAGGTCCTGGGCTTCCGCGAGGGCTCCCCCCTGGAGCCCTACAGCGTCGAGAAGGGCCGCACCGACCTCCTCCAGACCTACCGCGAGAAGGGCTACTACTTCGCCGAGATCACCTACGATCCCCGCCTGCTCGACGAGGGCCGCGTCGTCTACCGCATCGTCGAGGGTCCCCGCGTCCGCATCCGTGACCTGGAGATCGAGGGCAACGAGTACTTCGGAAACTTCAAGCTCAAGAGCGAGATCGCCACGCGCGAGCGCCTCTGGCCGATCATCGCCGGGTTCCTCGACGCCGAGCAGCTCGAACGCGACGTCCACACCCTCCGCAACCTCTACATCCGCGAGGGCTTCCTCGACGCCGAGGTCGGCCGGCGGCTGGAGTTCAGCCCCGACAAGAAGGACGTCGAACTCACCTTCGTCATCCGCGAGGGCCCCCGCTACCGCATCGACGAGGTCGTCTTCCAAGGCAACACCCTGTTCAGCGACGCGGAGCTGGTGCGGCGGATGGAGCTGCACCCCGGGGAGTTCTACACGGCGATGGCGGTCCAGCGGGACCTGGAGGCCCTGCGGAACACCTACGGCGAACTGGGGTACATCTACGCCGACATCGATGCCGCCCGCCGCTTCCAGGACGAGCCCGGGGTCGTGGACCTCGTCATCACCGTCCGCGAGTCCGACCAGTACCGCCTGGGACAGGTGATCATCCGGGGCAACCCCCTGACGCAGGACCGCGTCATCCGCCGCGAAATCACCGTCTACCCCGAGCAGCTCTTCAACCTCGCGGCCGTCCGGGAGGCGGAGCGGCGACTGAAGGACTCACGGCTGTTCGAGACGGTGAACCTGACCCCGATCGGGCAGGCCCCCGGGATGCGGGAGCTGCTGGTGGAGGTCAGCGAGGGCCGCACGGCCAATTTCATGATCGGCGTGGGGGTGAGTTCGCAGCAGGGGCTGCTGGGCAATATCTCCTTTGAGCAGCGGAACTTCGACATCCTCGCCTGGCCGGGCTCGCTGCGGGACGTGCTGGAGGGCCGTGCCTGGAAGGGCGCGGGGGAGACCTTCCGCATCGTCGCCGAGCCCGGGACCGAGATGATGCGGTTCCACCTGGACTGGGAGAACCCCTACCTGTTCGACAAGCCCTACTCGCTGGGGACGCAGTTGTTCCTGTTCACCCGCGACCGCGAGAAGTACCTCGAATCGCGGTACGGGACGAGCGTCTCGGTGGGCCACACCTTCAAGAACCGCTGGCATGGGCAGGTGTCGGGACGGGTCCAGGGCGTGAAGCTCGACGACCTGGAGTCCGATGCGGCCCCCGAGATTCTGGAACTGGAGGGCTCGCACCTGCTGGCGAGCGTCGAGGGCGCGCTGATCCGCAGTCGCACCGACAGCCGCTGGAACCCCTCGCGGGGCGACATGCTCCGCCTGTCGGTGGAGCAGACGGTGGGCGACTTCACGTTCACCACCGCGAAGGCGGACTACCGACTGTACCACACGCTGTACACGGACGTGCTGGACCGCAAGCACATCCTGGCGTCGCGGGCGAGCGTCGGCTACATCTTCGGGGATGCCCCCGTGTTCGAGCGGTTCTACGGCGGGGGGCTGGGGAGCGTCCGCGGGTTCGACTACCGCGGGATCAGCCCCCGATCGGCCGCCGTGGGCAACGATGACCCGATCGGCGGGGAGTTCATGGTGTTCGCGGGCACGGAGTACTCGTTCCCGCTCATCCAGGACATCATCCGCGGGGCCGTCTTCCTCGACACCGGCACGGTGGAGAGCGACTTCGAGGTCACGACGTACCGGGCGGCGGTCGGGTTCGGGATCCGCTGGATCATCCCGTTCTTCGGGCCCGTGCCCTTCACGTTCGACTTCGCCTGGCCGCTGAGCCAGGACGACGAGGACGACACGCAGGTCTTCAGCTTTACGTTCGGCTGGACTTTCTGATCCCGACCTGCTACCCTCCCCGCAGGATCGCCGCCGGGCCGCCGATGCTGGGGCCCCGGCGGGTCGCGCATGGAGTCCGCCGGTCCGGCGGCGTGCAGAGAGGTGTGAGGACATGAACCGAATCCGTTCCCTGGTGATCGTACTGGCGTTGATGGCGGCGGCGACGCTGCTGGTGAGCGAACTGGCGGGGCAGCCGGCCCCGGCCCAGGCCCCGGCGGCGGCCAGCCCCACCCGCCTCGCCGTCTGCGACGTCATGGACCTGCTCGACAACTTCCAGAAGGCTCGCGACATGATGAGCAACCTGGAGAAGCAGCGTGAGGCCGTCCAGGCCGAAGGCGCCGCCCGCGAGCAGAACCTCGAACGGATGCAGCAGGTCCTCCAGGGCCTCCAGCCCGACAGCCCCGAGTACACCAAGCGCCTCGACGACGCCGAGCAGGCCGCCTTCGAACTCAAGGGCTGGAAGGAACTCCAGCAGGCCAAGATGCTCCGCGAGCACCACCGCCTGACCAACCAGCTCTACCGCGAGATCCTCCAGGGCGTGGGCACCGTCGCCCGCACCCGTGGGCTGGACCTGGTACTCTACTTCGACCGCAAGGATCCGCCCACCCGCTCCTCGCCCGAACTCGCCCGGGTGATCTCCTCCAAGCACGTGCTGTGGCATGACGAGCGGCTGGACATCACCGAAGACGTCCTGTCCTATCTGAACACCTCATACAGCAAGGCGCCCTGACCCCGCGGACGCTTGCACCCGGAGGTGGCCAGACCCGCCATGCCGCAATTCACACTCACTGTTGCCGAGATCGCCACCGCCCTCGCCGGCCGCGTCGAGGGCGATCCGTCCGTTCGCGTCGAGGGCATCGCCGCCCTCGACCTCGCCGGACCGACCGATCTGACGTTCGCCGCCGATGAGAAGCGCGCCGCCCGCCTCCCCCACAGCCGCGCCGCCGCCGCCCTCGTCGGCAAGCACCCCCCCGCCGGGGCCGCCCTGCCCATGCCCCTCATCCGCGTGGACGACGTGCAGGAGGGCCTCGCACGCTTCCTGGCGATGATCGCCCCCCCCGAGGACCTCCCGCCCCTGGGCGTGCACTCCACCGCCGACGTCCACCACCAGGCCCAGCTTGGGGAGGGCGTGGCGGTCGGACCCCACGTGAGCATCGCCGCCGGGGCCGTCATCGGCCCCGGGACAGCCCTGTGCGCGGGGGTGCGGATCGGCCGCAACGTCCGCGTCGGGGCCGCCTGCGTCCTGCATGAGGGCGTCGTCGTCAAGGCCGACTGCACCCTGGGCGACCGCGTGCGCCTGGGGGCCAACAGCGTCATCGGCCAGGACGGGTTCGGGTACTACACCCGCGGGGGCGTGCACCACAAGGTCCCCCACGTGGGGACGGTGGTGGTCGAGGATGACGTGGAGATCGGCGCCTGCGCCTGCGTGGACCGTGCGAAGTTCGGGGTCACGCGGGTGGGGACGGGGACGAAGATCGACAACCTGGTGCAGGTGGCCCACAACGTCGAGATGGGCCGCGGCTGCCTCATCGCGGGCCTCGTGGGCATCGCGGGCAGCGCCAAGCTCGGGGACTACGTGGTCCTGGGCGGGCACGCCGGGATCCGGGACAACACCACGTTGGGATCGGGCGTACAGGTGACGGCCTTCGGGGCCATCGCCCAGGACGTCCCGTCGGGCGAGATCATGGGCGGCATCCCGGCGCGGCCGGCGAAGGACGAGATGCGTGTGGTGCTCGCCCTGCCCAAGCTGCCCGACCTGATCAAGCGGGTGAAGGAACTGGAAGCGAAGGTACAGTCGCTTGAGTCTGCAAAAGACCATTCGTGAGCCTGCTCTCGTGCAGGGCCGGGGCCTCTTCGGCGGCGAGAACTGCCGCCTGCGGTTCCTCCCTGCGCCCGAGGACGCGGGCGTGGCGTTCGTCCGCTCCGACCTGCCCACCCCGGTCCGGATCGGGGTCCACATCGGCAACCTCGCCAAACGCGCCCGCCGCACCAGCATCAAGAACGGCACGGTGTCGGTGGAGACGATCGAGCACGTGATGGCGGCCGTGTGGGGGCTGGACCTGGACAACCTGACCATCGAGGTATCCGCCGAGGAGACCCCCTCCACCGACGGGTCGCCCCTGCCGTTCGTCGAGGCCCTGCAGCAGGCGGGGATCGTCGAGCAAAAGGCCGAGCGGAAGGTCCACGTGATCGACCGCCCCGTCGCCGTCAGCGAGGGCGAGGCCATGCTCGCCGCCCTCCCGGGCCCCAGCGACCACCTGGACATCCTGTACGATCTGGACTACGGGTCGGTCCCGTCGATCGGGCGGCAGGTCCTGGGGTTCCGCCTGGGCAAGGACGACTTCGCGACGCGGATCGCCCCCGCCCGCACCTTCCTCCTCGAGGCCGAGGCCAAGGAGTTCCAGGCCCGCGGGATGGGCGCCCACCTCACGCCCTCCGAGATCGTCGTCATGGGCGAGACGGGACCGCTCGGGGACCCGCTGCGGTTCCCTGACGAACACGCGCGGCACAAGGTGTGCGACCTGGTGGGCGACATCGCCCTGCTGGGCCGCCGCCTCTGCGGGCGCATCGTCGCCTACAAGAGCGGGCACGAGCTGAACCACCAGCTCGTCCGCAAGCTCCAGGAGGCCATCGACGCGCGAACCAAGGAACGCATCCTGACGGGCGAGCCCGTCATGGACATCCGCCGGGTCATGCGGATCCTCAAGCACCGCTACCCGGTGCTGATGGTGGACCGCGTGCTGGAGATCGACGGCGACCGCCGGGCCGTCGGGGTCAAGAACGTCTCGATCAACGAGCCCTTCTTCCAGGGCCACTACCCCGGCCAGCCCATCATGCCGGGCGTGATGATCCTGGAGGCCCTGGCGCAACTGTCGGGAATCCTGCTGTCGCGGCGGCTGGAGCACACGGGCAAGATCGCCGTCCTGCTGTCCATGGACCGCGTGAAGATGCGCCGGCCGGTGCGGCCCGGGGACCAGTTGATCCTCGAGGCCGAGGCCCTGCACGTCCGCACGCGGACCGGGCACTGCAAGTGCTGCGCCTACGTCGGGAAGGACCTCGCCGCCGAGGCCGAAATCAAGTTCATGCTGGTGGACGACGAGCCGGTCTGACCCTCGTCCCTCGGGAGCCTCCATGTCGCGTATCTCTCCGCAGGCTATTGTCGAACCCGGAGCCCAACTCGCCGCCGACGTCGTCGTCGGGCCCTTCAGCTACATCGGGCCCCGCGTCCGCCTCGGGACGGGCTGCATCATCGAGAACAACGTCACCATCGTCGGGGACACCGTCCTCGGGGAGCGGAACCACGTGTTCCCGATGGCCGTCATCGGCATCGCCGGGGCGAGCGGGGAGGACGGATCCGTCCGCATCGGCGACGCCAACGCCTTCCGCGAGCACGTCACCGTCTACGGCGGGGTCGGGGAGCCCACCCGCGTGGGCAACGACAACCTCCTGATGATCGACAGCTCCGTGGGCGTCTCCGCCATCGTCGCCGACCACTGCATCCTCGCCAACGTCACCCACGTCGGACCCGGGGCCATCCTCCAGGACTACACCCACACCAGCGGGTTCTCCACCGTCGACCCCGGAGTCACCGTCGGAACCTACACGTTCATCGCCGCCTACACCGGCATCGACCGCGACACGCCGCCGTTCGCCATGGTCCAGGGCTGCCCCTTCCGCGTTCGCGGGGTCAACACCCACAAGCTCCGCAAGTGCGGGTTCGGCGACGACGACATCCGCATCCTCAAGGACGTCTTCCGCGAGCTGTTCAACTCCACCGGGCGGGTCGACCCCGACGCCCTGAAGCGCCTCCGCGAGACGAGGCCCGGCAACCCGCACATCCGCCGCCTCCTCGAATCGATCGAGGGCGCGGAGAGGGGCGCGTGATGCCCGAGGTCATCGTCCTTCGCGAGATCGACCCCGCCGCCCGCATCGCCCCCGATGCGGAGGTCGGGCCCTACTGCGTGATCGGGCCCCACGTGACCATCGGGCCCCGCACCCGCCTCGTCCGCCGCGTCTCCATCACCGGGCACACCTCCATCGGGTCCGACAACACCCTCGAGGAGGGCTGCGTCTTCGGCGCGCTGCCCCAGGACCTCAAGTACACCGGCGAGGCCGCCCTCCTCCAGGTCGGCCACCGCAACCACTTTGGGCGCAACGTCACCGCCCACATCGGCACGGCCGTCGGCGGCTGGCTCACCCGCGTCGGGGACGACAACCTGCTCCTCGACGGAGCGCACGTGGCCCACGACTGCTACGTGGACGACCGCACGCACCTGGGGAGGCACGTGCTGCTGGCGGGGCACATCCGGGTGGAGACGGGGGCGGTGATCGGCGACATGGCGGGCGTGCATCACTTCGCCACCGTCGGGCGCTTCGCCCGCGTGGGCCCGCGGACGCCCGTCCGCCGCGACGTGCCCCCCTACACCGTCTTCTTCAGCGAGGACCTGGACCTCGCCGGGCCCGGCGTGCGTGGCGTACACCAGGCGGGCATCGCCCGGGCGAACCTGCCCGCGGGCGAGGAGGCCGAACTCCGCCGCGCCCTCCGCGAACTCTTCGACGACGAGGCCGCCCTGCAGACCAAGATCGAGCAACTCGTCAACATGGGCGTCGAGGGCGAGGTCTCGAACCTCTGCGAGTTCTGCCAACGCTCCCTCCAGGGCGTGTACGGGCGGCACCGCGAGACGTTCCGCGGCCGCATCCCCCCCGAGGCCAAGCAGTACCTGCCCCCCGAGTACTGGGGCTGAGAGATTCCGCACGAGCGAACATGACCGGGGTGCCCCCCCAAGCCCCCTTTTCCCGGGGCCTGGGCGTGTCGCGGGCAGCACCCAAGGCCGGCACCCCGAGAGGACAGAGGAGGCAACGATGGCATTTCGAGTGGCGGTGGTGGGCGCGGGGCGCATGGGCAAGCTGCACGCCCGCGTCCTGAGCGAGATGGACGACACCCAACTGGTCGCCGTGGTCGATAGCAACCTCGCCACCGCCCAAAGCGTCGCCCGCCAGCGCGACTGCCAGGCCTTCGGCGACCCCCGCGACGTCGTCCCCCTCGTCGACGCCGCCATCATCGCCGTCCCCACCGTCGCCCACGTCGCTGCCGCCACCCCCTTCGTCGAGGCCGGCATCCCCGTCCTCATCGAAAAGCCCATCAGCAACAGCGTCCCCGACGCCCGTAAGCTCATCGACCTCGCCTCCCGGACCGGCACGGTCGTGCAGGTGGGCCACACCGAGCGGTTCAACCCGGCGGTCCTGGCCCTCGAGAAGTACGACATCCGCCCCAAGTTCATCGAGGCCCACCGCATCAGCCCCTTCACCTTCCGCTCCGCCGACGTGGGCGTGGTCCTCGACGTGATGATCCACGACCTGGACCTGATCCTGAAGCTCGCCGGCGGCCGCGTCCGTGACCTGCACGCCGTGGGCATCAACGTCCTGGGCCCCCACGAGGACATCTGCAACGCCCGCCTGTTGTTCGACAACGGGTGCGTGGCGAACGTGACGGCCTCACGCCTGGCGATCAAGGTCGAGCGGAAGATGCGGATCTTCTCCGAGGAGGCGTACCTCTCGGTGGACTACGTCCGCAAGGTGGGCCTGGTGGTGAACAAGGCGCAGAACCTGGACCTGATCCAGATGGCGCGGGACCTGGACGTCTCCGACCTCGCCGAACTCGCCGGGACCGTCGACTACGCCAAGCTCCTCAAGGTCGAGGAACTCGTCGTCGAGGAGAACTCCGAGCCCCTCCGCAAGCAGGCCGAAGCCTTCCGCGCCTCCGTCGTCCACGGCGCCCCGCCCGTCGTCACCGCCGCCGAGGGCCTGGCGGCCGTCGAACTGGCCACCCAGATCGTCGAGCACGTCAAGAAGTACCGGTGGGACGGGAGCGCGGAGTAGCTACGCGCGTAGAAGGTAATGCGCAGGCAGTGTCGGTTGGACGTGGTTGCTCCGCCGTGCTCCGCAACCCACGGCACCCGCCCGAGAGCTACCTGGGCGTATTGCGCGGCACGAACGGTCCGGTGACCTCGCGAGCAAGGACAGCCCGCCCCCGCGCCAGTCGGCCCCGGCGATCCCTCATCGCCCGTGCGCCCGGAACCCTTCCCTGGCGCTCCTGATCCAGAACGCCCCGCCTTCCGCTACGTCCCGCGGTACTTCTGCACCGCCCTCTCGACGCCCTGCTCGACGAGTTGGCGGGGCTGCTGGAGGCGGGCGCGTTGGAAGAGGCGTTCGTAGAACTGCGTGCGGAGCCGGCGGTACTGCTGCTCGCGGAGTTCCTTCTCGATGTCGGCCTGGGCGTCCTCGAAGCGGGTGGTTTCGCCGGGGGTGACCTTAGCGGCGCGGACAAGGAAGAACCCGCTTTCGGTCTCGATGATCTCGCTGTGCTCCCCGGGTTCGAGGGCGAAGGCGGCCTGCTCGACGGCGGCCTCGCGGAAGGACCCCGCCGGCAGGGCTGGCCAGAGCCCGCCTTCGGCGGCGAAGGGGCCCGCGGAGTACTGCTTGGCGACGTCCCCGAAATCCTTGCCCGCCTTCAGCGCCGCCCGGGCCTCGTCGATCTTCGCCCGGGCCTTCGCGCGGGCCTCACTGCGCTGGTCCTCCGTCGGGCGGGACCCCTTGAGGTGCTCGGACAGCGGGGCCTCGATGATCTGCATCTGCACGGTCCGGGGTGTGCTGTACTTGTCCTGCAGGTGCTCCTGGTAGTAGTTCCAGAGCATGCGGCGGTTGACGGAGACGGCGGGCTCGAAGACGGTACGGAGGTAGATCTGCACCGTCATGTAGTCGCGGTACTGCCGCAGGACGTCCGCAAAGGTGGTGCCCTGGGCGCGGTAGTGGTCCTCGGTGGCCTTGCGGGACCCGTCGAACCCGGCGATCAGCATCCGCTGGCGCTCGATGACCTGGGCGTCGATGAAGGCGATGTGCTGGTCGGTGAGGTGGGTCTTGGCCTCGGGGAGGACGAGGCCCAGGTCCACCTGCCGCTGCACCTCCTGCTGGAGGATCTCGGCGGCGCGGACGCGGAACTCCGCTTCGCTCACGTCAGCGGGGATGGCCGCCAGCAGCGGGGCGACCGCGCGGACCATGTCCTCCACCGACACGAAGCGGTCATTGATCATAAGGCCTTGGGCGGCGACGATCTGGGCGTTGGGATCGGGCTCGGCCGGGGCGGGCGCGGGGGCCGGAACCCCGACGGGCGCCGTCGGCACACCTGCCCCCGAGCCGTCCGGGGGCGAAACGGGCGCCGCACCGCTCCCCAGCGCCTGCGTCGCCAGGACCGCGTTCGGATCCCCCGCCGCCAGGGGGCTGCGCGGCGGGCGGGAGGCGGTGTCGCCCTGCGTTCCCGGGAGGGGCGCGGCGGCGAGAGGGGGCGAGGAGGGAGACTCGGGCTCGGGAGGGGCCTCGACGGCCGGAGCGGTCACCGGCACCTGCTCCTCGCGCCACGGCCAACGGTCCTTGACCCACGAGCAGCCTGCCTGCAGGCCGCACAGAACGATGATCAGCAGGAGGTTTTTCACAGCGATGATTATACCGCCTCCGCGTGGTCTCTCAACCGTTTCAACAGGACCGTCACGAGCGTGTGGTCCTCCAGGTATGCCCTGGGCGGCCGCCAGTGCATGGTCGTGTCGTCCGGCCACCGCACGGTTCCGGCCGCTCCGTCGAACGCATCCGCGACGGGCGAGCCCTTCTCGACAGCGAACACGAGGTCCGGGTCCATGCGGATGACGGACCGCACGCCCAGGTGCGCCAGGTGCACGCGGATCTCCGCGACGTCCAGGAGCACGCGGACCTCGCTCGGGAGCGTCCCGTAGGCGTCGTCGAGGTCGGCGGCGAGCTGTTCGAGGTCCTCGCTGGTGGTGCACTGGGTCATGCGGCGGTAGATCTCCATCCGCTGGCGATCGGAGGGGATATAGGTGCGGGGGATGTAGCTGCTAATGCCGAGTTCGGCGTGCACGTCGATCCGCATCGGCGGCGTTTCCCCGCGGAGTTCGTGGACGCTGCGTTCCAGGAGCTGGCAGTACAGTTCGTAGCCCACCGTCGCGATGTGCCCGGACTGCTCGGCCCCCAGGATGTTGCCCGCCCCGCGGATCTCCAGGTCGCGCATGGCGATCTGGAACCCCGCCCCCAGGTCGGAGAACTCCTCGATGGCCTTGAGGCGCTTGGCGGCGGTGGCGTTCATGGAGCGGTCCTCGGGCAGCAGGAGGTAGCAGAAGGCCCGGCGATCGCTGCGCCCGACGCGCCCGCGGAGTTGGTGCAGCTCCGACAGGCCGAAGCGGTCGGCGTTGTGGACGATCATGGTGTTGGCCGTCGGGATGTCCAGGCCGCTCTCGATGATCGTGGTGCACACCAGCACGTCGGTCTGGCGCTGGAGGAAGCGGAGCATGACGTCCTCGAGTTCGCCCTCGGCCATCTGGCCATGGCCGACGTCGATGCGGGCCTCGGGCACGAGGGCGCGGAGGCGGTCGGCGAGGGACTGGATGTCCATCACGCGGTTGTGGACGAAGAACGCCTGCCCCTCGCGGTTGAGTTCGCGGAGGAGGATGGCGCGGAGGAGGTCCTCGTCCAGGTGGGTCACCTCGGTGTGGATGGCGCGGCGGTCGAGGGGGGGCGTGGTCAGGGCGCTGATGTCCCGCAGGCCCAGCAGGGCCATGTGCAGCGTCCGGGGGATGGGGGTGGCGGTCATGGTCAGGACCTCGACCTCGGCCCGCATGCGTTTGAACCGCTCCTTGTGCTCGACCCCGAACCGCTGCTCCTCGTCGATGACCACCAGCCCCAGGTCCTTGAAGTGCACATCCTTGCTCAGGAGGCGGTGCGTGCCGATGAGGATGTCCACCCCGCCCTCGCGGGCGCGCTCGATGATGCCCGCCTGCTCGCGGTCGGTGCGGAAGCGGGCGAGCACGTCGATGGCGAAGGGGTACTCGGCGAAGCGTTCGCGGAAGGTGCGGAGGTGCTGGGCGGCGAGGACGGTGGTGGGCACGAGCACCGCCACCTGCTTGCCCCCCTCCACCACCCGAAACGCCGCCCGCATCGCCAGCTCGGTCTTGCCGTACCCCACGTCCCCGCACAGCAGGCGGTCCATGGGCCGCATCGTCGCGAGGTCCTCGGTGATCTGCTCCATGGAGGTGAGCTGGTCCTCGGTCTCGGTGTAGAGGAACTCGTCCTCGAACTGCCGGGACCACTCGGTGGCGCGGGGGTAGGCGGTTCCGGGGCTCGCCCAGCGCATCGCCTGGATACGGAGCATCTCGGCGGCGAGGTCGTGGACGGCGGAGGCGACGCGCTCCTTCTGCCGGGACCACATCGCGCCCCCCAGCTTGCTCAGCGTCGGCCGCTTGCCCCGGGAGCCCACGTACTTCTGCACCAGGTGGATCTGCGAGACGGGCACGTGCAGGCGGGCGCTGTCGGCGAATTGGAGGGTGAGGTACTCCTCGCTCTTGCCCTCGCGGTCGAGCTTGCGGAGGCCCTCGAACTTCGCGATCCCGTGCGCCACGTGCACCACGTAATCCGACGCCTGCAGGTCCAGCATGCTCTCGATGGGCCGGCCCGTGCGGACGCGGCGGATGCGGCGGACCTTGGCGTAGCGGTGGAGGATCTCGTGGGACCCGACGGCCGCCCACTGCTCCGTCGGCCAGTAGAAGCCCTGGTGCAGGTGGCCGATCTCCTCGACGACGCGGGAGGCGAGCTTGGGGTGGGAGGTTTCGAGGACCTCGTGGAAGCGGTGGCGTTCGGCGGGGTTTTCGCAGAAGACGGTGATGGCGGCGGCGTGGGCGAGTTGCTGGAGTTCGTCGAGGGCCTCGCGGGTGTTGACGCTGAGGCGCTCGATGGAGCGCACGCCCAGGTTCACCGCGTCGCGGGCGTCGGCGGGCGGGAAGGTGTGCAGCTCCACCTGCGCGAAGCTCGCCAGGCGAAGGAAGACCTCGTCGGGTTCGAGCAGTTCGCGGGCGGGCAGGGCCGACGAGACGTCGCGGATGCGGGCGGCGAGGGTGCGGGCGAGGTCCATCGTCTCCTGCGGGTGCTGGAGGCAGACCAGCGTGTCGGGGGGCAGGTAGTCCAGGAACATCGTCGTCCGCCCGCTCCCGTGCTCCCGCCCCACCAGGACGCCCGTGAGGTCGTACCGCTCGAGTTCCTCGCTGGAGCGCTGCGTGTCGAGGTCGAAGCGGCGGACGCTGTCGATCTCGTCCCCGAAGAACTCCACCCGCACCGCGGCCGACACCCCGGGGGGGAACACGTCCACGATCCCCCCGCGCTGGGCGAATTCTCCCTGCTGGTCCACCTGCTCGACATGCTCGTAACCCGCGTCGACCAGCCACCCCGTCAGCGCCTCGATGCCCAGTTCCATCCCGCGATGAAGTGTCAGCCGGCCCTCCTCCAGGGCCTGGAGAGACGGGACCGGCTGCAGCAGCGCCATCACCGGGGCCACCAGGACGCTCGTGCCCTCCGAGCGCGGCTCGGGCGGTCCGCTCAGCAGCGTGCAGATGCGGACGCGCTCCCCGGCGACCTCGTCGTTGATGTGCTCGGTCCCCAGGTCCACCTCCCACGCCGGGAACTGCTCCGCCGCCCTGCCCGTGAGGACCTCGATGTCGTCGGCGGCTTCGTCGGCGTCGTCGAGGTGGGGGACGACGAGCAGCATGGTGCGCTTCGTGATGCGCCCCATCGCCGCCGCCACCATCGCCCCCGCCGACCCCCACAGCCCCGTGAGCACCACGCCCTCACCGCGCGCAACACGTCTGCCCGCCTCGACGAGGCGCTCATTGCGGCAGATGGTGTCGAAGCGTTCGGACACTGGGGGTCCCTGCTGTGGTGGCCTTCGGTGCGCGCAGCACCAACCGCGGGCGACGGCGAAATCACCCACGGTCCCGGTCCGGTCCGCGCCTGGATTCCTCCAAACGTGTGGCGAGGTACTGCGGTTCCAGACGCTCTTGAATGTCCCCGATTATGGCGTCCAAAGGCCAGTGGATTCCAGACTTTCCGTCATTCCGATCCCCGTCCTCCGGTACAATCCCGCCATGTCCCCTACGCTCGCGTTCCTCATCCAGGCGGTTGGGATCTCGCTGTCGGGCGTGCTGGCCCCGGGGCCGATGACGGCCGCCACGGTCGAGCACGGCCTCCGCCGCCGTCACGCCGGGCTGCACCTCGCCGTCGGGCACGCCCTCATTGAACTGCCCCTCATGGTCCTCATCCTGCTCACCGTCCGCGGGGTCGCGGGGGCGATGGACCTGGGCGTGCAGGAGGTGCTGCGGCGGACGGACGTGCGGGTGGGGATCGGGCTCGTGGGGGGGCTGGTGCTGCTGTTCCTGGGCGCGTCGATGCTGTGGGGCCTGCGACGGGCAACCCCCGCCGCCGCGCCGGGGAACCCTCCCCCCCTCCGCCGCCACCCTCTCGTGACGGGCGTGGCGCTGACGGCGGCGAACCCGTACTTCCTCGTGTGGTGGGTGACGGCCGGGCTGGCGCTGGTGACGGAGGCGGCGCGGCTGGGACTGGCGGCGTTCGTGATCTTCGCCGCCCTGCACTGGACGCTGGACCTGCTCTGGCTGGAGGTGCTCAGCGTGTCCAGCCACTACGGAGCGCGGCTGCTCAAGGGCCGCGTGCAGACAGTCCTTCTGGCGGTGTGCGGGCTGGCGATGGTGGGGTTCGGCGGCAAGTTCCTCCTCGACGCCGCCGGCGCCGCCCTTGGCGCACACTGACGCTGATGCGCCCTTCGGCGCCCCCCCCCCCGTGCCATCGGTGGGATCCGCGCACGATTCCTACACCAGATGCAGCATCCCTCGGCGTTTTCCCTGAATTCCGCAGACAAGCCCCATAGAGTGACGCAAGTGCATCCTTCGAGGCCCGCACGGAGCGGGTCCTCCACACACGCCACGGTGACGAAAGGAGCCACCCATGCCGACCAAAGCGGAGATGCTCGAACAGAAGTCCAAGGACGTCCTTCTCTCCCTCGCCGACAAGAACAACATCGCAGGGGCGAAGAAGTCCATGAAGAAGTCCGAACTCGTGGACGTGCTCGCGAAGTCCACGAAGGTCAAGAAGGCTGACCTGCAGTAGCGCCCGCCGAGGAACGGGGCTCCCAGCGTCCTTCAATCCGCCGCGCCCAGTCCCGTTCCGCTGGCCTTCGCTCCGTTCAACCCTGAACGCTACGGGGGCTCGGTGAAGTAGCGCATGGACGTCTTCTTGAACTCGCGGGTCGAGAACAGCAGTTCGTGCGGGACCGGTTCGCCCACGACGCGGGCGATGTCCGCGATGGCGTCCGCCACGGCTGCGCGGACCTCCTCCGGCGCCGCCCCGTGGAACATGGCGTAGAGGTTGAAGTCCATGCCCGGGGGCGAGGGGCGGGCGAAGCAGTGCGTCACCTGGGGGCGGGCGGCGAGGAGGGCCCCGGCGGCGTCGCGGTGGGCGGGGGGCACGCGCAGCACGGCCATGCCGTTGGCGGAATACCCGATGCGGCGATGGGCGACGAGGGCGGCGAGGCGGCGGAGCACGCCCGACCGCTGCCACGCCCGCAGGCGCTCCAGCACCTCCGCCTCGGACAGCCCCCCCCGCGACGCGGCCTCCGCGAAGGGACGCTCGATGAGCGGGAGTTCCTCCATCGCACGGACGAGGCGCTTGTCGCTCTCGGTCACGGGCTGCGTCCGCGCGGCCCTCTCGACGCAGTCGGAGGGCGTTACCGGACACCGGGCGTGGTGAGGATCGCTTCGGTGTTGAGGCGTCTTCCGCTCTGCCGCCCGCTCCGATCCCCCATCCCTTGCATCCGCTGGCTCCTCGCTCGACTGCCGTGGATCGCCCTCACCGTTCCCCGTCGGTGCCAGGGCGACGCGGATCTTGTAGGTTCGCGTGGCAGGCAGGAGGTACATCTCGGCGACCCCGGTTCGTTCGCGGAGGTCGCCCAGGGTCTCCCGCAGCGCCTCGGGCGAGGGGGCGGCGAGGGTGAACCAGAGGCGGTACGCGTGGTCGCGGGCGTAGTTGTGCGTCACGCCCGGGTGCTCACTGACGACGGCGGCGACGCGATCGAGGCGTTCGGTCGGGACGCGGGCGGCGACGAGGGCGGTGGCGTACCCGAGGCGGCGGGAGTCGAAGACGGCCCCGATCCGGCGGACGAGCCCCCGGCCCTGCAGCGATCGCAGGCGATCCAGCACCTGCGACTCGGCGAGGCCCACGCGACGAGCGAGTTCCTCGAACGGGCGCTCGACGATCGCCAGGCCCTCCTGGGCAGCGGTCAGCATGGCGCGATCGGCGGCGTCCAACCCCTCTCCCGTAGACGGGGACGGTTCTGCCCCCTCGCCCTTAGAGGGGAACGGTTCTGACCCCTCTCCCTTAGAGGAGAGCGGTTCTAACCCCTCTCCCCCCGGGGAGAGGTCCCCGAGCGCAGCGAGGGGGGTGAGGGGGCGCCCGGAGGTCTGAGACGGCCCGCAAGCCCCCCGGCCCGCACCAGTGGAAGGGGCGTTGCCCGTATCCAGCGCCAGCTGGTCCTCCAGGCGCCCCCTCATCTGTCCCTCGACTTCGCTCGGGACATCTTCTCCCCCAGGGGAGAAGGGTTCACCCTCCCCGGGGGAGCAGAGCTGGGGCGCGCGCTGCGCGACCTCGTCTCCCCCGGGGGAGAAGCGCTCGGAGGTCCGCATTGCGGCCGGGCGGTAGAGGCAGAAGGGCTCCTCCGCGAGGTAATCGCCGGTCATCGCGTACGCCCGCGCGCGGCAACCGCCGCAGGTGCGGACGTACTCGCACGCCCCGCACTTCCCACCGTACCCGCTCACGTCGCGGACGCGGCGGAAGAGTTCGGCGGTCTCCCAGATGGAACCAAAGTCCATCCCCACCTCCCGCAGGTCCCCCGCGTCCACGTCCAGGAACCCGCAGATGCGGACCTTCCCGTCGTGCGAAACGAACGCAAAGGACTTCCCGCCCAGGCACCCGCCCGACACCGCGTGCGGTCCGCCTCGCGCGTGCGGGTATCCACCGCACGCGCCTTCCGAACGGTCCCGGACTGCGTCGGGAAAAAGGGGACTGGCTCCGGAGGGGGGCGTTGTTGGCCCCGCAGGTGCCTGTCCCCTTTTCCCCTGCCTGCGACGCGCACGGATCCGCTGGTAGTGCGGAGCGCACGTGACACGGATGGGGAGGCCCGCGTCGTCCTCGCGGTCGGACAGCCACGCGAGCGTGCGCTCGTAGTCCGTGGGGGACAGCTCGCGGTCGGCCATCTCCCGCCCCCGGCCGGTGGGAACGAGCAGGAACGGGTTGAACGTGACCGCGCCCAGCCGCCGGGCGAGGTCGAGGATGGCGGGGAGTTCGTCGCGGTTGTCGCGGGTGACGGTGGTGTTGACCTGGAACTCCAGCCCGCCGCGCCGGGCGGCCGCGATGCCCCGCATCGCCCCGTCGAACGCCCCGGGGACCCCGCGGAAGGCATCGTGCGTCTCGGCCGACGCTCCGTCAAGCGAGATCGACACCCGCCGCACGCCCGCCGCCAACAGCCGCGAGACCGTCGCGTCGTCCAGCAGCGACCCGCACGTCGCGAGCACCACCCGCAGGCCCAGTTGGGTTCCGCGGGCGGCGAGTTCGTAGACGTCGGGGCGGAGGAGCGGTTCGCCGCCGGTGAGGATGAGGATCAGCGGGGGCGGTTGGGCGGCGTGCGCTTGTGGCACGGGGGTCTCGCCCGTGTGTGGCGGCGCTGTTCGTGGCACGGGCGTCTCGCCCGTGTGTCGCATGGCCGTCTCGGCCATGCTCGGGGCCCCGACGGTGAGGGAGGCGAGGTTCTCCAGCAGGGCGAAGCCCTCGGCGGTGGTGAGTTCGCCCGGACCGGGCGCCGCCGACGCGGCGGCGCGGCAGTGGCGGCAGTGCAGGGGGCAGGCCTGCGTGAGTTCCCAGGCGACCAGGCGAGGGGGGGAGGTTTTCGAGTTTCGATTGTCGATTTTCGATTGCTCGCTTACAGGCGCTAGCGATCCGCCGGGAGGTCGCCGGCGATCTCGTCGTCGGTGAGGTAGCATGCCGGGTCGCACGCCCACAGGTCGCCCGTCACCGCCTCGGCGCGGATGCGGGAGTTGCCGCCGCACACGGGCAGGAAGCGGCAGCGCTCGCAGCGCCCGTGCACGTGGGCGGGCTTGTCCCGCAGCTTCGCCAACAGCTCGATGGACGGGTCCGTCCAGATCTGCGACAGCGGGCGCTCGGTGACGTTGCCCAGCGACACGCCCCGCCAGAACTGGCTGGGGTGGACCGTCCCGTCCCACGACACGCACGCGATCCCGCTGCCCGTCGCATCCCCCCCGCTTCGCCGCAGCAGCGACAGCGCCTCCCCCGCCCGCGCGTGCCCCTCGCGGAGCATGCGGAGGTAGACGTAGGGCCCGTCGGCGGCGTTGTTGACGGTGAGGACCTCGACGGGGTGCCCGCTGCGGTGCATGGCGGCCGTGCGATCGATGAGCAGATCCAGCAGGGCGCGCGTCTGAGCCCCGTCGAGGTCCTCACCGACGAGGTCCGAACCCCGCCCCGCATAGACCAGGTGGTAGAAGCACGCGCGGGGAATGCCCTCGCGGGCGAGCAGGTCCAGCACACCGGGCACCTCGGGGAGGTTGCGGCGGGTGACGGTGAAGCGCAGGCCGGTGCGGACCCCGGCGGATCGGCAGTGGCGGATGCCCGCAAGCGCCCGCTCGAACGCTCCGTCCACGCCGCGGAAGCGGTCATTGGCCGCCCCCACCCCGTCGAGCGAAACGCCCACGTAGGCAATGCCCGCGTCGCGGAGGCGGGCGGCGAGGTCGGGGGTCAGCAGCGTTCCGTTGGTGGACACGACCGTCCGCAAGCCCAGCCGCGACGCCCGCTCGATGAGGGGCAGCAGGTCGGGGCGGAGGAGCGGCTCGCCGCCGGAGAAGAGGATCACGGGGGCCCCGAAGGCGGCGAGGTCGGAGAACATGGCCTCGGCCTGGGTGGTGGACAGTTCGGCCGCCGTGCGGGCCGGGTCGCTGTGGGAGTAGCAGTGTACGCAGCGGAGGTTGCAGCGGGGGGTGCAGTTCCAGACGACAACGGGCTTGCGCTCGCGCGGGGGACGATGGTGGCGAGCCCCGTGCTCCGACCGTCCGTGGGGATCGGCGGCAAGCCCACCGACGGCGTCGGTGGGATGCGCAGTCCGTCCGTTGGAAGCGCCGCCGCGGACCTCCTCTGCGCTCCCATAGCGCAGGGCGTCGGAGGGCTCGATGCTGCCGCAGTAGAGTTTTGAGATTCCGATCACTCCGTCGCCTCCCGCATTCGTGCCTCCAGTATAGCGGTTACGAGGGCCGCGCCGGTATGCGGATCGGCCTCTACGGCCGGGCAGAGGCCATTTTCGCGGAGCGTCTGGGAGGTGGTGGGCCCGATGCTGGCGAGGCGGGCGCGGGAGCGGGCGACGGCGTCGGGTCCGACGGCGGCGAGGAGGTGGGTGACGGTGGACGAACTGGTGAAGGTGATCCAGTCCACCGTCCCCTCCGCGAGGCGCTCGACGAGCGGGGCGCACGCACCCGGATCGGAGAGGGTGCGGTAGGCGATGACATCGGTGACACGGGCCCCGCGGGCGGTGAGGGCGCGGGCGAGGTCGGGCGGGGCGAGATCGCTCCGCGGGAGCAGCACCCGCTGGTTCCGTAGCTCCCCCGTCGTCACCAGCAGCGGGGCGATCTCCGTGGAGACGAAGCGGGCGGGGACCGCATCGGCCCGCAGGCCGTACGCCCGCAGGCGATCAGCGGTGACGGGCCCGATTGCGCACAGGCGGACCCTGTGCAGGGCGCGGGCGTCGAGGGGCGGAGTCGATCTCGCCCCGCACCGGGGTTCGCGATCCCGCGCGTCTGCAACGCCCCCCGACTGCGTCGGGGAGATGGCCTTACAGGGCTCGCGGGCTTCGCTTGCATCCGGCTCCGCCAGCGCTGTGAAGAACGCATCCACCGCGTTGACGCTGGTGAAGACGATCCAGTCGAACCCGCCCTCGCACGCCGTGTGCACGGCGGCGGCGAGGGGGGCGGGGTCTTCGGGCGGTGCGATGCGGATGGCGGGGGTTTCGAGAACCTCCGCCCCCAACTCGCGGAGCTGGTCGATCATGGGCCCGGCCTGCTGGCGGGCGCGGGTGACGGCGATGCACTGCCCGAAGAGCGGGCGCTTCTCGAACCACGCCAGGTGCTCGCGCAGGCCGACGACCTCCCCGACGACGATCATGGCGGGGGGGGCAATGCTTGCCTCCCGCACCGCGTCGGGCAGCGTGACCAACGTGCCCGTCACCGTCCGCTGCCGCACCGTCGTGCCCTGCTCAATGACGCCCGCGGGCGTGTCGGGCGACCTGCCCGCCGTGATCAGCCGCTCGCAGATCTCCGCCAGGCGCCCCACGCCCATGTAGAACGCCAGCGTCCCCGGGAACTTCGCCAAGGCGCCCCAGTCCAGCAGCGAGCCCTCGCGATCGGGCGTCTCGTGCCCGGTGATGAGGGCGAAAGCCCCCGCGCAGCGGCGATCAGTAACGGGGATGCCCGCATACGCCGGCGCCGCGATGCCGGCCGTCACCCCGGGGACGACCTCGAAGGGGATGCCCGCATCGGCGAGTTCGGCGGCCTCCTCCCCTCCGCGCCCGAACACGAACGGATCCCCCCCCTTGAGCCGCACGACGCATTTGCCCTCGCGGGCGAGTTCGACGAGCAGGGCGTTGATCCGCTCCTGCGGGAGCGTGTGCGCGTCGGGGCGCTTCCCGACGTAGATCCGCTGGGCGTCGGGGCGGCAGAGATCGAGCAGCGAGGGCGGGACGAGGCGATCGTAGACGACGGCGTCGGCGAGGGCGAGCAACTGCGCCCCGCGAAGGGTGAACAGGCCCGGATCCCCCGGGCCCGCACCGACGAGATAGACGCGCCCAACGCTCACGATCCGCCCCCGTTGCCCCGCGGGGCCCGCACGCCCGCCTCGTCGAGCACGGCCCCCGCACCGGCCGACAGCAGGCGTTCCGCGAGGGACTCGCCCAGGGCGATGGCGGAGTCGCGGCCGGTGACAGGAGCGGTGAGCGTGTCGCGGAAGAGTCGCGAACCATCGGGCGACGCGATGACGCCCGTGACGGTGAGGGAAGCATTTCGCGTGTCCGGGGGATTGACCGGGGTCGACGGGATCCCACCGACGCAGTCGGTGGGCTTGGGGGAGGCGCACGGGGAGGCGTTCCCGAACCGCGCGTAGGCACCGACGGGGGCGCGGCAGCCGGCGTGGAGGAGGGCGAGGAAGGACCGCTCGCAGAGGACGGCGAGGTGGGAGGATCGGTCATCGATGGCTTCGATCAGGTCCCGTACCCGAGCGTCGTCGCGGCGGACCTCGATGGCCAGCGCCCCCTGCCCGCAGGCGGGGACGAAATGCCCCGGGTCCAGGCGGAGCGAGACGCGGTGCTCCAGGCCCAGCCTCCGCAGCCCCGCCAGGGCGAGGACGATCCCGCACGCCCCGCCCTCGTCGAGCTTCCGCAGGCGCGTCGGGACGTTGCCCCGGACGGGCAGGACCTTCAGGTCCGGGCGCAGGTGTAGCAACTGCGCCCCGCGACGGAGCGAACCCGTGAGGATCTCTGCCCCCTCGGGAACAAGGGGGAAATCTCGGATTTCGGATTTCGGATTTCGGATTTGAACAGGCGCTCCTTCCGAAGGTTCCGCTGCGCGATGGGGGTTGCTCTTGTTCGGAGGAACAGACGCCAGATCGCAAGCGCGTGTCGGACCTTGCTCGCGATCCTGCAGGGGCTTGCCATTTGGCGTCTGTTGCGTCCCCTCTCCATCCGGTCCCGAACTCGCCCGGGGATTCGAATCCGTCACCTCCGCAGATCCGAAATCCCAAATCCCAAATCCGAAATCGCCCCCTGCAAGTCCCTCCCGGAGCACGAGCGCATCGGAAGGATCCTCGCGCTGCGGGATCGCCGCCACCACCAGCCCCTCGGGGCTGCGGGTGGGCAGGTCCTTGTGGGAGTGGACCGCCAGGTCGATCTCGCCCCCGCGCAGGGCGTCCTGGATCTCCGTGGTGAACAGGCCCTTGTCGAGCGAAGCATGGGTGGGCTGCTCCAGGGCGATGTCCCCGCGGGTGGCGATGATCTGCAGGCGGACGTCGAGCCCGGGGTGCGCCCGCTGCAGCGCGTCGCGGACGAACCCCGCCTGCCAGAGGGCGAGTTCGGATCCCCGCGTGCCGATGACCAGCGGGCTCATGCGTCGGGCTCCGGCTCGTCGAGGTCGAACATCCGCCGCACGGTCTCGACGGCGGAGAGCTGATCGCTGAGCGTCCCGGTGCGGGCGGTGTCGCGGAGGTAGGCGATGGGGTGGTGGAGGATCTTGTTGGCGAGGGAGCGGGCGAAGCGTTCGAGTTCCTCGGAGGCATGGTTGGCGACGAAGCGGGAGGCGTAGCGGCGGGTCTCGCGCTGGTGCAGTTCGGCGAAGCGGCGTTTGAGGAGCTTGATGGCCGGGGTGACCTGGAGCGTGTCGATCCAGCGGGCGAAGTCGCCGGTTTCCTCGGCGAGGATGGCCTCGGCGAGGGGGAGGTGGCGGTCCTGTCGCCGGCGGTGGTCGGCGAGGATGGCGTTCAGGTCGTCGAGCGTGCGGAGCGTGACGCAGGGCAGCTTGGCGAGGCGGGGGTCGATGTCACGGGGGACGGCGAGGTCCACGAGCAGCAGCGGACGGCGGCGGCGGCGGAGCGGAGCGGCGAGAGCGTCATAGCGCAGCACCTCCGTCGGCGACCCCGTCGCGGACAGCACCGCATCCACGGACCGCAGGGCGTCGGGAAGGCTGTCGAGGGAAACGGCGAGAACGGAATGGCGGATGGCGGATTGCGGATTGCGGATTGGGGCGGGGATTTCGTTGGCGGATCCCGTGATACCCTCCCCGGTCTCCGCTTCGCAGCGATGAGAGGCGCGGCGGTGGCGGGACAGCGCGGGGCAGGAGTCGAGGTCCGGCAGGGGATCTGACCCCTCTCCCCTCGGGGAGAGGTGCCCGAGCGCAGCGAGGGCGGTGAGGGGGCGCCCGGAGGTCGGCGGCGGTGCGGAAGCCTGTGGGCTCGCACCAGAGGAAGAGCCGTCGCCCGTGTCCGGCGCCTGCTCGTCCTCCGAGCGCCCCCTCATCTGTCGCTGCGCGACATCTTCTCCCCCAGGGGAGAAGGGTTCACGCTCCGCTCCCCCGGGGGAGAAGGGTTGGGCGCCGCTCGTCTGGCTGACGGTCGCGCTCTCCCCCGGGCGGGGTTCGTTCAGGAGCCGATCGGCCAGCAGGCGGGCGTTGGGGAGGGAGCGGTTGGCGACGGTGAGCTTCCGCACGCCCGCCTGCAGCAGGGCTCGGGCGGTGAGTTCGGCGGTTGGGCCCGCACCGATCAGCAGGACCGACCGCGAGGCCGGGTCGCCCAGCGTTTCGCGGACGAGGGCGGCGGCGGCGCGGGGGACGCTGAGGGCCCCGCTGAGTTCCGTCTCCGTCCGCACCCGCTTCCCGGCGCGGAAGGCGGCGTGCAGGAGCTTGTTGAGGAAGAACCGGGCCGTCCGCTCCTCCAACGCCACCCGGTAGGCCGTCTTGAGCTGAGCGAGGATCTGCGGTTCGCCCACGACCTGCGAGTCCAGCCCCCCCGCCACGCGGAACAGGTGCCCCACCGCCTCCTCGCGATCATGGCGGTACAGGAGGGCCGCATCGAGGGGCGATTCCGCGCCCGTCGTGCGGGCGACGAGGCCCAGCAGATACGGCACGGCCGGGGCGGGGTCGGGGGCGACGAAGTAGATCTCCGTGCGGTTGCACGTCTGCAGGACGAGGGCCTCCTCCAGGACGGTGTCGTGGTGGATGGCGCGGAGAAGGGTGCGGGCGCGGTCGTCGGACAGCGCGAACCGCTGCCGCACCGCCACGGGAGCGGTGTGGTGCGAAAGTCCCAGGACGAAGATGTTCAGGTTGGCAGCCAGTCGGTGAGCAGTTCGCTGTAGTAGGTGATGATCAGGTCCGCCCCGGCGCGGCGGAGGGCGGTGGTGGTCTCCAGCACGGCCGCCTTCTCGTCGAGCCATCCGTTCGCGGCGGCGGCTTTGAGCATGGCGTACTCCCCGCTGACGGCGTAGGCGGCGAGGGGGAGGTCGGTGCGGCGGCGGAGGTCGGCGAGGACGTCGAGGTAGGCGAGGGCGGGCTTGACCATGAGGATATCCGCGCCCTCGTCGGCGTCGAGGGCGGCCTCGATCCCGGCCTGGCGGGGGGTGCGGTAGTCCATCTGGTACGTCCGCCGGTCGCCGAACTGCGGGGGGCTCTCGGCGGCGTCGCGGAAGGGCCCGTACAGGGCGGAGGCGAACTTGACGGCATAGGCGAGGATGGCGGTGTCCGCGTGGTCGGCCGCATCGAGGGCGGAGCGGATGGCGGCGACCTGCCCGTCCATCATCGCCGAGGGGGCGACGACGTCCGCCCCGGCCTCCGCGTGCGACAGGGCGGTGCGGGCGAGGGATTCGAGCGTGGCGTCGTTGTCCACGTCGGGCGATCCGTCGGGGCGGGTGCACAGCGTCCCGCAGTGCCCGTGGTCGGTGTACTCGCAGAGGCACACGTCGGTGACCACCAGCAGGCCCGGGACGGAGCGTTTGATCTCCCCCACCGCCCGCTGGAGGGACTCCCCGGGGTCCCAGGCGGAGGATCCGATGGCGTCCTTGCGCTCGGGAATGCCGAACAGCAACACCGCCCCGAGGCCCTTGTCGGCGAGGCGGCGGGCGGTGGCGACGGCGGTGTCGGGGGAGAGCTGGTACTGCCCGGGCATGGACGGGATCTCCCGCTGCACCCCCTGCCCCCCCCGAACGAACAGCGGGGCAACGAGGCACTGGCGCGGCACGCGGACGGCCGCGAGCATCTCGCGCATCGCCTCGCTCCTCCGCCACCGCCGCGGCCGACGCATGGGATGTCCGTTGGTGGGTTCCATCGAGCACCATCGTATCATTCCCAGCCGCGAGCGACCAGAGCGGGGGCGAGGGCAGGGGCTTCGATTTTCGAATTGGGAAAATGCTTCGCCTTGCGTTCTACTGTCCGCTCGGAGATCGAGCCCATGCAGGTCTACCCGATCATGTTGAAGCTCCAGCACCGCCGCGTCCTCGTCGTGGGGGCGGGGAGGGTGGGGATGCGCAAGGTCCGCTCCCTGCTGGACGCGGGGGCGAAGGTGACGCTCGTCGCCGATCGCCTCCCCCCTGACGCGGAACTCGCGGGGGTGGAGGTGCATCACCGACCGTACGAGCCCCACGACGTCGCAGGGGCCGCCCTCGTCTTCGCCTGCACGGGCGAGCGGGCCACCAACGCCCGCATCGCCGCCGATGCGCGAACCGCCGGGGCGCTCGTCAACGCCGTCGATCAGCCCGAGGACTGCGACTTCTACGCCCCGGCGGTCGAGCGGAGGGGCGAGGTGGTCGTCGCGGTGGGGACGGGCGGAACCGCCCCCCCGCTGGCGGCGGCGATCCGGGACCGCCTGGCCGATGCCCTGCCCGCAAACGTCGGGGATTTCGCGGGGGCCTTGGGATCCCTGCGCGATACCATTCAGGGGCGCGTGCGCGACCCGCACCGCCGCTCCGCCCTCCTCCGCCGCCTCGCCGGTGCGGAGGGCGCGCGGGCGTTCGACGAAAAAGGAGACGCGGGCCTCGGCGCACTGCTCGAGGCCCTGCTACAGGAGCAGTAGTCCAGCATGGAACCAGCGGCGAAATCGCAGGCGGCGTGGGAACGGGCGAAACGGGTCCTCGTCGGGGGCGTCAACTCCCCCGTCCGCGCCTTCGCCGCCGTCGGCGGCAGCCCCGTCTTCATCGCCTCCGCCAAGGGCAGCACTGTCACCGACATCGACGGCAACACCTACATCGACTACGTCGGGGGCTATGGGCCCGCCATCCTCGGCCATGCCCACGAAGCCGTCACCACCGCCATCCAAAAGGCCATTCTGCGCGGCACGTGCTATGGGGCCCCGACCGAGAGCGAAACCCTTCTCGCCGAGGCCGTCGTCGCCGCCATGCCCTCCGTCGGCAAGATCCGCCTCGTCAACAGCGGCACGGAGGCAGTCATGTCCGCCGTCCGCCTCGCCCGCGGCGCCACCGGGCGGTCCAGCATTATCAAATGCTCCGGCTGCTACCACGGGCACTGCGACGCCCTCCTCGTCGCCGCCGGGTCCGGGGCCACCACCCTCAGCATGCCCAGTTCGGCCGGGGTGCCCAAGGGGGCCATCGGGGACACGCTCCTGGTGCCCTACAACGACCCCGCCGCCGCCGACCGCGCCTTCGCCGCCTCCGGGACCGACGTCGCCGCCGTCCTCGTCGAACCCGTCGCTGGCAACATGGGCGTGATCCCCCCCGCCGAGGGCTACCTGGCGCACCTGCGGGACCTGTGCGACCGCCACGGGGCCCTGCTGATCCTCGACGAGGTGATGACGGGCTTCCGCGTGGCCTACGGGGGGGCGCAGGAACGCTACGGCGTGCGGGCGGACCTTACCACGCTGGGCAAGATCATCGGGGGGGGCATGCCCATCGGGGCGTTCGGGGGGCCTTCCGCCCTCATGGACCACCTGGCGCCCGAGGGCCCGGTGTACCAGGCGGGGACGCTCTCGGGCAACCCCGCCGCGACCGCCGCGGGCCTGGCGACGCTCCGCGAACTGCTCGCCGACGGCTTCTACGCGCACCTGGAGGAGCGAGCGGCGGCGCTGGAGGCGGGCCTGCGCGACGCGGCCGAGCGGGCGGGCGTGTCCGACCGCGTCTGCTTCAACCGCGTGGGCTCGATGCTGTGCTGCTTCTTCACGCCCGGACCGGTCACCGACTACGCCGCCGCCAAGCGCAGCAACACCGACGCCTTCGCGGTCTACTTCCGCGCCCTGCTCGAACAGGGCGTGTTCCTCGCCCCCTCCCAGTACGAGGCCATGTTCGTCTCCGCCGCCCACTCCGAGCAGGACATCGCCCGCACCGCCGCCGCCGCCCACGCCGCCTTCGCCGCCGCCGCCCCTCTCCTGCAGCCGTAAAGGGCCTACACTGTCTCCGCGATTACCTGGACCTGCGTCACGGGCAGCGCCTCCACGCCTTCGGCGATCGGGTAGCGGTGCTCTCCGGGGTAGACAACGTACGTCATCCGCGCCGCCAGGATCTCCCGCGCATTCCAGTTGCCCCGCGTGAGCTTGGGGGTGGCAGCCGCCTTGATCTCCACCGCGATGGGGGGCTTCATCGCTAAAGGGTGGATCACCAGATCCATCTCAGCACCGGACTGGGTGCGATAGAAGCTCACATCCCACTGCGGAGGAATGGCTGCGAGGATCTGCTCGATGCAGAACCCCTCCCAAGACTCTCCGAGGATCGGGTGCCCCTGGAGCGTCGCCCAGTCGCCGATTCCCAGCAGGGCGTGCAGCAGCCCACTGTCGCGGAGGTACACCTTCGGCGACTTGACAAGCTGCTTTCCCACGTTCGTCCGCCAGGGCGGAAGCTGGCGAAGCATGAACGTGTCCGACAGGATATCCAGGTAGTGCCTCGTGGTCTTGGAGTCCACGCCCATGCTCTCGGCGATGCGGGAGGCATTCCACGTCTGCCCGTGACAGTGCGCGAGCATCATCCAGAACCGCCGCAGCGTCGTCGCCGGTACGCGGATCCCGAACACCGGCATGTCGCGCTCCAGATGAGTCTGCACGAAGTTATCCCGCCACTGACGCGACAGGGCGTCGTCGCCCGCCAGGTAGCTCTCTGGGTACCCTCCGCGGACCCACAGCCGATTCGCAGTGTCCGCGTTCCCGCCCGGATCGCCAAGCTCCCCCAGGGACAGCGGCGACAGCTCGTGGTAAACGATCCGCCCCGCGAGGGTCTCTGACGCCTGCCGCTTGAGGTGCGGTGACGCTGATCCCAGGATCAGGAACCGCCCCGGGCGGCGGTCGCGGTCGATCAGCACCCGCAGGACTGGAAACAGGTCCGGCTTCTGCTGCGCTTCGTCGATGACCACGAGTGCCTCGTGATACCGCTCCAGGAACAGCTCGGGGTTCGCCAGCTTGGCCAGGTCGGTCGGGCTCTCCAGGTCCAGGTGCAGCACCAGCCCCTTCCAACCCGCCTCGACCATCCGCGCCAGCGTGGTCTTCCCCACCTGCCGGGGCCCAACCAGCCCAACCGCCGGGAACGAACCCAAGGACCGCTCTACGTCCGACTGTATCTTGCGACGGATCATACCTTCTATTTTCGGAGGCTACCTCCAAATATTCAATATTAAATTTCTCTTCCCCTCTCCCATTCGGTGCCGGTAAGCTTTCCTCCGCATCGGATCGGCCGCTTGGCGGCGGGGCCGATGCGGAGGACACATACATCATGATCTCCTGCACCCGCATCCACCTCCCGCCCAGCGGTCGCTGGGCCGATCGGAACATTCGCCCGCAGTACGCCATCGAGTCCGCGAGCTGGATCTGGCATCCGGGGCTCGGCAGCGACGACGTGGCGGTCGTCCGCTTCAGCAACACCTTCACGCTCGACGAGGCGAGGACCGTTCGCCTGCACGTCTCCGCCGACGAGCGCTACGAGCTGTGCATCGATGGGCAGTGGGTGTCGATGGGCCCCGACCGCTGCGACGCCAACCACTGGTCCTTCGCGTCCTACGACGTCGAACTGGAGGCCGGCGAGCACCGCATCGAGGCCACCGTCCAGCGCCTCGCCCACTTCGCCCCCCACGCGCAGGTCTCCCTCCGCCCCGCCTTCATCCTCAAGTCCGAGGGGCTCGACGAGCAGCTCGACACGGGCGTGGGCCCCTGGCGGGTCCAGAAGCTCGGCGGGCTGGGGTTCCAGACCGTCCCAATGCGGGCCTACCACGTCATCGGGCCCTCCTTCACCCTCGACGCCAGCGGGTTCTTCGAGCCTGTCGACGAGCCCGTCGAACCCGTCGTCGTCCGCGGGCCGGTCGGCAAGTCCGTCACCGGGATCGTTGCACCCCTGTGGGGCCTGTGGCCCAGCCCGCTGCCCGACATGATCCGCCGCCCCGTCCGCACCGGGACCGTCCGCGCCGTCGCCCACCGCGATGAGCTTGCTGCGGTGACCGAGGCCGACATGCGCGACCCGCAGGCGCCCGCCTGGCAGGCGCTGCTGGACGGGACCCCGCTCACCGTCGCGCCCCGCACGACGGTCCACGTCGTGTGGGACCTCGACGAGTACTACTGCGGGTTCCCGCTGCTGACGCTGTCCGGCGGGCGGGGGGCGTCCGCGGAGGTCCAGTGGGCCGAAGCGCTGTACCACCTCGACGACGCCCAGCAGCCCACCCACAAGGGCCAGCGGGACGAGGTGGTGGGGAAGGTATTCTTCGGGTTCGGGGACCGCTTCGTCACCGACGGGAAGCCCCGCACCTTCCGCAGCCTCTGGTGGCGGAGCGGGCGGTACGTGCTGCTCTCCGTCCGCACCGCCGATGAGCCGCTCACACTCGACCCGCCCGCCATCCTCGAGACCCGCTACCCCTACGAGCCCGACGCCTCCTGGCGGTCCTCCGATACCGCCCTCGACGCCGCCACCCCCATCATGGTCCGCGCCATGCAGATGTGCTCCCACGAAACCTACATGGACTGCCCCTGCTACGAGCAGATGATGTACGTGGGCGACACCCGCCTGGAGATGCTGACGGGCCACGTCCTGTTCGCCGACGACCGCCTCACGCGCCGGGGGATCGAGCTGTTCGACTGGTCGCGCTGGCGGACCGGATTCGTCGCCGAGCGCTACCCCTCCACGCCCTACCAGCTCAGCCTTACCTTCGCGATGCTCTGGGTCTCGATGGTCCGCGACTACGCGTGGTGGCGCGACGAGCCAGCCTTCGTCCGCGAGCGGCTCGTCGGGGTGCGGGCGATGCTCGAGCACTTCCGCACGCTGCTCAACGACCAGGACCTGCTGGAGGACCTCCCCGGGTGGTCGTTCATGGACTGGGGCCCCGGATGGTTCGCCGGAAACGCCCCCGACGGCGAGCACGGGGTGTCGGCGCTGAACAACCTGCTGTTCGTCCAGGCGCTGCAGCACGCCGCCGACCTGGAAACCGCCTGCGGAGAGAAGGCGATGGCCCGGCGCAACCGCGCCCTGGCCGCCCGCGTCGCCGCGGCCTTGGTCCGCACGTTCTGGGACGAGCCCCGCGGCCTGCTCGCCGACGACCCCGCTCACGCGCACTTCAGCGAGCACGCCCAGTCCCTCGCCATCCTCACCGACATCCTCGACGAGACCCGCCGCGACCGCGCACTGCACGGGCTGCTGCACGACGAGGGGCTCGCGCGGGCGACGGTGTACTTCTCGTTCTACCTGCTGGAGGCCCTCGCCAAACTGGGGCGCGGGGACCTGCTCCACCAGCGGCTGGACTTCTGGAAGGACCTGATCGGCCAGGGGTTCAAGACCACCGTCGAGAAGCCCGAGCCCTCCCGCAGCGACTGCCACGCCTGGGGCGCCCACCCGCTGTGGCACATGCACGCGTCGCTCGCGGGCGTCCGGCCGGGCTCGGCGGGCTTCCGGACCGTCCGCATCGCCCCCTCGCCCGGTCCGCTCACGAGCATCGACGCCACGATCCCCCACCCCCGCGGGCGGATCGTCACCTCGCTGCGCTTCGACGGGGACGCGTGCAGCGGCACGGTTGAGCTGCCCAAGCGCACGCGCGGGACGTTCGTATGGCGGGGCGAGACCCTCACGCTCCGTCCGGGCGCGAACCGGATTCCGTAGGCGGGACGGGATCGGCGTGCCCAGCGGAGGCGGGACGGGGGAGGGAGCCCTGGCGGCCCTGGCCGCTGGAATGCGGCGGATCGGGCCCCCGTTCCCGGGGGGCCGGAGCGTCCGGCAGAAGCGTCCCGATCCGGAACCCGCAGCGACGGCCGGGGCTCTATTCTGTAACCCCAAGGGCTTTTCAGGGCCGTAGCCCAAGGCCACCCGGGATATCCCCTGCCGACTTGCTCCCCGCTCTCCCGAAGGAACCCTGGGCCTCTTGGGGCGCATGGGTCCGGCCCGGCCATGACTTCTCCCATCTACACGCGTGGGTATAATGAGAAAAGGAGTCTGTCGTTGGACCAAGTTTGGGGACAGCCGTAGCAAGGAGGAACAGGGGATGAAAGTGCTTGTGACGGGGGCATTCGGCATGGTGGGCCGGGTGCTGATGGGAGAACTGGAGCAGGCGGGGCACGAGCTGCGCCTGATGGATGTCTGTGCCCCCCAGGATGCCACGGTCTTCGTCCCGGGGCAGACCGAACGCCGGTCCGCACCGCTTCGGCCGATCTGGCCGACCTTTCAGGGGAGTGTTCTGGACGCGGCCCTCGTCGCCCGGGCCGTGCGGGACGTGGATGCCGTCATCCACCTCGCCGCGGCCGTCATCGGCCTGCCCGAGCACGGGCCCCAGACCATGCACACCAACTGCCAGGGCACGTACATCGTGCTCGACGAGGCCCGCAAGGCGGGCGTGAAGCGGGTACTGGTGGCGTCGAGCATCAACGCGATGGGGTGCTTCTTCTGGCGTGTGAGCGGCCGCCCGCCCGTCTACACCCGCGTGCCCATCGATGAGACGTACGAGCCCTGCTTCGAGGACGCCTACAGCCTCAGCAAGTACGTCAATGAACTCACCTGCGCCGCCTTCACCCGCGCGTTCGGGCTGACGACGGCGGCGTTCCGCTTCGCCAGCGTCCACGACCACACGGAGTACCTGGAGATGCGCTCGCACCTCTCCCCGACCCGGAAGTGGTCCAACGACCTGTACCAGTGGGTGCACGTGCGGGACGTGGCGAGGGGGCTGCGCCAGGCGATGGAACACCCCCGCCTGCCCCGGATGGGGGTCTACACCCTCGGGGCGCCCGACACCCGCTGCCCCGAGCCCACCCTGCGCCTGCTGGAGCGGTTCCGCCCGGACCTCGCCCGGAGCGTGCACGAGCCTCCCCCGGGGCGATGGCCCCTGCTGTCGATCCAACGGGCGGTCGAGACGTTCGGCTATGCCCCGCGGTTCCGGATGGCGGAGGCGTAGCGGCAGACAGTTGACGGATTCCGGGGGACGGCGGATACTGCCGGCCATGAGCACGCAGCCCGCATCGCCCAACGACCTGCCCGCCGTCCCCGAACCCGCCCGCGCCCTGCCCTGCACGGGGCACTATGACGTCCTGATCGCAGGGGGGGGCATCGCGGGGGTCGCCGCCGCCCTCGCCGCCGCCCGCATGGGCGCCAGCGTCTGCCTGCTCGAAAAGCAGTCCGCCCTGGGCGGGCTGGCGACGCTGGGGAACGTCATCGTCTGGCTGCCCCTGTGCGACGGACGGGGGCGGCAGGTCATCGGGGGGCTCGGGGAGGAACTGCTCCGCCTGTCCGTGCGCGACCTGGTCCGCGACGACCCCGCCGCGTCCTTCCGCCGCGTCCCCCCCTGCTGGGAGAGCGAGGGCGATGCGGAGGAGCGGAAGCGAACGCGCTTCCTCACCCTGTTCAACCCCTCGGAGTACCTCTTCGCCCTCGAAGCCCTGGTCACCGACGCGGGCGTGAGGCTCCTCTACGACACCCGCGTCTGCTCCGTGGTCCGCGATGGGCAGCGGATCACACACGTGATCGTCGAGAACAAGAGCGGCCGGTCCGCTATCGCCGCCCGCACCGTCATCGACGCCACCGGGGACGCGGACGTGTGCTTCCTCACGGGAGAGCCCACCGAGTCGCTGGACTCCAACGTGCTCACCGGGTGGTTCTACACGCTGGAGGACGGGCAGGTCCGCCTGCACCAGCACACGCACCCCTACTGCCCCCGCGCCACGCGCGAGGGCGGGAAGGGCCCGTTCTTCCGCGGGGACGACGCCCAGCAGGTCACCGAGCACCTCCTCCAGACCCGCGCGACCATCCGCACCAAGCTCGCCGCCCTCCGCGCCCGCGATCCCCAGCGGGACGTCCAGCTCTTCAACCCGGCCACCATCGCGTGCTTCCGCATGACGCGACGGCTGATCGGGCGGTTCACGCTGGGCGAGGGACACATGCACCAGTGGCGGGACGACACGGTGGGGCTCACCGGCGACTGGCGAACGCCCGGGCCCGTCTACCCCCTGCCGCTGGGGTCGCTGCTGGCGGACGGGACCCGCAACCTCCTGGCCGCCGGGCGCTGCATCTCCGCCGACACCTCCGTCTGGGACGTCACCCGCGCCATCCCCGCCTGCGTCGTCACCGGGCAGGCCGCCGGCACCGCCGCCGCCCTGGCGGTCCGCACCGCGGGTGCAGGCGCCCCAACCGACCTCCACGCCCTCCCCGTCCCCGCCCTCCAGGCCCAACTCCGCACCCAGGGCGTGCTCCTGCACCCGGACCTGCTGCGGCGGTTGGAGTAGGGACGCGGGGCGTGCAAGTGTGTAGGGCGCGCAAGCGTCTCCGCTGCGCTACGACGCTTGCGCGCGGGATGGTATCCCGCGCGCAGCCAACGCCCGCCAAATGGCAAGCCACTGCCGACCGCATAGGCGATCTCCCGCCCTGTGTCCTGTCAGGGCTTGCCTCCCGCCTGCGAGCGAACCGCTCAAGCGCCTGCGTTGGGGGTTTCCTGACCCGCAACGCAGGCGGCCCTGCCCCCCCCACAACCGTCCACGCCTTCGCCGCTGTCTGCGAAGGCGTGGACGGTCACTGCCCGTCCCTATACGCATCCCAAGCAATTCGTGCGCACCGTTGGTTTGACGTGGTTGCTCCGCTTCGCTTCGCAAACCACGGCACCCGCGCAGGAATCAAAGGGGATGCGTATCACCCCAGCGCCGCCGCCAGGTCCTCCTGGGGCGTGCTGATCGGGGCCAGGCCGAACTGCTCCACCAGGACGCCCAGCACGGGGGACGTCACGAACGCCGGCAGCGACGGGCCGATCTTGATGTTCTTCACGCCCAGGCTCAGCAGCGTCAGCAGGATCGCGCACGCCTTCTGCTCGTACCAGCTCAGGATCATCGTCAGCGGCAGCTCGTTGACCCCGCACCCGAACGCGCCCGCCAGGGCCAACGCGATCTGGATCGCCGAGTACGAGTCGTTGCACTGCCCGATGTCCAGCAGCCGCGGGATCCCTCCGATGTCCCCGAACTCCAGCTTGTTGAACCGGAACTTCCCGCACGCCAACGTCAGGATCACGCAGTCGTCGGGGATCTGCTGGGCGAGGTCGGTGTAGTAGTTCCGCCCGGGCTTCGCCCCGTCGCACCCGCCCACCAGGAAGAAGTGGCGGATCTGGCCCGCCTTCACCGCGTCGATCACCGCCGGGGCGACGCTCAGGACGGCGTTGCGGGCGAAGCCCACCATGATCCGCTTCTCGGGGGCGTCGGCCTCGAACCCCTCCTCCGCCAGCGCCGCCTCGATCACCGGGGTGAAGTCGCGATCGGCGATGTGCGTCACGTCGGGCCACCCGACGAGCCCGGCGGTGAAGATGCGGTGCTTGTAGCTCTCCTTGGGCTGCTGGAGGCAGTTGGTGGTCATGAGGACCGCGCCCGGGAAGGCGTCGAACTCCTGCCGCTGGTCCTGCCACGCCCCCCCGTAGTTGCCCACGAGGTGCTTGTACTTCTTCAGGCCCGGGTACGCCAGGGCGGGGAGCATCTCCCCGTGCGTGTAGACGTGGATGCCCTTGCCCTCGGTCTGCTGCAGCAGGGCCTCGAGGTCCTTGAGGTCGTGCCCCGAGACCACGATGCACTTGCCCGCCACGGGCGTGACGCGGGCGCTGGTGGGCTCGGGATGGCCGTACGCGTCGGTGTTGGCCTTATCCAGCAGCTCCATGATCCGCAGGTTCAGCGTCCCCACCGCCAGGGCGGTCGCGGTCAGTTCGCCCACGTCGGTGGGCACGTCGGCGAGCCAGGCGAGGATGCGGTGGAACTCCCCGTACGCCTGCTCGTCCTCGACGCCCAGGATCTGGGCGTGATCGGCGTAGGCGGCGGCGCCCTTGAGCCCGTACACGATCAGCTCCTGCAGGCCCGTCACGTCGGCGCCGACGGCGTCGAGGCGGCGGGTGATGGAGGCGGCCTCGCCCTGATCGATGAGGCCGCTGAAGTCGCCCGCGGGGGCGAACTCGGCCGGGCCCGTCAGGACCGCGGGGGTCTGGCCCGCCCGGCGGGCGGCGTCCTCGTAGAGTGTGCGGGCGCGGTCGCGGATCTGGGCGGCGGTGCGGACGTAGGAGGCGACGGCGGGGGCGTCGAAGTTGACGTTGGTGAGCGTCACGAAGAGCGCCTTGACCGTGAAGACGTCGACCTCGCGGTCCGTCGCCCCCAGCCCGCGCGCCCGGTGGGCGTACTGCGAGACGCCCTTGACGGCGTGGATGAGGAGGTCCTGCAACGCCGCCGTGTCGGGATCCTTCCCGCACACCCCATGGGCCGTGCACCCCGTCCCCTTCGCCGTCTGCTCGCACTGATAGCAAAACATGTTCATTCCGTCGTCTCCTGTTACTTCCTTCGATGTATGCGGGATACCACCCGCGTCCAGTTGTTGGTCAGACTTCTGCGCTGCGATCGAACGTCGGCCGTGAATTCTCTCTCACCGCAAAGGTCGCAAAGATCGCAAAGGGGAAGGGCGCGACTACGATGCGATCCATCTGTCTCTGCGTCCTTTACGGTCTCTGCGGTGAAACACTCGGCCGGATGGTCATTTCGCCGCCGCTTCCTTCGTCGCCCTGCCGATCTCGCGCCCGTACTGGCGGGCGGTCTTGAGGTCATCCTCGCCCGGCTGCCACTTGCAGCGGATGCCCTCGCGGATGAGGGGGATCTTGCAGTCGGCGAAGTGGTCCTCGATGAGCTTCAGGGCCTCCCCGCTCCACCCGTACGACGCGAAGGCCGCCCCCAGCTTGTTCTGGAACTTCAGGCCCTTGAGGTCCACGAGGATCGGCAGGATCGTCGGCAGCAGGCCGTTGTTAAGCGTGGGCGATCCGACGACGACCGTCTTGGCCTTGAAGACCTCCACCAGCGCGTCGTTGCGGTCGGTGACGGACATGTGGAGGATCTTGTGGTCCACGCCCTCGTCGCTGAGGCCCTCGCCGATGGCCTCGGCGAGCTTGCGGGTGGCGTTCCACATGGTGTCGAAGAGGATCACCGCGTAGGGCCCGCTCTCCTGCTTCGCCCACTGCTGGTACTTTTCGACGATCTGCAGCGGGTCCTTCCGCCAGATGATCCCGTGCGACGGGGCGATCATGTCCACCGGCAGCCCCAGGGCCAGCACCTCCTCGATCTTCTTGAGCACGCGGGCGCTGAAGGGCGTGAGGATGTTGGCGTAGTACTTCAGCGCCTCCTCCATCAGCTCGGCCTGGTTGACCTCGTCGTTGAACCGGAACGCCGTCGCGTAGTGCTGCCCGAAGGCGTCGTTGGGCATGAGGAGGTTGTGCCCGGTGAGGTACGTGAACATGCTGTCGGGCCAGTGCAGCATCGGGGCCTCGACGAAGACCAGGTCGTTGGCGCCGATGTTGATCCGGTCGCCCGTCTTCACCACCTGGAACTTCCAGTCCTGGTGGTAGTGCCCGGGGATGGAGTCCGCCCCGTTCTTGGACACGACGACCGTGGCGTTGGGGCAGCAGCGCAGGATGGCCGGCAGGGACCCCGAGTGGTCGGTCTCGGAGTGGTTGGCGACGATGATGTCGATCTTCGCGGGGTCCACGACCTGGCGGATGTTGTCCAGCAGCTCCTCGCTGAAGGGCTCCCAGACGGTGTCCACCAGTACGGTCTTCTCGTCGCGGATGAGGTACGCGTTGTACGTCGAGCCGCGGTGCGTCGTCAGCTCGTGCCCGTGGAAATGCCTCAACGCCCAGTCCACCACGCCTACCCAGTACACGTTCGGTTTGATCTCGGTAATCATCGGAAGGTTCCTTTCCTCTGGAGGGTTCGCAGCGAAACGTCCGGAGGAATCCTATGGGGCGTTCACCCGACGCGCACGCCGTTGACGTCCGCGATCCGCCCGTCGGCGGTGACGGTGACGATCGTCAGCGGGACGGTCACGCCCGCCTGCTCGATGGCGTCCTGGAGGATCCGCACCAGCCCGCCGCAGCAGGGCACCTCCATGCGGGCGATGGTGACGGAGCGGACGGCGTTGGCGCCCAGGATGCGGGCGAGCTTGTCCACGTAGGCGTCCCCGTCGTCCAGCTTGGGGCAGGCGATGGCCAGCGTCTTGCCCTCCAGCAGCCGCTCGTGGAAATCCGGCAGGGCGAAGGCGACGCAGTCGGCCGCCAGGAGCACGTCGGCGTTGTCCCAGAGGGGCCCGCGTTCGGGCAGCAGCTTGAGCTGCACAGGCCAGTGCCCCAGTTTCGATCGCGGAGCGCTTCTCCCAAGCCCACCGACTGCGTCGGTGGGATTCCCCCGTCCATCCTGTGCGCTGCTCGCGTGGGCCGCGGGAGCACTGGGGCCCGCGGGAGCACTGGGGGCCGCGGGACCATCCACCGCCTCGCGGAGCTTGCGGAGCATCGTCCCGGGGCACCCGCCCGCGGGCGCTTTCGCGGCCGTGGGCTTCGGAGCGGCCGTCAGGTGCTCCTCGACCGCCGATTCGTCGAACGCATCGGCCGCCCGCTCCTCGATGGTGATGGCGTCGCGGGGGCACTCGCCCAGGCAGTTGCCCAGCCCATCGCAGAGGTTCTCGGCGAGCAGGCGGGCCTTGCCGTCGATGATCCGAATGGCGCCCTCGGCACAACTGGGGACGCACAGCCCGCAGCCATCGCACTTGTCCTCGTCGATCCGCACAATCTTTCGCGTGGTCCTGAGCATCGTGAGCCCTTTCGTTCGGTGTCGTCTACGAGGCATTCTCGCCGATGCGGGCCCACAGCACCTTGATCCAGATCAATTCCTGCGATTTTTTCGCAAAAGACGGACGGATTGTACACATATAAGAACGCGTTGACACGCGGAAGCACAAGCGGTATGGTTATATGTCTGTCCGATGCGGGACAGGTTTCACGGTGGGTGTAGCTCAGTTGGTTAGAGCACCTGGTTGTGGTCCAGGGGGTCGTGGGTTCAAATCCCATCATCCACCCGTCGGCGGGCGTTATCGCCCGCCGTTTTCTTGCGCCCTTCAAGCTCCCCGCCCGGGGGATCGCATCCCCCGCCCCGCCCGCGCCCGTGCCCGCCGCCGCCCGCACACCGGGTGCACTACAATCCTCTGGACTATCCGCCGCACTTGCGGAGACACGCGATGCCCGAATGGTACTGCTATATCGGCTCTCACGAGTACGGCCCCGTGCCGCTGCGAACGCTGCAGGAGTGGCTCCGGCAGGGCCGCATCGGGCCCGAGGGCCTGGTCTGGGGCCCGGGCATGTCGGGCTGGCGGCCGGCGAAGACCGTGCTGGAACTCCGCTCCGCCCTCGAGTCCGCCCCTCCCGAGCGTGCGGAGCGGCCCCGCGCCCCTGTTCGCCCGCACCGGGGCGGGCTGCTGCTGGCGATGGCGTTCTTCGGGCTGATCATCTTCTTCCCCGTCGCCCTCGCCGCCTGGATCCTCGGGACCCTCGATCTGCACCGCATGCGGCGAGGCACGATGGACCCCGGCGGGTATCCCCTCACCCGCGCCGCCATCATCGTCGCCGTCATCGGAACGGTCGTCGGCGTCCTCAAGTGGCTGGGCTACGCCCTGCTGATCGCCCTCTTCGTCGGCAACGGGTAGGCGGGGACGGGCGAGCGGTGACCCGGGTTCGGCAGCGCCAGGGCCCCTGGCGCGGGGGAGCAACCACTTCAAACCAGCGTTGCGTTCCGCCGCGCGCTCATGCGAGCACGGCTGGGAACAGCGCAGCCGTGGCGCCCGCAACGGCGACGTTGCGATGGCCCTGATCCGGCGATCGGCGAACTTGCCCTGCGTCCGGCCGTTCGTGGTAGGATGGCGGGATGCGAGCCGAGTTGGATTTCGACATCGTGGTGATCGGCGGCGGGCACGCCGGGGCCGAGGCCGCCCACGCGGCCCAGCGCCTGGGGTTGCGGACCGCGCTGCTCTCGCTCCAGCCCCCCACCATCGGGCAGATGTCCTGCAACCCCGCCATCGGGGGCGTGGGCAAGGGGCAGATCGTCCGCGAGATCGACGCCCTGGGCGGGCTCATGGGCCTCGCCGCCGACGCCACCGGCCTCCAGTACCGCATGCTCAACCGCTCCAAGGGACCGGCCGTCTGGGGCCCCCGCTGCCAGTCCGACCGCCACGCCTACGCCGCCTGGATCCAACGCGCCCTCGCCCACCGCCCCAACCTCACGATCCTCGCCGCCGAGGCCACCGAACTGCTCATCGCCGAGGGCCGCATCGTCGGCGTCCGCGTCCGCGAGGTCACCGCCCCCCTGCCCGACGAGGGCGAGGGCTCGCGGGGCGAGACCGATGGCGGCTTGAGGACTGAGGATTGCGGTTTGTCGCAGTCCAAGGCCCACGACGAGGAAAAGGGGACTGGCTCCGCAGCGGCATGCTGTCCGCCGCGCAGGTGCCTGTCCCCTTTTCCGCACCCCGCGAACTCGCCCTCGGCCCCGCACGCGGAGATCCGCAATCCGCAATCCGCAATCCGCAATTCCCCTCCCCAGCCGCTGGGCCCCAGCGAGTACCAGACCCTCCGCGGCACGCAGGACCTCCGCTGCCGCGCCGTCATCGTCACCGCCGGGACGTTCCTCAACGGCCTGATGCACCAGGGCGAGCGGACGTGGACCGGGGGCCGCTACGCCGAACCGCCCGCCGAGCACCTCAGCGACTCCCTCCGCCGCTGCGGGCTCACCCTCGAGCGCCTCAAGACCGGCACCTGCCCGCGGGTGGCGGGCAGCACGATCGACTACGGCCGCTGCGAACCGCAGTACGGCGACGACCCGCCCGTGCCCTTCAGCTTCCTCCACGACGCGCTGGACGTGCAGCAGTTGCCCTGCTGGCTGACCGCCACCACGCCCGCCGTCCACGCCGCCGTGCGGGCCAACCTCCACCGCGCCCCGATGTTCAGCGGGCAGATCACCTCCGCCGGCCCGCGGTACTGCCCGTCCTTCGAGACCAAGATCGTCCGCTTCCCCGACAAGGACTCCCACCAAGTCTTCCTCGAACCCGAGGGCCGCACGACCGACTGGGTGTACTGCAACGGGATCCCGACGTCGCTGCCGCTGGACGTGCAGGAGGCGCTCGTCCGCGGGATTCCGGGCCTGGAGCGGTGCGAGGTCCTCCGCTGGGGCTACGCCATCGAGTACGACTTCGCCCCGCCCACGCAACTGCGGGCCACCCTCGAGACCCACGCCGTCCGCGGGCTGTACCTCGCGGGGCAGATCAACGGGACGACCGGCTATGAGGAGGCCGCCGCTCAAGGCCTCCTCGCCGCCCTCAACGCCGCCCGCGCCCTCCGCGGGCAGGACGCCCTCGTCCTCCGCCGCGATCAGGCCTACATCGCCGTCATGATCGACGACCTCGTCACCAAGGGCGTCACCGAACCCTACCGCATGTTCACCTCCCGCGCCGAGCATCGCCTGCTCCTCCGCTCCGACAACGCCGACCGCCGCCTGACCGCCCTTGGCCGCGAGGTCGGCCTGGTCGATGACGAGCGATGGGACTGCTTCGCCGCCGCCCAGTCCGCCCGCGCCCGCGCCGAACACCTCCTGCGGTCCGTACGGGTCGAGGGCGAGGCCCTCCGCGACCAACTCCGCCGCCCAGGCGTCACGCTCGCGGGACTCATCGAGCCCCAGTCGCACTCCCCATCGCAACGCGCGCCCGAGGCCCCCAACCCTCCCGAACTCCCGGGCACACCCGAGGCCCCAACGCCCTCCGACGTCGGGGCGGGGATCCCCCAGAGTCACCCAGCCCCCCCCCTCCCGGGGCTCACCGAGCTGCGGATGCTGCGGAACCGCCACCCCAGCGCGCTGGAGTCCTTCGCCATCGACGTCCGCTACGAGGGCTATCTCCAGCGGGAGGAGGCCGCCATTCGCCGCCTGGGGGAATTGGAGTCGCACCGGCTGCCCGACGATCTGGACTACGCCGCCGTCTCGCACCTGCGGAAGGAAGCCCGGGAGAAGCTCTCCCAGGTCCGCCCCCACTCCCTGGGCCAGGCCCTCCGCGTCAGCGGCATTACCCCGGCAGACATCACCGTCCTGTCCGTCCACCTGGCGGGGCGGGCCGGCCGCGTGGAAAGGGAACCCGACCGAAAGGATCGATCATGATGAATGTGCTCGAACACGGCGTAATGGCGGATGGCAGGACCCTCAATACGGAGTCGCTCCAGCGGATCATCGACCGCCTCGGACAGGCCGGCGGCGGCGAGCTGCGATTCCCCCCGGGCCACTACCTCACCGGGGGACTGGTGCTGCGGGACCACCTGCACCTGCACCTCGAGGCGGGGGCGGTGCTGCTGGGCAGCACGCGGCTGGACGACTACCGCCTCTACACGCCCGCCCCCGTCCGCTTCGCCGAGGATCAGGAAGGGCTGCGGGCGCTGCTGGTGGCCCACGGCTGCCGGGACATCCGGCTCAGCGGGGCGGGGGTCATCGACGGGCAGGGCCCCGCGCTGGAGCGCCGCAAGGGCACCCGGGCGGCCATGCCGCGGAACCTCTGGTTCGCCGAGTGCGAGGACGTCACCGTCGAGGGCCTCCGCCTCCGCTGCTCGGGGTTCTGGATGCAGCACTACCTCAAGTGCACGCGGCTGCGGCTGCACGGGCTGGACGTGTACAACCACGGGTCGTGCAACAACGACGGGTGCGACATCGACTGCTGCCGCGACGTGACGGTCTCCGACTGCCGGATCGACTCCCACGACGACGCGCTGTGCCTGAAGTCCGGCAACGACCGCCCGACCGAGAACGTGGTCATCACCAACTGCATCACCCGCACGCACTGCAACCACTTCAAGACGGGCACGGACTCCAACGGGGGGTTCCGCAACGTCACGATCTCGAACATGCTGATGGTCCCCAGCACGGTGCTCGAATCGGACCCGGGCACCGGGGGGGCGGACTGGCGCGGGGCGTGCGGGCTGGCCCTGGGGTGCGTCGATGGCGGGATGCTGGAGAACTTCTCCATCCACAACGTGCAGATGGACCGCACGCGCGTGCCCTTCTTCATCAAGCTGGGCGACCGGGGCACGCCGATCCACGGCACGGGGGTGCGCCAGCCCGTGCAGTACGCCCGGACCCTCCGCCTGAGCGGCATCACGGCGCGGGGGGCGAGCCCCACGGGCGGATACGTCATGGGCCTGCCCGAGGCGCCCGTCCGCCACGTGCGAATCGAGAATTGCGACCTGGAATTCGAAGGCGGCGGGGACGACGCGGCGGCCGACGCCCCCGTCCCGCTGAAGCGCGACTGCTACCCCTCCTGCGACGCCTTCGCGCAACTGCCATCATACGGTATCTACCTCCGCGACGCCGAGGACGTCACGCTCTCGAACGTCCGCCTGCGCACGCTCGCCCCCGACGCCCGCCCCGCCCTACGCTGGCAGCGCGTTCGCGGCCTGCGCCTGCAGCAGGTGGAGACCGATTGACCCTGTCCCCACCCCGGGCGATCGGGGATCGGTCGCGGCCTCCCCTTACTCCCTGACGCGGAGGAGAGGGCGGCTTCGGCGGCGGCGGGGGGGACCGATGGGGTTTTGCCCCCATGGGGTGTCAGGCGTTCCCCCAAAGTGCTGTCGCTGTCGGCGGGGCGGGCCCAAGATGGTGTGTCCGAGCCCGCGATGCGGGGGCCTGCGGGGGGCCGCGGGCCAACGGGGCGGACGTGAAGATAGGCAATCTGCATAAAAGGCGAAGGATTTGGAGCCGGCCCTGGGCGCAAATTTCTGGAGCTTTCCGTTGCCTCCACGGGGTCTATATCCTAAGCTTTGTTATGCCATAGGCTTATGGCATCACGTCGCCAGGGGGCCTTTTCAAGGGCCGCCAGTGGGAATACCGATACCACAAGCGCAAGGATGCAAGAGAGCCGACCGGGAAGGCAAAGGAACGGTCGGTTCGGCCCAACCCGAAATGATGGCGTGCGGGCGTAGAAGGCACCGCGGCCGGTGGGACAAGGACGCTCCCAACGGCTTGACCGCACGCGGAGACTCGCCGGGGTGCTTGGCGGGTCCACGGATAAGGAAACAGAGCGATGAACATCAACGGCGTCCATGCAGCGAGGCAACCGGCGGGAGTGGATTCGGTCCAGCGGACCGGGCAGGCCCCGCGGGCCCAGGAAGTGGCGCAGGGCCACGACGTGGTCGAGATCTCCACGGCCGCCCGCCTCGCCGCCCAGGTGCAGGACGTGCCGGCCGTGCGGGCCGATCTGGTTGCGCGGGTGAAGAGCGAGATCGCCTCCGGAGTTTACGAAACCTCGGAGAAGTTGGACCTGGCGATTGATCGCCTCATGGAAGAGCTTTACCCGGATCTCTAGGAAGGGCAGCGCCAAGAGCCCCGATTTCCAAACAGGCGCGGAAGGATCCGCGCCTGTTTTTCTGCGCGGACCGCCCCCGCGGTGCGGACCGGGCGGGGGGATCGGCATCGCCCGCGAGGGAGCGGGGCTACAGGGTGGGATCGATCACGTCCAGCCAGGGGAAACGGCGATCGGCCGCATAGGCGAGGATGTTCGTGTCGATGACGAACATCAGCGGTCGTCCAGCGCGTCATAGAGAGCGCGGCGATCGGCGATGTCGATCAGCACTCGTCCGCCGTCATGCACCGGGAGTTCGTCCTGCTCCTCCTGAACGGCGTGTTCGCGAAGCACCTCTTCGATCACTTCGGGCACATCTCGTCCCCGCCGTGCGGCCTCCGCTCGCAGGCGGCTCATCGTCTCATCGCTGATCGTGATGGTCACCGCTACGCTCACATTGTCAGGATAGCATGTCCACCGACAGGTCGCGAGGGAGGGGCGCCTTGGCCAGTCCGCCCGCTACCGCCAGCGGGCGCGTTTCTCCTTGGCGCGGGCGTATTCGATGCAGTGCCGCGCCCACGGGCGGGCGCGGAGGCGGGTGACGCCGATGGGCCTTCGCGTCGCCTCGCACAGCCCGTACGTGCCCTCGCGAATCCGCTGGAGGGCGGCCTCGATCTCCTCGAGCAGTTGCGATTCGCTCTGGAACATCCGCACCGACGCCTCGTGCTCGAAGCAGTCGGTCCCGTGGTCGGCGGGGTGGTTGGAGGCGGTCGGCAGGTCGGTGTCGCCATCCTCGGAGTCCGGCCCGCAGCCGGTGGCGATGGCGGTGAGGGTCTCGACGAGGGCGTTGCGTTTCTGGAGCAGGACGGCCTGCAACTCCTCGATCTCCTCGGACGTGAGTGATTCGCAAACGGCGGATAACAGCGGCCGGTTCTTTTGCGAGAGCATTCGCTCGCCTCCTCTCTGGTGTCCTCACCGGGAAAGGTACGAAACCGATGGGAGCGAGGCGAATGAACGCGAGCGACCGGCCGGTCAGTCCAAGGCCTTGGGGCTCATGCCCTCGTCGAGGAGGATGCGGAGCAGTTCGTTGTCGCACTCGCGGGAGCAGGACTGGAAGAGGAAGTCGTAGCCCTCGGCCCGCTCGGGGGAATATGGGGCGGTCCAGAGCGTCTCGACGCGGCGGCGGGCGGCGAAGAGGTAGATCTGCACCGGTTCGCCGGGGGCCCCGTCGATGTTCATGTCGTCGTGCAGGCGCGCCAGCGTGCGGTACACCTCGTCGTAGCGGGCGAGCTTCTTACGACACCAGGAGCAATGCGTCAGGTGGGCCATGGGCGGCATTGTAGGCTCTGATCGCCTCCGTGCCTACCCCACGTCCTCCGCTCACGACAGCAGGGGCCAAGCGGGGCGCTTGCCAACACCAAGGATGTAGTGTATCATGATTCGTATCGAAACCACCGGGAGGTCTTTCTGTGGGTGGATCGAAAGTGAGGTTGTCTTGCACACGCATGTTCGCCTGACAGCGCTGGTGGTGCTTCTCGCCGCGGCCGTGCCCGCATCGGCCGGCATCATCGCGACGGAGTCCTTTGAGGACTACGCCCTCGGTACGCCGCTGGGAGGGGCGGACGGGGGGACGGGATGGACGAGCGCCTGGACGGCCTCGCGCCCCTACGTGACAGCCCAGGCGATGGCGATGGGGCCCGCGACGTATGGATCGGCGGGGGCGCAGGCGGCGCGGATCCAAACGACGGTGAACGAGTCGGAACAGTCCGAGTTGTTCCACCGTTCGTTCCCCGCGCAGAGCGGGACGCTGTACCTCGGGATGCGGCTGCAGCTGGAGAGCTTCGAGACCGACGACTTCCTGCAGTTCTCGCTCAGTAACGGCAGTCCGTTGACGGGAAACGCGAGCCTGTCGTTCGGGGTCCGCAACGCCGCGGGCAGCCCGTTCTTCGCCCGCGTGGGTAACCACAGCAACACCACCAACTCCACCCTCACCTCCGCCAACCAGACCGACTACATGCTCGTGGTGAAGATTTCGAGGGACGGGGCGAGCACCTACAACCGCACGGACCTCTGGGTGAACCCCTCCCCGCTTGCCGAACCGGCGACGGCGACGGCGACGCACGTGGGACCCGCGACGGGGCTGGGGCAGGTCTCGATCCTGAACGTCCGCATCTGGTCCTTCGAGGCCGACGACGCCGTCTACTTCGACGACATCCGCCTGGGCACGAGCTACGCCGCCGTCGTCCCCGAGCCCGCGGGCCTCTCGCTGCTGCTGCTGGGGCTCCCGGCCCTCCTTCGCCGCCGGCGGGGCTGACGGACGGCTTCAGAGCTTACCGCGGAGAACGCAGAGCGGAGGGGAAGGCAGGCAAGCATCCCTCCTGTTCTGTTCGATCTTCGCGCTCTCCGCGGGGGATTCTCTTCTCTTCACAGAACCCCGTCTGCGATGGGGGAGGCACGGCGCCCCGCCGCCTACAGCCGCAGCTCGCGGATGCGGTCGAGGTAGTACTCGTAGTTCGCCAGGGGGACCCCGGGCGTGATGAGGTGGTCGGGCATGAGGACGAACCCGCCCTCGCGCATCAGCGGGACCCGCCGGGCGATCTCGGCGTCGATGGCCGCGCGGTCCTGCTCCAGGACCAGCTTGTTGAACCCGCCCAGGATCCGCAGCTCCTTGCCGAACCGCCGCCGCACCGCGTGGGGGTCGGCGTTCCACGTCCCGATCTCGATGGGGAACTGCAGGTTCACCCCCGCCTCCAGCCAGTGCCCCACGAGGGGCTCGACCCAGCCGTCGGAGTCCACCCCCAAAAGCGTCACGCCGTACGATTCGAGCTTCTCACGCATCTTGCGGTAGCCCGGGGCGACGTGGCGGTCGAAGATCTCGGGGCTCACGAGCGGCCCGCTCTTGCCGCAGATGTCCTCCCATCCGAACCCCAGTTCCGGGGGGCGGGACATCCGGGGCAGGATCTGGTCCATCGACCAGCAGGCCAGGTCGGCGAGGGTGGTGACCATGTCGCCGTACACGTCCGGGGCGTCGAACATGAGGTAGCACATGTTCTCCACGCCCATCCAGTTGCGGATCCAGCCCATCAGCGAGGCCGTGCCGAACGCGATGGGGTAGCCGGAGTTCTCGGCGTCGGCGATGTGCTTGGGGAGATCGGCGGGCAGGCGGGCGGGATCGGGCTGGAGGCGCTCCTTGAATCTCGGCCAATCCTTGGCCTCCTGGAGGGTGAACCCGATGTAGTGCGGGATGCAGCTCTTCGTCTTCCAGGCCTTCTGGATGACGCCCGCCCCGTCGCGGTAGATGCGGTACTCGGCCGTCTCCTCGACGGTCTCCTCCTCAAAGGCGGGGAAGAGGTCGAGCTTGGCCCCGACCCCGACCCAGTGGGGGACCGCCCCGAGGAACTGGCGTTGGGGGACGTTGGTGGGCAGGCCCTCGGCCAGCCAGCGCTGGCGGGTCTCGGGCCACTCGTGCCAGTGGATGACGGGCATGCGGTCGAACTGCCCGTAGAACATGATCTCTCGCCACAGGTCTCGCGTCGTCATGCGGGGTCCTTTCGCGGGAGGCCATCCGCGGCCTCGCGGCAGGTTACGTGTACCGCGCCGACGCCCCCCCGCCAAGGGTCTCCTTCGCCGCAGCCGGGCCACCGCCAAGTCGGCGTGCGGGCGCCCCGGCTGCGCCGCTTGCCGCCGCGCCCGCGTGCGCGCCCGGCGGAACACGGTTCCGCGAACCCGGGGCACCTATCGAGAAATTTGCGCACGTTCCCTTAACTGATGCTTGACAAATCGCCCAAGCGCGGTACAGTGTAATCGTTCACCTCGCCGAGCCAGCGAGATGAACAGCAACGATCCCAAAGGAGGGGTAGGACGAAATGCTCCTTTCGTGCCTGCCCAACGGTCGCTCAACCATTTGCTCTGTACAAGTTGTCGTTTCGTGACGCCGTGATTCGCTGCATGTCATTTCCGCGAGCGGCGGCACATTTCGGATACGAAGAGCAGGAATGGTAATGAGGTCGACGCGCAAGTGGACCTTTTCCTGTGTCGGAAAAGCGAGGCACCTCAACCCCCTGAGCCTAGGTACGCACGAAAAGGAGAGAGAGTAATGAGCAAGTTTCTTGGGATCGCTGTGATTCTAGCGTTGGCGGCAACCGCTCCGGCGGCCATCAGCCTGACCATCATCGAGACGGAACTTCCCGGGGATCTCCACCAGTACATCTTCCGCTTCACGGCGGATGCGGGCTTCGAGATCGCCAGCGTCGATGCCAACCCCAGCGGGGTCATGCCGGGCACCGGCATCACGGGCGTCATGAACCAGATCTGGCCGATGGGCTTCCTGCCCACCCCCACGATGACGAACGCCCAGTACCTTGGCGGGGACATCGGGAAGGACTCGCACTGGAACGTGTTCGACACCTGGCTGATCGCCACCGCCACCCCCACCGAGACCGCCACGAAGCTCGATGGCGTGTTCACCATCAGCGCCACCAGCGGGCAGCGCAAGGCCACCTTGGACCTGCTGCAGATCGTCACCAGCGGGACGGAAACCGTGAGCTATGACTTCATGGTTGGACAGGCCCTCCCCGCCGAGTCGCAGGTGAACAAGCAGCTCTTCACCGGCGTGGTCGGCGTTCCCGAGCCCACCACCCTCGCCCTGCTGGGCCTGGGTGGCCTGGTCGCCGTCGCCCGCCGTCGCCGCCGCTAAGCCCCCGACATTCGCCGTCGCCGTTCGGACGGCCCACAGAATCCAAAAAGCCCGCAGGCCGGATGCCCCCTCTCTCCGGCCTGCGGGCTCGTTTTTGCGCACTGCCCCGCTCTACCCACCCAATGCAAACGGGCGTCGCGGCCTTGGGGGTGTCCACCGCCGCGACGCCCGTCCGTGCTCCCGCCCGACTACGACTCCTGGATCGTCACCGACTGCATCACGTCGCCCTGGCGGATGCGGTTCACGACGTCCTGGCTGGCGTCGTCCACGACCCGCCCGAACACCGCGTGCTTCCCGTCCAACCAGGGGCACGCCACGTGCGTGATGAAGAACTGCGAGCCATTGGTGTTCGGGCCCGCGTTGGCCATCGAGAGCGTCCCGGGGCCCGAGTGCTTGAGCTTCAGCGCCGAGGGCTCGTCGGCGAACTTGTAGCCCGGCCCGCCCGTGCCCGTGCCCTCGGGGCACCCGCCCTGGATCATGAAATCCGGGATGACGCGGTGGAACTTCAGCCCGTCGTAAAAGCCGTCCTTCGCCAGCTTCACGAAGTTGGCGACGGTCTGGGGGGCGTCATCGGCGAACAGCTCCAGCACGATGTCGCCCTTGTCGGTCTTGATGGTGGCCGTGGTCATGGTGTCCTTTCCTTCAGAGCCTCGAGGCGTCGGTACAGCGAAACGATACGCTGCACGTCGGCATTATGCGCGAGGCCCGAAGGAAAAACCGCTCCGAACTCCCGCCCTCACGCCCAGTCGGGCGCCTGGGCCAACTCTCCGGGCAGGCAGCGGGCGTCCGTGCAGGCGTCGAGGACCGGGGCGACCTCCGTGCATCGCTCCCAGTCCACCTGGCGGATCCGGTCCTTCGCGGCCGCGTAGGCGCCGAAGATGAACCGCATGGTGTTGATGGTGTGCGTCACGGGCGTGACGGGCGGTTCCTGGTGGGCGAGGACGGCCTGGAGGTGGAAGTAGAACGGCCAGGGCCCATCGGGGGCGGTGAAGGCCTGGGGGGGCTGCCCATCGATCTGCAGCTCGGCCCCGCCGTTCCAGACGGCGGTTCCGCGCTCGCCCTCGATGACCACCTCGTGCTGGCGGGCGCGGCCCTGGTATTCGGCGAGGCGGGACCCGCCCTCGCTCCCGGCCGCGCAGGTGGTCCCGGCGAAGAAGAACTCGGTACGGTCCTCGTTATCGAGCACGCCGCGCGCGACGACGGTGTCCTCCATCTCCAGCGCATCGGCCGGGTGGAAGCGGTAGAGGGCGGCGTGGATGTCGGCGGGGGCGGCGGTCTGGCCCTCAGGCCCGCGGTTGGCCAGGGCGAGCATCTGGTGCAGGTAGTGGATGGTCTGGTTGGTCATGGTCCCGTCGAGGGTGGGCTTGCCCTGGAAGTAGCGTTTGCCGGACCAGTCGTTGCGGCGGTAGTAGTCGGTCTCGCGGAACCAGAGGGTGCGGCAGGCGACGCGGCGGATGCGCCCCAGGGCCCCGGAGCGGATCTGCCCGCTCAGCCACCGCGCGGACGGGCGGAGGATGTGCTGGAAGTGGATCAGCAGCGGCAGGTGCGTCTGGGCGGCCGCCGCGGCCATCGCGTCGAGCTGCTGGAGGCAGCAGGCGGGAGGTTTCTCGCACAGCACGGGGTGCCCGGCGCGGAGGGCGGCGATGGAGGTTTCGGCGTGGGCGTAGTGCGGGGTGGTGTTGAGGATGACGTCCACGTCGTCACGGGACAGCAGGGATTCGAGGCTCCCGCACCGCTCGACGCCCCGCTCCGCCAACCGCCGCTCGCGGTCGGCCGTCTCCTCGCGCGAAGGGTCGATCTCGTACCACGCGACCGGGGTGGCGATGGGGTGATCCCGCATGATGTCGAGCATGGTGTACCCGGCCATGCGGCCGGCACTGATGACGCCGAATCGGATCCGAGACAGCATGTGGCGTACCCTCGCTGCGCCCCGTGGCGGCGTCGGGTGGGCGGCCGCACGGGGCAATGGGGGCAAAGCATAGAGTCTATCGGCGGCCTGTCAAGCGCGGGATCAGCCAAAGATGCCCGGTCTTCGGCCCTTCCATCGTCCCGGGACTGCGGAGGCCTACTTCAGGAGCGGGTCGAGCGGGACCCAGGCGGGGACGGTCATGGCGAGGCAGTGCAGGGCGCCGGCCTGGCGGATCATGCGGTCGCAGGTGACGGGCACGATCTTCCAGTCCGGGAGCAGGCGGGCGTAGAGGTCCAGGGCCCGCCGCTGCAGAGCGGGGTCCACGTCGGAGTAGACGGGGACGAAGAGGGTCTGGTTGGCGATGAGAACGTTGGTGTAGGTCCGCCACACCCCGTCGGTCCGCGGGGGCATGGGGATGCGGTGGACGCGCAGGGGGCCGTGGGGGGTCTGGAGGGCGGAGAGGCGCTCGGCGACGGCGTCGAGGCGGCGGGCATTCTCGGGATCGTCCTTGGGATTGTACTGCCCGACCACCGCGAGGTTGGGGGCGAGGAACGCCAGGTACAGGTCGACGTGGCCGGTGGGCTCCCCCTCCAGCAGGTCCAACTGCACCCACCGCTGCATGCCCAGGTACTCCCCGAACATCTCCCCGATGACCTGCGGGGTGTAGCCCAGGTGGTCGTTCCGCAGGTAGATCGCGTGCGTGGTGGCGCACAGGCCCGCCCCGTTCGTCAGGAAGTTGCCGCGCTCCAGGAACAGCGGCATGCGCTGGACGGGCAGGGCCAGCCGCCGCGCCAGTTCGGTGGGTACGCGGTCATCGTTGGGCCGGTTGCCCGAGGCCACGTAGTCCGGATCCACCACTGCCACGCTGCCGTTGGGCCGTCGGATGAACATCGGGCCGTAATCCCCCACCCAAACCGTGTCCAGCGGCAGGGTCACAAACCGCACCCCGTCGGTGGGCAACTGCCTCGCCTGCAGCACGGCCTTGAGGTGAGCGGCGACGGAGGTAGAGGGGACCAGGGCGATCACCGGGACCCGGCGGTGGGCTCCGGCGACGATCTGGGCAAAGGCCTCGGGATCATCGGTGGGGCTGACCAGCAGCGCCCCGGCCGGGGCGAAATCGGGCGCGTACCCGGGCAGTGACGCTAAGGTGGCTTCGGCAATCGTCTTATCGACGATGGAGGGCGGGTCCAGGTGGGCCTGCATCTCGCGCCAGGAGGCGGCCAGGAGGAGCGCAATCACCCCGGCCGCGGCCGCCCACAGGACGCCGCGTCGAGACAATGCCCGCTCCGGGCGCACAGATTTCGTCCGACGCTTTTCCAAAGTACAACCTCATACCTTCGGAGAAGCGCAGGACCCGGAGATGACAGTGGCCGACTGCGACTTCCCAAGATGGGACGATCTCTATCGCAGAAATCATAGTGCGCCTGTTCTTCCTTGTCAACCTGTTATTCCGAGAATTGGGCTTTCAGCCGATCCGCGCGAGGATCCGCTCCGCCAGGGCGGTCAGAGGGGGCTCGGAACCGGGGCCGCGGACGGCCGTGCGGAGGCGCTCGATCTCATCGGGGGGGAGTGCCGGGTGCGCGCTGGGGTCGTAGGGCGCCGAGGGCAGGGCGCGGAGGACCGACGGGGCCAGCATCGCCGGACGGAACGCGTCCTCGACGTGCTCGTCGTAGGGCCACTCCCCCACTGCCCGCCCCTGATGCCAGGCGATGGCGTTGGGGAGGGCGAAGGGCACGGGGACCCCGCCGCGCCGCTGGGGTGCGACGAAGGCGTACACCAGCGCCCGCCCCCTGCTCGACGCCGCCGTCCGATACCCCACCGTCGCCCGCACCCCCAGCAGCCCCGCCTGCAACGTGAGCGTCCCGGACGACATCATCGCGTGCGAGCAGGCGCACAGCAGCGGGAAGACGGGCGCATCGGTGGCCCGCACGCGCCCGAGGGCCCCGTCGCGGTCCAACACCGCGCGGAGGTGCTCCTCGATGGCCGCCCGGAAGCGGGGATCGGCGACGTGGACGACGGCCGACACGTCGTCCCGCGAGTGCAGGACGCGGGCGGCGGCGGCGAGGAAGGTGGGCAGGAGGGCGTCGATCTCCTGCTGCCGCGACCCGGGGAAGAGGCCCAGCAGATGCGTTCCGCTGGGGATCTCCAGTTCCTGGCGAAGGGCGGCGGCGTGGCGGGCGAGGTCGGGGGTGTGGTGCATGGCCGCGGCGGGGTGACCGAGGAAGCGGACCTCCGCGTCGGAGGCTCGCCGACGTTGGCCGCGGCGGGCGGTGTAGGCGGCGGCGTTCATGGGCAGGAGGCAGTGGACCTCGTCGAAGTTCTGCAGGGGCAGGTCGCCGCGGCGGCAGGTGACGTCGGCGGCCTGGCAGAACATGCGCCAGGTCACCGGCAGGGGCAGGTGGGCGATCCCGCGGACGGCGGGGCCAGCGAAGCGCCACAGCGGCCGCACCCGCCACGCCCAGACCTCCGGGGGCCCGACGAGGACGCGGTGCGTCCCCCGCAGCATGCCCCCCAGGGGCAGGTTGAACGTGCAGTGGGTGACACCCACGAACGCCCGGGGCGGTCCGTCGTTGAGCGCGGTGGCGAGGTCGAAGATCAGGTCGTACCACCGCCGCATGTGCCCCCCGTGCACGCCGGTCATGGACAGGTCGGTGTAGTCGTGCAGTACGCGGACGCCTGCGGCGGCGGAGAGGGGCCCGGCGAGAGCGGCGATGTCGAGGGGGCGCGGCGAGAGCCTTTGCAGCTCCTCCGCCAGTCCCGCCGCCATCGCGTCGCCCGACCGCTCGCCCGTGGAAAGGAACACGTCCATGACAGGAAGAGAACCTCCGGAGGGGCGAAACGCAAGGAGAACGGGACCCCGAATCCCGCGTCGGACCCCTTGCAGGATTCGCCGCCAAGAGCGCAGAGGCCGCGGCGAAACGCCGTTTCTGTCCCGTATCCCTCTGCGTCCTCTGCACTGCAAATGCGCAAGATCCTCGCTTTTTCGAGGATGTTCCCCGGTCCTCAAACGGCGCTCACTTCGATTGGGGCCGTGGTAGGGGCGACAGCCCAATCGAAAATCGAAAGTCGAGAATCGAAATTGGGAGCGGGCGCAGCCCGCGCTGCGTTCTCTGCGGTGACCCGTAGGCTCCAACCGAGACGGCTACCCGGGCAGTTCCTCGCCCGCCCGCAGTTCCAGCACCGTCCGCACCAGGCGGATCTCGTGGATCGGCACCAGGCCGCCCAGGGCGTCGTCGACCTCGCGGAGGCGCTTGGTGCGGAGGGAGAGGAACGTCTCCTCCACCTTCTGGCGCACCAGCGGGTCGAGGTGGGCGTCGAGGTCCACGGGCTTGCCCGCGCGGAGCAGGGAGTCGAGGTGATCGGCGATGGTGCCCGGGGCGAGGCCCCGCCGCTGGGCGATCTGCGTGTACGACAGCCCCTCCCGTACCAGTTGCCACGTCTGCTGGACGGTGTCGCTGGCGGCCCGAAGGCGCTTGGGCCCTGCGGGGTGAGCGGCGGGGGCGGGGGAGGCGGCGGCGTCCACCGTCTTGCCCTCCCGCGCCTCGGGATGCTCGTGGAGGTAGAGGGCGATCTCCTCGAGGAACTCCCGGCCGTAGCGGCTGAGCTTGGCCTCGCCCACGCCGGTGATCCCGCGGAGCTTGGACTCGGTGTCGGGGAAGTAGCGGGCCATCTCGTGCAGCGTGCGGTCGGAGAAGACGACGTAGGGAGGCACGTTGAGTTCTGACGCGAGCCGCCGCCGGACCCGCCGCAGGCGGTCGAACAGGTCGCGGTCGTGGCCTTCGGTGACGGCGGTGCGGGAGGCGGTGCGGTGCTTCTTCTCATCCCGCCGCGCCACGTGGAACGTCTGGCGTCCGAAGAGCACCTCCCGCCCCGCGTCGGTGAGGGCGAGCGTGGGGTACTGCCCGTCGCTCCGCTGGACGCAGCCCTGGGCGACGAGGTCGTTCACCAGCGCCCGCCAGTACCGCTTGTCGCGGTCCTTGCCCACCCCGTAGGTCTTGAGCTGGTCGTGCCCGCAGCGGCGGATGCGTTCGGTGTCGGCCCCGCAGACGATGTCGATCACGTGCGCCGCCCCGAAGCGCTCCTGCGTCCGCGCGATGGCGGACATGAGCATCTGGGCCTCGGTGGTGGCGTCCTGCTGCTCGACGTGCCCGCAGCACACGTCGCACGCCCCGCAGTTGGGGGGGGCGTAGCGCTCCCCGAAGTACCCCAGCAACTGGCGGCGGCGGCAGACGTTGACGGAGGCGTAGTCGGCGACCTCGTTGAGCTTCGACAGGGCGATCTCGCGCTCGGTTTCGCGCTCGATCTGGTCCACGAAGTACCGCAGGCGGGGGATGTCCCCCGCGGAGAAGAACAGCACGCAGTGGGCGGGCTCGCCATCCCGTCCGCTCCGCCCGGTCTCCTGGTAGTAGCTCTCGAGGTTCTTGGGCATGTCCGCGTGGAGGACGAAGCGGACGTTGGACTTGTCGATGCCCATCCCGAAGGCGATGGTGGCGACGACGACGGCGGTCTCGTCGCGGATGAACGCCTCCTGGTTCGCCTGCCGCACCGCCGGATCGAGCCCGGCGTGGTACGGCAGCGCGTGGATGCCGCGCTCCTGCAGGTAGGCGGCCGTGCGCTCGACGTTGCTGCGGGTCATGCGGTAGACGATCCCGCTCTCGTCGCCCCGGTCCTGGATGAACTTGAGCACCTGGGCGTCGACGCGGTCCTTGGGCACGACGTGGTAGAACAGGTTGGGGCGGTCGAACGACGCGCGGACGACGTGGGGCTCCCGCAGGTGCAGCCGCTCGATGATGTCCTGCTGCACGCGGGGGGTGGCGGTGGCGGTGAAGGCGGCGAGGGGGACGCGGGGGAACTGCTCCACGATCGCCGACAGCGCCAGGTAGTCCGGGCGGAAGTCGTGCCCCCACTCGCTGATGCAGTGGGCCTCGTCGACGGCGAAGAGGCACAGGGGGATGGCCTGGAGGCGGTCGACGAAGTGCTCCATGGCGAACCGTTCGGGGGAGACGTACAGCAGGTCGATCTCGCCGTACTGCAGGCGGCGGTACACGTCCCCGCGCTGGGGCCCGGTGAGCGAGCTGTTCAGCAGGTCCGCCCGCAGGCCGTTGGCGCGGGCGGCGTCGACCTGGTCCTTCATGAGCGAGATCAGCGGGCTGATGACCACGCACGTCCCGTCCAGGACGTGGGCGGGCAACTGGTAGCACAGCGACTTGCCGCCCCCCGTGGGCATGACGGCAAAGACGTCCCGCCCCGAGGCGAGGGCGGAGACGATCTCCTCCTGGTTCGCCCGGTACTCGCGGAACCCGAACACGCGCTCCAGCGCGTCCCGCATCCGCGTCTGCACCGCGTTGTATGTCCCCGAGTCGGTCATGGAACGTCCAGTGTACCCCGAACGCGACAGGTTCCCAAGAGCGCGCCGGAAAGACGGGCCGGACGATAGGTTAGAGGTGAGAGGTTAGAGGTGAGAGTGCAGGAGCCTGAGCGTGTCGGTCATTCAGGGGGTGCCTCAGTGCCGGAGCGTCTGCACTCCCGTGCCGGCGCCCCAGCTCGGCTGACATCATGAAGGTCGATCGAACCACTCCATGCGCCCGCGTCCTGACTCTCACCTCTCACCTCTAACCTCTAACCTCCCCGGGACCCGCAGACGTGTTTCCCCCGGCTCGGCGCTTCGGTAGAATGCCCCCGCAACAAGGAGCCTCCCATGACCAGCCGCGAACGTGTCTTCCGTGCCCTGGAGTTCCGCACCCCTGATCGCGCCCCGCGCGACCTCTGGCCGCTGCCGTGGATCAGCATGTACGCCGAGGACGACCTCAAGACGCTGCTCGCGGAGTACCCCACCGACTTCACCGGCCCGCCCCCGGTGCTCGCCCCAGGCGAACGCGCCCAGGGAACGCCCTGCCGCAAGGGCCACTACACCGACGAGTGGGGCTCGCTGTGGGAGGTGGGGGAGGACGGGGTCATCGGGGAGGTCAAGGCCCCCGCGCTCGCCGACTGGTCCGCCTTCGCGGGCTACCGCCCGCCCTGGGAGACGCTCGAACTCGCCGACTGGTCCGTCGTCAGCCGCTCGCAGGAGGCGAACCTCGCGGGGGAGAACCCGAAGTTCTTCACCTGCGGGACCTCGGTCCGCCCCTTCGAGCGGATGCAGTTCCTCCGCGGGTCGGAGAACCTCTACCTGGACCTGGGGTACGGGACCCCCGAGGCCCTCCGCCTCCGCGACATGCTCCACGACTTCTACTGCTGCGAACTGGAGCACTGGGCCAAAACCGACGCCGACTGCATCCGCATGATGGACGACTGGGGCTCCCAGCGGGGGCTGCTGATCTCCCCGGACATGTGGCGGGAACTGTTCGCACCGCTGTACCGCGACTACGTGCGGATCATCAAATCCGCGGGCAAAAAGGCCTTCTTCCACAGCGACGGGAACATCCAGGCCATCTACCCCGACCTCATCGAGATCGGCTTCGACGCGATCAACTCGCAGATCTTCTGCATGGACATGGACGAGCTGGCCCGCATCGCCAAGGGCCGGGTGACGTTCTGGGGCGAACTCGACCGCCAGAACACCCTCCCCTTCGGCACGCTGGAGGAGATCCGCGCCGCCGTCGCCCGCGTCCGCCGCACGCTGGCGGATCCCCGCGGGGGCGTCATCGCCCAGTGCGAGTGGGGCACCCGCGTCCCCATCGACAAGATCCGCACCGTCTTCGCCGCGTGGGACGCCCCGCTGGAATCCCTGCCTTGAGCGGGGATGCAGGGGATGCAGGAGATAGGTGCGGGCAGCCGATCATGGACCGTATGGACAAGATGGACAGGATGGACCGGTTCCGCGTTCTTCCCAGTGCCTGATGCCGAATCCCCAACCCCTGGTCCCTGGTGCCTCGTCCCTAGTGCCTCTCTTCCTGCCTTCGCTGCTGTTCGCGAAGGCAGGAACACGGCGGCTACTGCTTCAGCGTCCTGTACATGCTCTCGAACGCCTGCAGCGCCCCCGCGCTCATGCCCCCGCCCCACTGCCCCATGCCCTTGAGCATCTCCAGCGTTCCGTCGCTGATGTCCTGCAGGGGCTCGCGGCGGATGAGCGTGCGCGGGGGGTCGCCCAGGCGGCCCTCGATGCGGACGCGGGCCAGCTTGTCGCTCGCCTTGAGCACCGCCCCCACCATCGGCAGGAGCTGCAGGACCGGCTGGATGTCGTTCGTCGGGGAGGCGATCACCCGCATGTCGATCCGCCGCTGCTCCCAGTCCACCCAGCCGCCCGCCTCCCCCACCAGCGCCAGCCGCCCGTTGTCCATCACCAGCCGCTCGAAGACCATCCGCGGGCCCTGGAGGCGGAACGTGCCCTCCACGCGGCTGCCCTGGAGGGCTCCGTTGGGATCGAGCCCCACCACGCGCAGGAACTCCCGCCCGCCGTGCAAACGCTCCATGTCGGTCTGCGTGATGAGGAAGCTCCCGCCCCCCTGCCACCTCTCCCCCCCCGTCGGACAGTACCGCAGGTCCACCCGCCCCGCCAGCAGCCCGGACTTCAGGGGCACCTCGGGGGCCAGCACCCGCAGGGCGGCCGGCACGTCCACGCCGTTGGCGTCCACCTGGAGGCCCAGCGTCGTCTCCCCCCCCTCCTCCCGCAACACCATCCGGGCCGTGAACTCCGCCCGCATGCGAACGTCCGGGTACGGGTCCGCCAGCTCGGCCACCAGGAGCCCCTCCTGCACCGCCATCCCCTCCCCGTCGTCCAGCCGCCCCGTCAGCCGCCACTGCCCCGCGAGCCGCTCCCGGTCCGTTTCGATCGCCTCCGCCGTCACCGCCAGCGCCCCCGTCAGCCGCACGCGCGACGGGTCGTGCCCGCCCCCCGCACCGCGGAACTCCAGCGTCCCCCCCTCCAGCAGGAATCGCCGCTGCCCCTCGCGGAGATGCTCGATGGTCAGCTCCTCCACCCGCACCCGCTGCAGGTCCACGTGCTTCCCGTTCCGCCGCGACCACGCCTGGAGCGAACCCAGCGGGGCGCCTGGGGTCCCGGGGCTCTCCACGCTCGCCACGCGGAGCGTTCGCAGGTGGACCTCCGTCAGGACGGGGCGCCCCGATAAGGCGTTGCGGAACTGCAGCGTCACCCGCTCCGCCCCCGCCCACTGCCGCCCCCTCGCGTCGTACAGCGAGACCCCCTGCAGGCGCACCGCCCCCGTGGGGGAGATCTCGGTCCCCTCGATCCGCACGGAGCCCTGCCACGCCTCGCGCAGGGCCGCCCGGACCTCCGCCTCGACGAGGGCGGGAAGGACCCAGGACCACCCCACGACGGCCAACCCGAGCCCCGCGAGCAGCCCCGCCCCGGCGCGGCGGGCCACCCCCCGCCGCCCCGCCCCCCGCCCCGGG
>JAWLCQ010000001.1:0-123013 GCA_041687095.1 Phycisphaerae bacterium | reverse complement strand
CTTAGGGGGGGCTGATGCATTTGCTTGCCCGGCGGACCGATGGCCACGGTCCGCCGGCGGGCGTTGTTGGGTTCGTTTTCGTCGGGGGGGGGAGAGCAGGGCCATCGCATCTTCGTGGCACGGGCGTCTCGCCCGTGTGTCGCAGGGGCGTCTCGCCCCTGCCGAGAGGTGGGAACGGCCTCGCTGCGAGCCCAACCACCCCCAACTCACGGAGGTTTTGGGCAACCGTTCACGCCTTCACAGACAGCGGCGAAGGCGTGATGAGAAGAAACCGCCCCGAAGAAAGGGAGTACGCAGATTTTGAGATGGCACAGATTGGTAACCGTTCACGCCCTTCCAAACAGCAGGAAGGGCGTGAAGAAAGGGGCATGTCGGCACTGAGGTGAGTTTCCTGTTGCCTCTCCCCACCGGCCCCGTGCCGGTGGCCACTTCTTCTCCCCACCGGCCCCGTGCCGGTGGTAAGCGGCTATTGACTACAGCGGCGGTCCCCTCCCATCCCGCTCGTCCTCCTGCTCCCCACCGACCCTGCGTCGGTGGTAAGCCGGCTTCCTGACTACGGGATGACCAACGGGCGCGGACGGTGCGCGGACCGGGTACGCCGGCCGTAGTCGAGAGCCGTTTGAACCACCGACGCGGGGTCGGTGGGGAGGTTCGGACGGCGGGCGTGTTTCTGAAACACCCGGCGGCGCCGCGTGAACGGTTACCAGAAATCTGTGTAATCCCCTTCTCTCCGGCTGTTTCTTCAGACTTCCGCCACCGCATGCACAGGCGTGAACGGTTACCCTTTTGGGCGTTCGCGCAGGGCGACGCGGGGCCTCCAACGTGGTTGCTGCGCTGCGCTCCGCAAAGCACGGCGCCCGGCGCTCCGCAAAGCACGGTGCCCGGCCTCGCCGACGGGTTTTCGCGACACCCAGCGGCCCGCCGGCTGTTATGGTAAAGAATGGTATAGCGACCGCGCTTCGGATGGACGACCGCCATGACCAAGACACAGACAGCCCTGAGATCCTTCGAGCCCAACGCGGCGTCGGCCGCGCCGCTGGCCGTCCAGTTGGCGGATCACATCCGCACCCTGATCCGCGGCGGAGAGCTGCACCGGGGGGACTCGCTGCCCCCCGCGGGCTCCCTGGGCTGCGCCAGCCGCGTGACCGTGCTGCAGGCGTACCGGATCCTCCAGGACGAGAGGCTCGTCCTCATGCGGCGCGCCAGCGGCACGGTGGTGTGCGGCGAGCCCAGTGCGCCCGTGTGCGCCCTGCTGCTGGACCGCCCCCTCTTCGGGCGATCGCCGGCCGTCTACTTCGGCCAGATCGTCAACGCCGTGCTGAGCGAGGTCGTCTCCCGCGGCTGGCAGCCGCGGATCTACCTGCTCGACTCGCTTCCGGGCGAGGCGGGGGAGAGCCGGATCCCGGAAGCCCTGCAGCGCGATGTCGCCGACGGCCTGCCGGCCGGGGCGCTGGTCTGGCGGCCTTCGGACCTCCCGCAGATCCATGAGTGGCTGAAACTCCGCCGCATCCCCGCCGTGAGCCTTCGACACGTCCCGGAGCTTCCCTGCATCCAGATCGACCACCGCGACATGGCCGCCCAGGGACTCAACCACCTGGCGGAGCGCGGCGCCCGCATCGCCGAGGTCTGGGACACGCTGGGAGATGCCACTCTCCACCTCCCCGCCGGGAAGGCACTCTCGCCCCGGTCCCTCTCGGTGCGATGGCGGCGCTTCACCGTTGGCGCCACGACGGCGGTGGGGATGGGGCGGGAGGCGGCGCGCGAGCTTCTGCGCCATCCCCGGGCCCTGCCCGAGGCGATCTTCATACTCGATGACTGGATGGCGATCGGGGCCGTCCAGGAGCTTCTCGCGGCGGGCGTGCGGATTCCGCAGGATATCCGGTTGCTGGTGGCGACCCACAGGGGCCAGATCAACGATGCCCTGCTCGGCTGCGATCTGCTGGTCGTCGATCCCGCGGAGATCGCCGCTTCGGCGGTGGATCTGCTGCAAACCGCCATCGCCGGAACCGCCGGGGATCTGGAGAAGCGGCGGGTGCAGTACGTGCTGGTTCCCCGCGACAGTCGCACCACCGCTACTACACCGTCCGGCGCCGCGGAGGAACCGGCGAGGACCGCCGATCGCCCCCCGCCATCGCGAGGGCGCAGGGGCGGCCGACGAGCCACAGGAGTCCGCAGATGAACACGCACGATCACCAGGCCCTGGTCCGGCTGGGCATGAGCGCCCTGCGGGCGGCCGGGGAACGCGACGTCGACGCCCTGGAGGCGGGGTGCCTCGACACCTGCATGTACCCCGACCAGTTCGCCATTCGGCTGCTGGAGGGCAAGAGCGGACCTTGGCGGAAGTACTTCCCCGCGGAGAGGCTCAAGTTCAACTTCCAGCAGGACATGCGGGACCTGCACGGGTTGATGCCCAAGAACCGCTTCTACATCCGCCAGGCGCTCCGCCACCTGCGGGCGGGCGACGTGTCCGAGGCCGCCCGCTTCCTGGGCGTCTACTCGCACTACGTGGGCGATTTCGCCCAGCCCGCCCACTACTACGAGCTGCACATCGCCAACCTCCTGCCCCCGCCCGCCCACTACCGCAACTGCAACTACCATCGGATGCTCGAGGACGTCTGTTCGACGGTCACCACCCCCCGCCGCCGCGCGAGGCTGCTGGCGCTGTCCCCCCCCGACCTGGAGTTCCGCCTCACCGCCCCCTACGGGGCGCTCCACGCCCGCGCGATGGCCGCCGTCGTTCCGATGCTCCGCTCGGTCTACCGCCGCAACCACCCCCACGCCGTTCGGGCCCTGAACCCCGTCGTGCAGGCCGCCGGCGAGCTGTTCGGGGACGCCTGCCTCACGATCCTGCGCATCGCCCGGGGCGACTTCACCCCGCGCGAGGCATCGGCCCTGCGCTGCTGCCCGCTGCACACCCTCCCCCCCAACGCGTTCGATGCGGAGTTCAACTTCAGCCAGCGCCCGCTGGTGAACTGGATCACGCGGGAGACGTACGGCCGGGCCGAACGGTTCCGCCTGCGCTACGCCCCCGACGACATCCGTACCGTCGACGGGGTCTGCGTGATCCCGCACGCTCTTCCGGGCGAGGGGATCTCGCTGTCGTCGATGATGGAGTACCACCTGCCGCGCGGCGTCTTCGGCCGCTTCGAGGCGGACGTGGGCCTGCTGGCGGGCGTGGACCGCCAGGCGAAGTGCCGGTTCGAGGTGGAACTCGATGGCCGGGCGGCGTTCCAGAGCCCCTGGGCCGGCCCGGGCGACCCGGCGGGTCACGTGGTGCTGGACGTCGAAGGCGTGCGGCGTTTGCGGCTGCTCACGCCGACGGACGGCAGCACCGACCGCCTGGCGTTTCCGATCTGGGCGTCACCGCGCCTGTTCCGCTGAGAGCCACGCGTCATGGACATGCAGTCCCTGCACGCTCCCTTGTCAGGATACCCCCGCGGGTCGAAGACGCGTCGTCGTCGCCCGCGGCCAGTCAGCCTTCGGAAAGGTGATCCATGATTCTCCGACACGTCGCGATGTCACGGGCCCGCACCGGGCAGGACTGGCTGGGCATTCCCGGGATCGAGCGTACCCCCGGGGGGCGCCTCTTCCTTACGTGGTTCTCGGGCGGGCAGACCGAGCCCGCCCCCGAGAACGCGGTCTTCCTGAGTTGGAGCGACGACCAGGGGCGGACGTTCCGCGACCCGGTGCTGATGGCCGCCCCGCAGGACGGGGAGCGGGCGTTCGACTCGGCGGTGTGGCTCGACCCGGGGGGGGTTCTGTGGCTGATCTACAACCGCAGCAATCGCCAGACCCGCCGGCACGGGGTGTGGGTGCGGACCTGCGCCCAGCCCGACCTGCCCGAGCCCGCCTGGAGCGATCCGCGGCCGATCCCCTACGACGTCGCGTACTGCTTCCGCCTCAACAAGCCAACGGTGCTCTCGACCGGCGAGTGGCTCATGCCGATCACCTACGCCCCCACCGCGGACGAGCAGTGGTTCGCCGACGGGCACCGCCGGAACCTCCAGGGCGTCGGTCGGTCGGAGGACCAGGGCCGGACGTGGACGCTGCACGGTTCCGTCGTCGCCCCCCCGCTGGCGTCCGAGAACATGATCGTCGAACGTCGCGACGGATCGCTGGCCATGTACATCCGTTCGGGCGCGGGGGCGATCTGGCACAGCGTGTCCACCGACCGCGGGGGCACGTGGTCGCCAGGCGCTCCCACCGCCATCGCCAATCCCGGATCGCGCTTCCACATCCGCCGGCTGAGCGACGGCGACTGGCTGCTGATCAACAGCCCGGACCCCCGGAAGCGCACCGGGATCGTCGCGTGCCTGTCCCGGGACGAAGGCGCCACCTGGAGCCGCGGGCTGGTGCTCGACGACCGCGACCAGGTCAGCTACCCGGACGCGGCGGCGGCCCCCGACGGGACGATCTACGCCGTGCACGACCGCGAGCGCAACGCGATCTACGCGTGGCACACGAGCGCCCCCAATGGTGCGGGAGAGATCCTGCTGTCGGTCTTCTCCAAGAACGAGATCCCCTGACCCGCCCTCCCCCGGTCCACGGGCTGCGAGGACCGGGGCGTCTGACATGCACCTGTTCCGGATCGGCCGATCCGCCCGGAACGGTGAGAAAGGATGGAACACCCGATGAGCCGAGAGATCCTTGAGCCGCCGCGCCGCGTGCCCCTCGCCGCTGAAGTCGATGTCTGCGTGCTGGGCGGCAGTTGCACGGGGGTGTTCGCGGCGGTGGCGGCCGCCCGGATGGGACGGACCGCCGCGGTCGTCGAAGGCAACGGGGCGTTCGGCGGGGTCGCCACCGCCGGGCTGGTGAACGTCTGGCACAGCCTGCTGGACACCGAGCGTAAGACGCCGATCATCGCCGGGCTGTCGAAGGAGATCCTCGAGCGGCTCACGCGGCGGGGGGCGGCGGTGCTGGGCGGGAACGGGAACTACCTCCTGAACACCGCGGAACTCAAGATCGAGCTGGACGAGCTGGTGCGGGAGCACGGAATCCGCCCCTTCCTGCACACGCGGTTCACCGCCCCGGCGATGGAGGACGGGGTCCTGGCGGCGGCGGTGATCGAGGATAAGACCGGGCGGCGGGCCATCCGCGCCCGGGTGTTCATCGACGCCACCGGCGACGGTGACCTGGTAGCCCGCATGGGCCTGCCGGTGGAACTGCGGGACGACCTGCAACCCCCCACCGTCTGCGCCGCGGTCTCCGGCATCGGTCGGGTCTCGCAGCACAACGCGGGCTTCGACCTCGCCCGCACGGTCTTCGACGCCTCGTCACCGGACCGTCTGCCCCGCGGGCTGCTGTGGGCGTCGCCCCGGGTGGGCTCGACGGACGACCGGATGGTCGCCGGTACGCGGGTCGCAGGCGCCAACTGCGCCGACGCCGACGAGCTGACCGCCGCCGAGATGGAGGGCCGGCGGCAGGTGCGGGCGATCGTGGACCTCCTGCGGGCATGCGAGGGCGGGGAGGGTGTGAGCCTCGTGGAGGTGGCGGGGTACATCGGCATCCGCGAAACCCGCCACGCCTGCTGCCTGCACCGCCTCACCGAGCAGGAGGTGCTCGAGGGCGTCCGCTTCCCCGACGCCATCGCCAACGGCAGCTACCGCGTGGACGTGCACCACAGCGGGCGCCCCGGATTGACCTTCCGCTACCTCGACGGGCGGGAGTGCTACCACGACCTTTCCCCCCATCGCCCCGCCCAGGAGACCCGCTGGCGGCCCCCGCGGGAGGTCGACCCCACCTTCTACCAGATCCCCTACCGCTGCCTCGTGCCCCGCGGGGCGGCCAACGTGCTGGTCGCCGGGAGGCTCATCGACGCCGACCGCGGGGCGTACGGGGCCATCCGCGTGATGCTCAACACCAACCAGACCGGACAGGCCGCCGGCGTCGCCGCCGCCACCGCCATCCGGGACGGCTGCACCGTCGATCGCGTCGACGCCCGAAAGCTCCGCGACGCGCTGCGGTCGCAGGGCTGCCTGATCCTCTGACCCCGACGGGTCCCGTTCACTCGTTCCTGCACATGCCTTCACGTGCAGAGCCGCAGATCCACCACGAAAGCATTCATGAGAAAGGCCACGAGGGATGAAACCCCAGAACTTCGAGAGGAAGAACGAGAGAATCCGCGAACGATTTCTGGAACTGAAGCAGAAGCATCCGGAGAGGCTCAAGGAGAAGCTGAACCTGAGTTGGAGCAACTGGGGCTTCGGCATGGAGCCCCTGGAGCAGTCGGCCGCGCGACTCAACCAGGCGGGAATCCGCTACATTGAACTGCACGGGAATCACTACGGGGACGACCTCGGCTACGAACCCGGAGAGACGTTGCGGATTCTGGGCGACCACGATATCGCCGTGGCCGGTGTCTGCGGCATGTTCTCGGCGGAGAATGACCTCTCGTCCAATAGCGGCGCCGCACGTCAGAGAGCCCTCGATTACCTGAAGCGGACCCTTCCGTTCTGCGCCGAAGTCGGCGGCGGGTACATGCTGGTGGTTCCCGGCGCCGTCGGACGCCCCTCCGCCTACGACGACACCGAGTTCGAGCGATCGGTCGAAACACTGCGGCGCACGGCGAATCTCTTCGGGCAGCACGGCGTCAGGGCAGCCATCGAACCGATCCGTTCGGCGGAAGTCAGCTTCTGCCACACGATCGAGGATGCCAAGCGCTACATCGAGGCGGTGGCCCATCCCGCGATCGGGCACATCAACGGGGACGTCTATCACATGCAGGTCGAGGAAAGCCATATCGGCGAGGCAATTCTCGCCGCGGGCGACCGGTTGACCAACCTGCACCTGGCCGACAGCAACCGCTGCGCCCTCGGGGAGGGGTCGCTCGACCTGGACACGCTCATCATGGCGCTTTACCTGATCGGCTACAACCGGCCCGGCTGCTACGTGACGCCCGAGCCGCTCGGGCCCGGCGGAGATCCCTATCCGGCGATGCACGGGAAGCCGGATGCCGCGAGCCTGGCTCACATGGTCAATCAGACCGCCGCCTACTTTCGCGAACGGGAAGACGTCGTAACGGGAGGGGTTCCCTGCGACCGAAGCCACGGAGACGGTTCCGCCTGAAGGCAGAACTGCGACGGGAGGCAGGCGGAGTTCTCTCTTCGAGAAGGTGCTTCACGGTGCATCGATCGCGACGGGCAGTCCGGCCACCCATCGCCGCACGCCCGCAGCCGCGGATCAGTCCCCGCCCAACAGGGGCAGCAGCTCCGTCAGCCGACGGACCCGTAACGTGCCGTCCTCATCCACCCACAGCGGGCAGTCCTGTTGGCGGTCCACGAGGGCGACGTGACCGATGCCGGCCTGCCGAGCGTAGAGGCGGTCGGCGGCAGTCCGTCCCGAAGGACGAGCACCGCGGCCACCGGATCGGAGGGCAACTCTCCACGTCCCGGAGGCGCCGGAACCGAGGCACTCAGCGTACCATCGATGTCCACCAGCACGGTCTTCACTCTCCGCCGGTCTTCCAATCTCTTTCACATCCTTGGACCAGAGCGTCCGCAGGGGGCCTCCACGGCATCGCCGGGCGGGTCACTTCGCCCGGTCCAAGACCGGGTAACCGGTCACGCCTCCGCGAACGGCAGCGAAGGCGTGGGAGGATTTGACCAAGGTGCGGGAAGGCTGTCTACCAGGAATCGGAACGTCGAGCGCCCGTGACGGGCGCAGGCGGCCCGTACGGTCCCGATGCGCTCGCACCAACGCCGCCCCCCCCAGTCGCTGCGCGTCCCCTGTACTGCAAACGCGCGAGATCCTCGCTTTTTCGAGGATGTTCTTCGGTGCTCTAACGGCGTTCACTTCGATTGGGGCCATGGTAACGGCGACAGCCCAATCGAGAATCCAAAATCGACAATCGAAATTGGGAGCGGGCGCAGCCCGCGCTGCGTCATCTTCCGGTCCTCGCCCTGCTATCGCTGGGGCTGCACGCCGGGTAATAGCGAACCGGGCCGGACCCGCTGGTCCGGCCCGGCTCGGCCTGTCAACTTCTCTGTCGTATGAGACCCGGATGTCCGGGCAGCGTTCGCCGCCCTCTACAGCACCGGGCGGATCAGTACGCTGTACATGTCGCCGCTGCCCAGCCCGTCGGCGGTGTTCCCGCCCAGGACGATCGTCCCGGCGGAGACGATGGCCTTGTAGACGCTGAACGTCCCCGCGGTGGTCGCGACGTTGTCACCCGTGTCGGTGAAGTCGGCCGTCAGCCACGAGGGCTTCGTCGTGATCGAATCGTCGTGCAGGATGTAGACCTCGCACGTCTGGTTCACGGTGAAGCTCAGCAGGTCCGCGCCCGTGCTCAGGGCGTCATCGTTGGCGGTGCGGATGTACGTCAGGCCCAGGTACTGCGTCGGGATCGTGGAGAAGGTGTCCGTCCGGTCGCCGTACTGGTACGCCCCCGCCGCCAGGGCGTATGCCTGCACGCCGTAGTCGGCGGAGTTGCCGCTGGTGACGTTGAGATTGGTAACCGACAGGGCAACCTGGTCGTAGATCGCCTCGATGCCCGTATCGCTCAACGCCGCGTTGTACAGGCGCACCTCGTCGATGCTGCCGTCGAGGAGCGTGCTCGTCAGGTCTCGGCCGATGTACAGGTTGTTGGTGTCCGTGTCCAGCGTACCGGTTCGCGAGGTGGTCTTCACCAACACCCCGTCCACGTACACCTTCATCTGCGAACCGTCGTACGTCGCCGCGTAGTGGTGCCACGTCGTGATGTCCAGGCTCTGGGGAACGTAGATGCACGACTTCCAGGCGCCGCCGATGCGGAGGAACAGCCCGATGTTCTGCGTCCCGCCGCGGGCGCTGAGGATGAAGCTGTCCCGCTTCGAGACCAGCAGGCCGTTGGCGTTCCATGCGGCGTTGTCGCTCTTGGCCCAGCAGGCGACCGTCAGGGCCGTGCTGGGGGCGATCTCCGAGCTGTGCGGGATGGAGACGTAGTCGTCCACACCGTCGAAGTGCAGCGCCTTGCCCACAACGCCCGACTCATACACTGGGTTGCCCACGAATGTCCCGTCGTCCGCCGTGCTGCCCGCCAGGTCGGCCACGGTGGTCCCGCTGCCTTCATCGAAGGACCAGTAGGCCACGAGGTTCGCGTTCCAGTCGGCCGAGTCGTCGCTGGTGATTGTGACGGCCCCGGTGGACGGGGAGCCCACGGCGTATCCGGTTCCGCCCGCCAGCGCCACGGTAACCGTCTCGGTCAACTCGTCGTCCGAATCGTCAATCGGGGTGACGGTGATGACCGCCGACGCCTGCCCGTCCAGGATCGTCACACTGCCCGAGAGCGTCGAGTAGTCGATCCCGTTGACGGCCGACCCGGCGAGGGTGTAGTTCACCGTCAGGTCCCCGCTGGTCGGGCCCGTGCGGGTGACGGTGAACTCGCCGGGGGTCTGCCCCGCCTCGGTGGCCGTGCCGTCCGTGACCGCGAGGGTCACCGTCGGGGTGTCGTTATCGGCGATCGTCACCACGTCCCCGGCGGGCGAACCGACAGTGTACCCGGCGCCCGCGGCGAGCGTCAGGGCGACCGTCTCGCTGCCTTCGACCTCGGTGTCATCGATGGGCGTGATGGTCACGGTCACCGACGTCTGCCCGTCGGGGATCGTGACGCTGCCCGAGAGCGTGGAGTAGTCGCTCGTGTTCGTCGCGGTCCCGCCGATGGTGTAGTTGACCGCCAGGTCGCCGCTCGCCAGCGCCGGACCGCTGCCCGAGCGGGTGAGGGTGAACGTCCCGACGTCGGGGCCGGTCTCGGACGCGACGGCGTCGGTGGCGATGAGGGTCACGGTCGGGACATCGTCGCTGGTGATGGTCACCGTGCCGCTCGTCGAACCGCCCAGGGCGTAGGCGGCGTCGGAGGCGAGCGTCAGCGTGAGCGTCTCGGCATTCTCGATGTCGCTGTCGTCCACCGGCGTCACGGTGATGACGGCCGACGCCTGCCCGTCCAGAATCGTCACGCTCCCGCTGAGCGTCTCGCTGTAATCCCCTGCCGAGGCAGTGCCGCTGACCGTGTAGTAGACGGTCAAATCCCCGCTGGTCTGGTCGCGTGTGATGGTAAACGTGCCGGTGTCCGGCCCCGCCTCGGCCGCCGATGCATCCGTGGCCACCAGGCTCACCGTGGGAAGAGCCCCCGATTCGGCGTCGTAGAGATCCGACACCTGTTCCGCACTGAGCGCCCCGGCGTAGATGCGGACCTCGTCCATGCTGCCGTCGAGGTAGGTACTTGAGAGGTCCCGACCGATCGAGAGGTTCCCGGTCGTCGCGTCGATCAGGCCCGACTGCGCCTGCGAGGCCACCGGCTCCCCGTCCACGTACAGCCGCATGTGCTTCCCATCGTACGTCGCCGCGTAGTGGTGCCATTCGGTGATGTCGATGTCGGAAGCATAGGTGAGGCTCTTCCACGATCCCCCGATGCAGACGTACAGGGCGATGCTCCTGGACCCGCTCCGCGCGCTGAGGATGAAGCTGTTGCGCTTGGAGATGAGCAGGCCGTTGGCATTCCACGTCGCGTTGTCGCTCTTGGCCCAACAGGCCAGGGTCAGCCCGACGGTGGGAGTGATCTCCTCGCTGTGCGGGACGTTGACGTAGTCGTTCACCCCGTCGAAGTGCAGCCCCGTCCCCAGCACGCCCGCCTCGTAGACCGGGCCGTTCGTCAGTGTCCCATCGTTGGCGGTTCCGGCGAGATCGTACGCCGTCGTGCCCGAGCCCTCGTTCAGGGCCCAGTGCCCCACCAGCACCGGGGCCACGTCCGCCAGGCGCACCGTCGCTACCGACGGGGTTCCAACCGTGTACCCGCTGCCGGAGCCCAGCGTGAGGGTGACGCTCTCGTTCGGCTCGGCCGTCTGGTCCTCGATGGCGGTGACCGTGATCGTCGCCGACGCCCGACCGTCGGGGATCACCACGCTGCCCGAAAGCGCCGTGTAGTCGCTCCCCCCGCTCGCCGAGCCGGACACGCTGTAGTTCACCGTGATGTCGCCCCGCGTGGAGTCCGCACGGGTTACGGTGAACGTCCCGGTGCTGCCCTCGACGGCGGCGGGATCGGTGGCGGCGATGCTCACGGTCGGGGTGACATCGGGATCATCGTCGGCGATGGTCACAGTCGCCTCGGAGGGCGTCCCTACCGTGTAACCCTCCGCCGGCGTCACCGTCAGAAGCACCGTCTCGTTGCTCTCATCGAGGGCGTCGTCGATAACCGCGACGGGAATGGCGACGGAGGTCTGCCCGTCGGGGATGACGACCACGCCGCTCAACGCGGAGTAATCGGCCCCGTTCGTCGCGGTCCCGCCGATGGTGTAGTGGACCGTCAGATCACCCTGCGTCAGCAGGCCCGTGCCGCTTCGGGTCACGGTGAAGCCCCCGGCGTCGGGGCCGGCCTCCGAGGCGTTGGCGTCGCTGGCTGCGATGGTGATGCTGGGCAGGTCCTCACTGTGGAAGTTGACCGTGTCGGAGTAGGCGGCACCCAGTTGGTAGTTGGCCGTCGCGTTCAGCGTCAGCGTGAGCGCCTCGTCATTCTCGATCTCGCTGTCATTGACCGGGGTCACGGTGATGGTGGCGGTGTACTGCCCGTCCGGGATGACCACGCTGCCGCTGAGGGTCTCGCTGTAGTCGCCCGGCGCGGCGGTGCCCGAGACGCTGTAGTTGACCGTCAGGTCACCGCTGTTGGTGTTCCGAACGATCAGGAACTTCCCGGCGTCGGGGCCGACCTCGTAGGCCTCGTGGTCGATGGCGTCGATCTGGACGACGGGGCGGTCGTCGTCGAGGAGGTCCACCGTCGCCGCCGCCGCCTCACCGATGTGGTAGCCCGTCCCCGCCGCCAGCGTCAGCACGAGGCTCTCGGGGCCTTCGCTGAGAGCATCGTTGACGGCGTTGATATTGATGAACGCCGCCGCCGCGCCGTCGGGAATCGTTACGCTGCCCGACAGCGAGGGCGTGTAGTCGCTCCCGGAGGCCGTCCCCCCGACGGTGTAGTTGACGGTGAGGTCCCCGCTGATGGCGGCCCCGCGGCTGACGCGGAACTGCCCCGCGTCCGCCCCCGCCTCCGCCGCCGTCGGATCCGTCGCCTCGATCGTCACCACCGGGGAGTACGCCGTCGTCAACCCGTACTTGGTCGCGAGGTAGTACCCGATCTCGTTCTCCTCGCCCGCCGTGAGCACGCGGTCGTAGAGGAGGACCTCGGCGAAGTCCACGGCCTGGTGGATGGAGGTGCTGCGGGCGCCGAGGTACATGTACTCCAGCCCGTTGCGCTCGACGTTCCCGGTCCCCACGGTCGTCCCGTCCGTCTTGACGCTGGAGGACGACCCGTTGAGCGTGTAGGTCTTGAGGTTGAACCCCGTCACGGCCGGGTAGCTGATGTACGTCGTCCCTCCGTACTTGATGGCGGTGTTGGCGACGGAACCGACGGTGTCCTTGATGGCCCATTCGTACCGCCCGGCGGTGTTGGAGCTGCTGAAGACCATGAACATCGTCACCGGCCCCGTGGCGGGCAGGTTGCTGATCTTCAGCCAGTCGTTGCTCCCGTCGAACCGCAGCACGGGCTGCCCGTTGATCACGTTGGACTGGTAGGTGGGAGTCCCATTGGCCGTCCCGGTGGCGTTCTTATCGTTGCCGCTGCGGTCGGTCCACAGGATGACATCCTCGCCGTCCCCGTACCCGGCGAGGCGGCCCGCATCGAGCCAGGTGACCAGCCCGCTCATGACCGGCAGGGCCTCCAGGGGGTTGATCACAACGAGGGTGACCGTCTTGGTGTCGCTGTAGGCCGATCCGTCATAGGCCTTGTAGGTGAATCGGTCGTAGCCCAGGAATCCCGCGGTGGGAGTGTACGTGAACGTCCCGTCAGAATTGAAGCTCAACGCCCCGTGCAGTGGGTCGCTCTGCTTGACGGCCGTCAGGGCGTGCCCGGCGATGTCGTAGTCGTCCGCCAGCACCCCGTTCTGGGCGTTGGCGTACAGCGGGGTGTCCTGGTGGACCACGTAGGAGTCGTTGCTGGCGATGGGGTGGGGGTAGGTGGCGGCGGTCCCCACGGTGAACTCGACGTTGACCTTGATGGTCTGTCCGTCCCCGGTGAAGGTGAGGACCTCCGTATATGTCCCCGCGGACAGGTGCTGCGCGTCGGCGACGACGATCAGGTCGTCGATCGTGTCCCCGGGGTTGATCCCGTCGTTCTGGAGGACGGTCAGCCAGGTGGAGCTGCTGTTCAGGGTCCAGGCGAGGTTGCCCAGGCCCATGTTGGACAGCGGGAGCTTCGTCTGGGCCCTGGCGCCGACGGCGGCGGCCAGTTGCAGGCGGCGGTAGCCGATGCTCAGTTCCGGTCCCGGCAGGTAGTTCCCCCCGTACGTGAGGGCGAAGTCACTGTAGGCGTTGCCCGCCAGCAGAGTCCCCGCCCGCTGGGCGGTGTACTGCACCCCCACCGAGCCCGCCAGCGCCGCCGTGCCCCGGCTGAACGAGTTGTCGTAGACGAACGTGGTTTCGGCGGCGTTGGTGACGAGGCCCTTGGGCGTGTTGACGGCCGAGTTGTGCTCGATCACCATCCCCGACGACCGCCCGTTCTCGATGGCGGACACCAGTTCGTTGCTGATGGTGTTGCCGCGCAGCACCACCCCAACCATCTCATCGCCCAGCCCCAGGTGGGCGTAGTCGTTCGACTGGATGCTGATCCCGGTGCGGTTGTTCTGGATGGTGTTGTTGGTGATCTGGCTGAAGAAGCAGGGGTTCACGTCCCCGGCGTAGCTGGCGCCGTCCAGGATGAACCCGTGCCGCGTCTGGTTCGAGGTGTTCCCGTCGACCACGAGTTCGATCGAGCCCTGGTACATGCTCACCGCCGTCGAGGCGACGTGCACGGCCTGCCCGGCCGCGTTGTCCTTGGCGTCGAAGTAGTTGTTGTAGACCGCCCACCGCTGCACGGTGTAGTTCATGGACGCGTAGCTGGTGGCATCGGGGATGACGTTCCACGTGCCAAGGATCGTGATGGTGTCGGTGGCGGCGTCGTAGGAGGAGACCTGCCGAGTCTGCCCCAGGCCCTTTCCGTCGATGATCGTGATCCGCGCCCCCGAGCCCACCGCGCCGTACGTGTAGTTCGCGAACCGGAGGGTGTTGCTGGTCGCCGCCAGGACGTCCCCGTTGAACAGGCAGGTCTGGCCCTCGCTAAGGACCTGCTCGCCGCTGTTCTGGTCCGCCAGCGGGCGGGGGCTGCAGTCGGTGGTGACGTTGTCGCCGATGTAGATGTTCGACTGCGTCCCCCACACCGGAGTCCCGCGGAAGAACCGCCCCTCACCAAACCCCGCGCTGCTGTTCGGGTTCGAGGGATCAAAGTCCTGCACCGTGCTGTTGGTGATGCTGATCTGGCTGCCGGACCAGGAGTCGATGACCATCTCGCAGTCGTACATGCCGTAGAAATCGCAGTCGTCGATGTACGTGTTCGACGCCACGCTCATCGTCGTACCGTTGAACCGCGAGCCCGTGATGAACGTGTACTGACCGCTGGTGATGACCGTCCGGTTGTCGTTGGAGTGGACCAGCACGTCCGACAGCCACTTGAAGTCGCCGCTCATCCGCAGGACGGCGTAGACGGCCGTGCTGGCGATCGAGAAGTTTTCATCCAGGCCGATGCTCTGGACCCGGGTGTTGGAGTTGGTGACCATGAAGTCGGCCGCCAGTTGACTGCCGCTGTTGAGCCCCACCTTGATGGTGCTGGCGGTCCGCCCATCGCCGAGGATCGTGCGCTTGGCCGGGATGGAGAACGTGCGCCCCCCGCCCACGAGGTACGTCCCGGCGGGGAAGTAGATGGTGTCGCCATCGCCTGAGGCGTCGAGGGCGGCCTGGATCGCCGCCCCGTCATCCGTAACCCCGTCCCCCACCGCTCCGTAGCTCGTCACGTCGCGCGTGGTCCCCACCCAGGTGACGGCGTCCTGGACGGTCAGGGTGAGGGGCTTGCTCCAGCCGTACGCCCCCCCGTGGCCGTTATGGACGTACACCTCGTACGAACCGTTGGCCAGCCCGCTGGGGACGACGAAGTCCACCTTGTAGGGATTGACCGCGGTGGGCGTGATCCACTGGCCCGCCCCGCTGGAGGGCTGCAGGTAGACCCACGAGGTCGTCGTCCCCCCGTCGTGCGACAGGTTGCGCCCGAAGAAGGAGACGGTCTCCCCGACGGCCGCCTTGGCCGGCCCGATCCACCAGGGCTCGGCCTTGTTGATGGCGAAGGGGTAACTGACCCCGGCGTCGTTCTGGGCCCAGACGAGGTACATCGAGTCATCGGGCAGCGAACCGTCCAGGGTGATCGAGGCCTGGTTGTCCTGCAGCACGCGGATCAGCCCATCGGTCGTCGTCGCATCGCTCGCCCCCGTCTGCCCATAGACGATGAAGCGCGTATCCATCCCGAAGTCGTCCCCGCTGTAGACGCTGAAGGCGTCCCCGGTGATCGGCACGGTGTCGTCGGGGTCGGCGAACCGCGACCACTCCGCGAAGACCGGGGCCGCGCCCGCAGGCGTCTGGCTGTCCACGGGCGGGGCGAAAACGTCCATGGCCCCGGGCAGCGTGGGGTTGTCCGCGGGAGTGTAGATCTGCTGGAGGCTCGGGTAGGTCACGCTGAGCAGCAACCGGGGTTCGAGGGTCTCCAGTACCGGTGGCGTCTCCCTCCGGCTGAAGCGATGAGGATCGTGCGAGGGGCGTTCGGGGCGGTTCGGGCGAGACATGGTCCTGTTCTCCTTTCAGGCGGCGATCGCGATCGGAACGGGCGCGCGAACGGCGAGGACACGCTACGGCAAGACGGGAACAACACGCAGAACTGATGCTGACAACGTTCGAGCATAATCCTGCCTCCGGGAACCCAGAAGAAGTTTTCCAACCGAATGGCGGGATGCGTAGAATACTCGCGCCGTCCGTTGAAAGATTCCCACGGAGCCCGAGCCATGCCCATCCATCAGCGGTATTCCAATACTGCCGCGGAGATCCGCACCTGGATCGCGTCCAGCCGCTTCCCTCCGGGCTCACGGCTGCCGAATCGCCCGGAACTGGCGCGAACCCTCGGCGTGGCCTTGGGGACGCTTCAACGGGCCGTCGATGAGTTGGTGACCGATGGGTTCCTGGTCGCTCGGGGGGTGCTGGGAACCTTCGTCGCCCAGGTCCCGCCCCATCTGAGGCGCTACGGAATCCTGACGGTGCCCCGGCGGGAGCAGCCACTGCCCGACGCCCCCTGGCCAACCCTTCTGGAGGCGATCTGGAAGGAAGCCTCTGTGGTCGGAAAGGGCCAGGGCGCCGAGTTCGTCCTCTACGACGGCCTGTTTCTGCGCGAGGAGGCGCCGGCGTATCGGCTGTTGGACGCGGATGTCGCCGCGCGTCGCCTGGGCGGGCTCATCGTGCTGCAGTTCGCACACGACTACATGGGGTTCCCTGTCTTCAGCAGGCCGGAGCTTCCCCCCACGGTCCGTCCGTCCGCCACCGGGGACCGGGACGTGCAGATGTGGCCCTGGTGCACGCCCGTGCAGGGACACCCCCACCTGAAGTTCATCGATGATGCCGTTGCATTCCTGGCGGCGCGGCGACGGAGAAGGCTGGCGGTGCTGGCCATGTGGCCCTCGGAGTGCTGGGAGCACCTTCGGATTGCCGCCGCGCGGTACGGGCTGGCGAACCCCGACTGGCACAACCACATCATGAGGGCACAGAACCTGTCGGGAGCCAACCACACCTGCCAACTGCTGATGATGGCCAGCGATCGCCCCGACGCCCTGATCCTCGGCGACGACAACCTTGTGCCCTATGCGACCTCGGGACTGAAGGCTTCCGTCCGCTACCATCCCGAGGACATGGACGTGGTCGCCTGGTGCAACTTCCCGCACCCCCCGCAGTCCCACGTGCCGGTACACTTCATGGGCCCCGACATCCGGGAGAACCTGCGAAGTTGGCTGGACACGATCCGCTATGAGCAGGCCTCCAGACGGCAGGCGCCGCGCCAGAGCGTGGACCGGTGCGCGTCCCCGCCCGCACCGGGGTAGATCTCCAGCATCTTAGGGGCTCCTACTCCACCGCGATCAGCGCGAAGTCGTGCTTCCGGATCGGGAGCACGAAGGTCCCGGGCGCGATGCGCTTCAGCTCGGGATCGGGCATCTCGGGCGGGTCCTGCTTGGCCTTTTTCGCCTTGGCGGCGGCGGCGGCGTTGCGGGCGCGCTGCTCGACGTCGTACGCCCGAACGTCCTCGCCCAGGCCCAGCGCCTTGAGGTCCACCGTCAGCGTGACGGTGTAGGCTTCACCCGTAGCGGGGGCGGTGGACGCCTGGGTCGAGTCGGAGGGCTTCTTGAGCCCGCGCTGGGCGGCGTCGTAGTCCTCGAGGGACGGGGCGTCGCCCTGCTGCGGGACCCCGCCGTCGGGGTTCGCCTCCCCGGCGCCGAAGTTCCCAACGGCGAGCATCGCCCGACCGTCGCGGGCGAGGACCAGCGCGTACGTCTTGGCGCCCGTCGCCTTCAGTGGGTAGCCCTCGTCCCAGTAGCGGAGCACCTTGCAGTCCGATTCCCCGTACCCGAAATCGGCGAGATGGCGGTGAACGAAGGACACGTCCTTCGTGCCCTGGTAGATCTTGATCTCGTGGGGCAGGCAGACGGCCAGGACGGTGCGGAACAGCCACTCGCGGGTGATCCCGCTGTCCTTGGGCGGGTGGAAGCGGTCGATGGCGACGGAGATGTTCCCGGACTGGAACCCGAGGCTCTGAGCGAGGATGAGGGCGGTGTCCTTGTCGGACCCGAGGCGGTCCTGGAGGTCCTTCTTCGCCCACTCGCCCTGGTCCCGCCACTCCCAGTCGAGGTTCAGCGTCGCGAACGAGAGCATGGGGATGATGTTGGTGTTGGTCATGTGGACGTAGATCAGGGGGCGCTTGCCCATGGCGTGCATCATGACCGCGGTCCGCCGCGTGAGGGCGCGGAAGGCGTTCAGGTTCACCCCGGGGCGCAGGGTTCCGTCATCGGCGACGTAGGCGGGCCCGGCCGGGGAGGGGATGTAGCTGGGGCGGAGGAAGTAGTTGTCCCAGTAGATCCCGTCGGCGAAGGTCTCGAACATCTTCCTGTGGTAGTACAGCAGCATGTCCTGGCGGGAGGGGACGGGCTCGATGTGGTACCAGGTCGCCCAGCCCTTGAGGCGGGTGGGATGCTCAAAGTCCGACGCCCGCGCCCAGACGGGGTCGGCGATCCCGATGGTCTGCCACTCGTCGATGTACGTCGTGCGGAAGTCCAGGTCCTCCCCGACGCTCGCCCCGCGGGGGTTGGTGTAGGGGATGAGGTAGTTGAACTTGGTCGTCTCGGGCGTGTTGGCCGGGGTGTGCGACGACCACTGGAACCCCGCCCGCATGGCGGGCTCGATCTGCGATCGCTGCTTCTCGGGGAGCGAGGCGTAGCGGGCGAACCACTGGTCCATGTACTCCTTGTCGAGCTTGCCGGTGCGGCGCTGCTCGGCGAGCTTGTCCCAGTAGCCGAAGTCCTTCCTGTCGGGAAAGACCGAACTGGCGAAGTTCCGCCCGCCCCAGTACCCATTGCCGCCCCAGAAGTTGATGTACACGTCCTTGGCGTCACGGGCGGTCCCGGTCGCCCACCACTTCCGCCAGGTGTAGGGCTCTTCGGGCATGGGCTTGGCGGGCGTCGCCTGCAGGGCGAACGTGATCGCCCGATCGCGGTCCAGCCTGGCGGGGCCGCTGACGAGGTTCAGGCGGAGGTTCACCGTCTCGCCCTGGCGGTCGATCTCCATCATCGGGACCCCGTCCCCGCGGACCCAGTCGCGGTCGTTGTCCGCGGCGAAGCAGAGGCCCCGCTCCGTCCCCCCGAGGAACAGGTACGGGACGAAGTAGCCCCCGATCCGGCTGGGGACCCCGCTGGTGTCCCACACCTTGCCCTCCCCCGCGGGGACGCGCCCCGCGTAGTGCTGCCGCAGCATCGCCGTCACCGGGTGCAGCAGCCACGCGTACTTCGCCTTCATGGGGATCACGAGTTGCACGCGCTCGATGGGCTCGGCGGCCTTCGCGAGCTTGAGCGTGAGCTGCGTGAACCCGTCGTAGTCGTAATCGAAGCTCGTGCTCCCGCTCAGGTTCCCCGCCGACCACTCGGCCGAGCCGGTTACACGGGTGTCCTTGGCGAGATCGAACTTCAGGCCCTTGCCCTGCGCGACCGCCGTCTTGCCCCCACTGACGACCTCCAAACGGACGGGGCCGGCAAGGATATCCTCACCGTCGCTCTTCACCTGCTCCCACAGGCCGGCGGGGCTCATGGTGTGCGTCCGGAGAACGCAGTCCACCGTGCCCTTGGCCTGATCGACAGCCAGCGGGGTGAACGGGAGGATCACCACGTCATCGAGCCCCAGCTTGTTGCCCTCCCACTCGAAGTGCCGCCGCGAGAACCAGCGCTCGTCGATCACGGGCTTGTCGCTCCCAGAGAGCGTGAGGACCACGCGGTAGTCGCCCTCGGGGAGGTTCGGGACGGACAGGTTCTCGCCCACGGGCGACATGGGCAGCGTGCCCTCGCGCCGGGCGAGCGGTTCACCGCCCTTGGCGGGGAGCACCTCGACGCGCCAGGTCCTGGCGTCCGCGGGGGGCTTGGGCAGGAGGAACCGCACCAGGTTGTGCGAGGGGAAGTAGGTGAAGCGGAAGTCCTGCGCGTAGTCGTTGAAGCGGGCGAGCAACTGGCTCTGGGCGGGTTTGGCCGAGAAGATCTGCACCTCCGAGATGCCCGGGTTCCCCTCCCCGTGCGCCGACAGGAGCTTCAGCGTCAGCGTTCGCACCTGCACCGGTGCGGGCAGGTCCACGACCTGCGCACCGTGCCCGGCGAGCAGCGCGCCCTTGGCGACGGGTTCCGTACCGTCGTCCACGTAGACTTCGTAGTCCTTGAAGCAGTCTTTGAGCCCGAAGGCGGTGCGGGCGTAGCAGACGACGCTGGCGACGGTCGTGGGCTGGTCCCAGGCGAACGCGAGCGTCACGCCGCCATTGGCCAGGTCCTTGCCATTGGCGATCCAGCACTGGCGGGCCTCATCCTTCCCGCCCGCCAGCGGGAGCTTGCCGTCGATGACGCAGTTGGGCTCGTACTTGTCGCTGAGGGTGGAGGAGGCGGTGACGGTCGCCGTCGGGGCGACGTCGCGGGCGGCGTCCTCGGCCGACACCACGCCGCCGGTGAGCATCATCAGGGCGAGAAGGAGGATTGCGAAGCGATGCGTCTTTACCATGGTGTGTCTCCTATCAGTTCCCGCTCCGCTGCGCAGGCAGGCGGGGCGATTCGGGGTCGAACCACTGCTCCCACGTCGGTGACAGATACCCGGGGACGCCCTTGAACTCCAGCGTCATCGGCAGGTCCTGGTGGCGGTACTCCGGTCCGGCCTCCGTGACCAACCGCGTCGCCGCACCGACGGACGGGCGGACGGACCAGATCTTCCCGTCGAGCCCCTCGGGGACGGTGACGGTCTGCTCGCCCCCTCGGCCGTAGGCGATGGCCATCGTCCGGTCCGGGGCAGAGACCTCCATCTGCAGCACATCGGTCTCGAGGTCCGTCGCGTAGCGGAAGGAGAACGCCTTGGCGCCCTTGGGAACGAGGAAGTACCAGTTCCGCGGGGCGCAGGCGGTGAGGCGGAATCGCTTCCACTCGCCCGCGTCCTGTCCGATGAGCACCAGCGGCGTCGCGGGGTACGTGAAGCTCAGCCAGCGCTGCGCTCCCGAGACGGCCACCCTCGCCACGCCCTTACCGGTCTTCAGCACGTCGCTCGGCGCCCCGGAGGTCCCGTGGATGTGCAGGATCGGGAGGGCCTTGTCCAGGACCGTCTTCCCGTCCGCCCCGGTGACCTTCACCTGCGCCATGGCGGGGCCCTTGTCCCCGTGGGGCGTGAGGTACGTCCCGATGCGGAACCCCAGGTCCCGCCCCTCGGGGTTCCAGAGGGCGAACGTGGCGTCCCCCAGGATCTCCGATCCGTCCGGATCGCCCAGGGACGGGCAGGGGGAGAAGTGCTCCAGGTGCGGCCAGCGCTGCTCGATCCATCGCAAGCGGTCCGTCCAGGCGAACTTGGGGTCCTTGGCTTTGTGGTGCAGGTCCTGGAGGGAGATGTCGTCCGCCAGCGGGGCGCCCTGGATGAAGGGCGTATCGTCATAGAGCGTCACGGTGGGTGCGTCGCCCGTGCGCGGATCGAACCACTCCTCGGGGCTTCGGGCGAGGTAGGGCGGGATCCCCTCGAAGGAGATGTTGACCTTGGAGTACTGATGCGAGTCGCCGTTGCTGACCTCCAGGCACCAGAAGCGCCCGCCCGCCCCGGGCTCGACCTCGACCTCGACGCGCTGGCGCTGCGTGTACTCGCCGCTGGCGTGGGAGCGCTGGGGGGGCTGGCCCCACAGGGCGCGGATGCGCTGCCCGCGCGGGGAGATGATGAAGAACCCCCAGTCCTCCCGCTGGGACATCGCCATCCCGTCCCGCATCGCCTCGGCGGTGAAGGTCGTCACGTCCTCCGGGACCCAGAACCACCAGCGGCGGGGGACGACGGTCTGAAAGATGACCGGTCCGCGGTTCTCGTAGTACGCCCGCGGGCGGGACTTGCCCGTCTGCTCGTCCGTCACCGAATCCCCGCGGGCCAGCAGCGAGTGCCCCGGTTCGCCCGTGTAGGCGACCGCCTGAGGCAGCGAGGACTCGAACCACACGCTTGCCCCCTCCGTGTGCAGCCGGTACACGCCCTTCGCCGCCTCCTTGACCTCCAGCGTCACCGCCGCTTTCTCCAACTTCTGCGGCCCGTCGAGGACGATCTGCCCGTCGGGACCGATCAGCCGCACGGTGATCTGCCCGGGGTTCCACGCGGGGACCACCCAGCGCATGGCGTGGATGATGATCGTGAACGGTTTGCCATCGGGATTCCGGAAGCACGCCGTCGGGGTGTACGACAGGAAATGCCCCCAGTCCCCCAGCCCCGAACCGGCGTAGGCCTGGGAGGTCATGCATACGACGGTGCCCACAACGAGCGTCTTGGCGAGATTCATGCCTTGCTCCACCTTTCTTGCTGCGGTTCCGCGGACCGCGGTGCGTCAGAACCTGAAACTGGCCCCGGGTGCGCAGGTGTCGCGGCGAACCCGCCGTGAGAAAAGCCGCGGTCCTGGAGTCAGGCCGTTCTCACTTGGGCGGGGACCCGAGGAACTCATCCAGGACCTCGGCGAGGTTCGGGCGCTGCGTCTGGCACTCCCAGACGACGAGCACGTTCCAGCCGTCTCGCCTGAGCGCGCGGCGGACCTGGCGGTCTCGCTGGCGGTTGCGCGCGAACTTCGCCTCCCAGTAGTCGCGATGGTCGGACGGGATTGCGCGGCCTCGGCGGCAGTTGTGACGGTGCCAGAAACACCCGTGGACGAAGATGATCTTCCGGCGGGAGGGGAAGATCAGGTCCGGGCATCCAGGAAGCAAGCGGTTATGCAGGCGGAATCGATAGCCCAAGGAATGAACCAGCCTTCTCACGACCATTTCCGGCGCGGTCCCTTTGGACTTGACCGTCGCCATGATGCGGGATCGCTCGGACTTGCTGAATGTGTCTGCCATCCGAGAAGCTACTTCACGACGATGCGGATGCCCGGATGACCAACCGCCTTGACCCATCGCTCGTTGTAGAGGTCGAACAGCGCCTTCAGTTTTCCCGTCCTATGAACGGTGGAGAACTCGCCAAGTTCCGTGATGTTCTGACCGATGAATGCTTCGACCGACGATACGACGACTCGGGCTCCATCCACCTCTCGGGCGCTGTCAACGGCTTTTCGCCAGGTTTCGACGCGGTCCGCACGAGTGAGCAACCAGACCTCGGCGCCGGGTGAATCCAGGATCTGGGCGACCTGATCGAGGTGCTTCTCATCCGGGAGTCCCACCGCCACCTCGACCACTGCGTTTCCGACCTCGAAATCGCCTTGTCTTGGGTCGGCGTCCCTTCGCGACTTGCGGTCTCCCTTGTTCGCAGGGAGGATCGGCATCTCCCGATCGAATCGCAGCATCAGTTTCGCGCCAACAAGATACTGCGCGACGTCCCCGGCCTTGTTCTTCTCGTCGGCTTGTTTGAGCACGTCCCCGAGGATCGCCTCCGCTGTGCGCTCCCTGACCCGCACCTCGAGAGGCTCTTGCTCAGAGATGCGTTTCAGCGTCGAGGCAAGCGCTTCCTGCGCTGTATGGAGGATGACGTCGCGCTCGCCTTGGGACGCGGTCTCGAACCCCTGTGCCTCGATTTGATCGAGAAGCTCCTGCCCCCAGTCTTGCAGACTTGAGGACCGCCGCCCATGGTTCTTGTTCATGGGCTCGATGCCAAAACGCTCGTGGGCCCGCTTGCCGTACGTCTCGTGGGACTGCAGTCCCGCGCTGCCCTTGCTGGCGAGATGGTCTCCCACCTTGAGCGAGGGATCATCTCGCAGTTTCTCCAGCAACGCCAACGCGGCCTGAAGCCGGGCGGGGATGAAATGACCGCCCCTTTTCATGTGAGCGTCAAGGAAATCCTGCAGGCGCATCTTCATGGCAGTCAATCCGGCTGGCTCGCGGCGAGGTGCATCATCGCCGGGAGAAGATAACGGTCGGCGATCCACTCGATCGCAGGCACGCACACGGCATCCCCGAACCCGAACAACGCTTGGTTCAGCGATACGGTGATGCGGTAGCTGTCAGGGACCCCTTGCAGGCGAGCGCACTCCCGTGCGGTCAGCAGGCGCACCTGGTAGCGTCCCTTTCCCGCCTTGAACAGGATCTGCCGTCCGCTGCCGCCTTTGGGGGTGCGCAGGCATCCAGCCAATCCGTCTGTGCGCAATTCGGCCATGGAGCGCCCCTTGCGCACGCGGCGGAATGCCGTGCCGTACGAAGAGGACGCCCCGTCAATCATGGCCCGCGCGACCTTGGCATGTCGTTCGCTGAACTGGCTTACGAAGTAGTCTGCCCGGGTCTTGCTCCACCAGGCGGGGTGATCTTCGGGGAGGTCTTCGAGGATGGCCTCCAGGCGGGCGGAACGCGTGGGCGGGGCGGGCAGAGGCCGCAAGTCCCATCGAATCTCCGGGTGGCCCGCGATGAACTCCGCCAAGGCGGATGGCCTTAGCGCACTTGCGCTGAGGCCGAAGGGCGATTCCCCCTCCACTCCCAGCTTTCCCACCACGAACAGGCGCAGGCGGCTTTGGGGAACGAAGTGAGCGGCATCGATCATGAACGCGTCGCACGCATAGCCGAGTTCGTTCAAGGCGACCAGCGCAGATTCAAAGTCGCGGCCTCCATGGGACATCAGGAATCCCGGAACATTCTCCAGAAGAAGCAGCCGGGGACGCCGCTCGCCCATCTGACCGAGCAGTTCTATCAAGGGCCAGAATGCGCTCGATTCCCCGCTGTGGATTCCGTTCATCTCTCCCGCGATGGAGAGATCCGTGCAGGGAAACGAAGCGGTTGCAAGATCGCAATCGGGAATGTCGTCTGCGTCAAGGCTGCGAATGTCGCCCAACCTAAAGTCTTCGGCAGGGAAGTTGTCCGCGTACATCCTGAGCTTCTCAGGGTCGATGTCGTTTGCGAACACGACCTTGAACCCGCTGCGCTCCAAGGCCAGGCGAACCAGTCCGATTCCGGCAAAGAACTCCACGGCGCGGAATGGACCCGGCAGACCCTCCTCGCTCTCGTCCGATCGGCACACCCGAAGGCAGTACTCACGGTTTCCCAGGCGCCGGAGTTCCAGGACATCGCCGCCCTTGGCGTCGCAGTGCGCGAAGAACTTCCGAATCCATCCCCGGGCGCGGAACTGCCGCCGAGCCTGTCCCGTCTTGGCGTCCCGTCCGATGCCCGTCTCAATCGTCTTCCCAAGCCCCTCAAGGAGAATCCGGATCGTCTTTCCCGCCCTGCCCGTCTCTCCCGCGGCCTCAAAGCAGTCGGACGGAAGAAAGTCACGGAGCCCCGTCACCGGAATGGTGCTGTTGCGGATGTTCCCATCCGTGAGACGGATCAACTTCGTATTCTCATTGGACACTGTGATCATTGCGGTGCCGCCGTCCTCTGACCGGCATTCTATCCCAAGGCTTGCTTGGCGGCAATCCCTTGGGCCCCCGCAGGGACAGACCCCCGGTGCCGCGGCATCAACGCCGCCGAAGGCGGGGGCAGGCACTTGCGCGGCAGATTCGCCTACGGCGGACCGCGGCTAAGCCCATCCCCATTCTCGGAACCTACCGTCCCTCGCCGCTGAACTCCTGCCCGCCTATGGCGCAGTCGGCGAAGCGGATTCGCGGCATCAGCCGCAGGGCCTCCTCGCCTCGCACCGTCCTGCCCAGCAGGCCCAGTTCGCAGAGGCAGAACCAGTCGATCCGCGTGCGGGTGACCTCGATGTCGTGCGGCAGGAAGCCCTCCCGCCAGACCAGGCTGGTCTCGAACAGCAGCGCCTGGCCGATGAAGTGGCTGTCGCGGATCACCCCGCTTCCCGCCTTGCACTTGAAGCCCAGCGCCCGGTTGTACCCGAACCGGCAGTGGCGGAGGATGAACCCGCCGTTGACGTAGCGGAGGTTGACGGCGAGATGCTCGTAGGGGGCGTCGATCGCCTGGGCGGCCTCGTAGGCGGGGCTGCCCTTCTTCCAGTACTCGTGGTAGGGCGACCAGTCCGGGCGCCCCAGGGCCCTTCGCGTAAGCACGCCTGGGACGTCGCGGTCCAGCGTCAGTCGCAGCGCCCGCTTTCCGCAGCGCAGCGGTTCCACGGGCTCGTCCCGCGACCAGTCGATCACCTCGGCCGCAAGGACCCCCGCGACGTGCTCCGGTACGCCGGTGTTGCTGTTCATCAGCGCCACCGGGTCCCCCGGGGCGAAGAACTCCCCTGCATCGCCCGGGAAATCGACCAGCAGGACCAGCGAACGACGGGCGGGGTCCCAGTCGGCGACGGAGAACGCGGGGCTGTAGAAGTTCAGGCAGTCGTCGGCGGGGCCCAGGATGCGGCTGCGCTCCAGGTACGGGCCCTTAAGGTTCCGCGGAACGTGGAATCCGTCGGCGTTCACCAGGGCGGGACGGTCGGGTGGCGGGGCGAAGTCGCAGTCCACGAACTGCATCCCGCCGGAGTACTCCGGCCAGACGCAGACGGTCTCGGCGGCGTGCATCCGGACGTTGTGCAGGAGGACGTGGCGGCAGTGGCGGAGGCTGAGCCCCTGCCCGCAGCCCTGGCGGCCGCGGGGGTGCCACACCGCCGTCGCCCCCACCGGGATGTGCTCCATCTTTGCGTTGGCGAGGTGCATGCGGTAGCGGCGGTCGCCCAGGGGCTCGACCCTGCTCGCCCCCAGACCGTTGCCCGCCTCGCGGATGTAGTGGCAGGTGCCCGCACGGCGGATCGTCACCGATCCGATCACCTCGTGCCCGTCCCGCCAGTACGACGCGTCGGGGGCGGGGGAGTTGGGGAGCAGCTCGATGTCGATCGTCCCCGCGCTGTCGTCCTTCGCGAGGATGCTGCCGAATACGAACGGCAGCGGGTCCATGTCCAGCGTCAGGTTGCGGAGGATGACGTTGCGGCAGCGGACCATGCGGATGCTGTCCCCCGCCATCGCCTCCCCGCTCGTCACCAGCCTCGCGCCCTCGGTCCCTTCGAGGATCAGGTCCTCGACGTCCTCGAGCACGATGCTCCCCCCCGCGGTGCGGGCGGGATCGGCGAAGAAGTAGTCCCCGGGCGGGAAGAGCAGGCGGATCGGTTTTCGTTGTGCTCGCCACGCATCCAGCAGCCTCTGCAGCGTGGGGCGGTTGTTCGTCCTCCCATCCCCGACGAGCCCGGCGGAGGCGGCGTCAACGGTCTCGTAGCGGAGCTGCTTCCGCCGCGCGTGGACGTCGAGTTCCTCCTCCAGGAACTCCAGGAGGCCCTTCGCTTCCATCGCGTGGACGTCCCGCAGCAGCGCCGCCGTCGCGTCCCCCGGTTCGCACTCGCCCTCGATCGTCGTCAGCACGCGGTCCAGGATGCCCACGCTCTCCTGGAAGTAATCGTGCAGGAGGTCATCCGCCGGGACGGCTGCCCGGCAGCGCTCGGTCAGGTTCGCGAGCTGCGCCCGCATCACTGCAGCACCCGCCTCTGCCGCTGGATGATCTCGTCCTCCCAGGTGAGCGTGTCGGAGTCGGGGATGCGGTGATCGCGGTCCATCGCCTCCAGCACCTCCGCCATGCCCTCTTCCAGCGAGATGCGGGGGCGGAACTCGGGCACGTCGCGGAAGAGCTTCTCCGACGAGAACATCGTGTGATGCGCGAACCACCCGTCGCAGATGTCGAAGCGCGGGACGTTGAGCTTCCGGAGGTCCTCCAGGGGGACGCCCACGAGCTGGGCCTCGCGCCCCAGGACCTGCCCCGCGCGCCGGTGGTAGTCCGCCCAGGGGATGAACCCGCGGTTGACCGCGTTATAGATCTGCCCCTTGGTATGCTCCCTGCCGATGACGCCCGCGAACGCCGGGGCGATGTCCTCGACGTGCAGGTGCTGGTGCAGGGCGTTCCCGTCCCCGCAGACGAGGATGGGCTTGCCCTTGCGGATGCGGTCGATCCACGAGAACTCCCACGCCACCTGCCGCAGCAGGCCCTGGAGGGGACCGTAGGTGGTGGAGGGCTTGATGATCACGGCGGGGAACTTCTCGCCGTGCCACGCCGCGAGGTAGACGTCGTCCGCGGCGACCTTTCCCGCGGCGTACCCCCCGACGGGGCGAAGGGGGTGCGTCTCGTCCACGGGCAGGCGGTCGTAGCGGATCCCGTAGGTGCAGACGGTCGAGGTCTGCACGAACCAGCCCACCCCGCGGAACGCCCGCACGCTGGAGGCGGCGTCGTCGGCGTCGAAGCAGATCATGTCGATGGCGGCGTCGAAGCGCTCGGCCTGCATCGCCGCCTCGAACCGCTCGCGGTCCTTACGGTCCACCCGGATCAGCCTCGCCCCCTCCTGCACCGGGCGGGACGTCCCGCGGTTGACGCACGTCACTTCGTGCCCCTGCTCCAGCAGGAGGCGGACGATGGGCTGGCTGATGTTGCCCGTGCCTCCGACGATGGCAATCTTCATGTATCGCTCCTTGCGATGGTGGACCCGGACCGGGTCCGGTGGACCCCGACGCGGTCGTCGAGGGGGGCGTTGGGGTTGCGGTAGGCCTCGGTCATGTCAGACCACCTCCTGCGGTGTCAGGATCACCGCCGAGACGTACACCGGTCCGCCGGTGGGACGCGTGGGGGACAGGGAGAGCGTCTGCGGGCCCTTGGGAAGCTCGAAGAGCCCCACGCGGTACGTGCGGAACCGCGCCAGCTCGTGCCCGCCGCCCTCGCAGCAGTGCCCCGACGCCATCAACGGGAACGTCACGTCCGATTCGCCCAGGCGCATCCGCCACTCGCAGTAGTCGGACTCCGGGACCGAGGAGTACTCCACGTCCACGTAGAACCGCCCGCCCTGGAGCGTGGCGAAATCCCACGACGCCTTCGCGCGGGGTGGCTCCCAGTCGCTCAGGCACTCCACGTGCTTCCAGTCCCCGAACTTCTCCATCCAGCTCCGCTTGCCCTGGCGGAAGCCCTGGCCCCTGGCGGCGGGGGCGACCAGCAGGTACGGGCAGTTGTCCAGGACGATCGGATCGCTCGGTGGGGCGAGCTTGCCTGCGATGTCCACGGCGATGACGGGGACCAGCGCGGACGAGGGCGAGGGCGGCAGAAGGATCTCGGTCCCGCCCGCGATCGCGCGCGTTGCGAGCTTCGCCCGCGAGCCCATGAGTTTCACCGACCGCACCTTCGCCAACCCCGGGACGATCAGCCGCCCGTCCGCGGGGGCGCGCAGCACGTGCAGGTAGAGCCTGCCCTCGCGGGCGGTGCACTCGCCCCAGGGCATCGCGCCCAGCGGGGACGGGTCGGTCCCGTAGATCGCCTCCCCGTGCACGCGCAGCCACTGCCCCACCTCGCGCAGGATGTTCGCGGACATCTCCGGGACCCGCCCCAGCCCGTCGGGCCCGACGTTGAGCATGTAGTTGCCCCCCCGGCTGACGATGCGGATCAGCCGCTCGACGATCTCCCGCGGGCTCTTCCAGTTGTGGTCGTGCCTCACGAAGCCCCAGGTGTCGTTGTGCGTGTCGATGGTCTCCCAGAGCCCCGGGCGGACGAGGCGGGGGAACTCCTGGTCCCCCAGCGTCTCGTAGTCGCCCAGCCCGTTGCCGATGCGGCTGTTGACGAGGCACTGGGGCTGGAGCTGGCGGATCCGCTCCATGAGCGTCCGCGAGTGCTCGGGTCCGATGGGCCCGGGGGTGTCGAACCAGATCAGACCGACGGGCCCGTAGTTCGTGAGCAGCTCCTCGATCTGGGGGATGGCCTTGTTCTTCAGGTATCGCCCGAAGTCCTTCGGAGCGCCCCCGAAGGTGTCCCACGAGTTGCCCACCGCCTCCGGTTCGTGCCAGTCCTGCGTCTGGGAGTAGTAGAACCCCAGGGGCATGTCCGCCTCGCGGCAGGCGTCGGCGAGTTCGGCGAGCGGGTCGCGGCCGAAGGGGGTGGCATCGACGATGTTGAACGGGCTGGCGGCCGAGCGGAACATCGCGAACCCGTCGTGGTGCTTGGCGGTGATGACGACGTACCGCATGCCGGCGTCCTTCGCCAGGCGGACCCAGTTGCGGGCGTCGAAGTCCACGGGGTTGAACCTGCGGGCGGTACGGGCGTACTCGGCGGCGGGGATGCGGGCGTGGTGCTGGATCCACTCCCCGATGATGTACCGCGGTTTGCCCTTCCACACGCCCGCCAGGTGCGAGTACAGCCCCCAGTGGATGAACATCGCGAAGCGTGCCTCGCGGAACCACGCGCCCCGGTCATCGGGAGCGGTGGCGGGGACGGACGAGGGCACGCCCCACATGTCGGGGGTGACGGCGAGTTCGGGACGGTGGGCGGAACTCCGGCGGGCCTTGGACGCCATGCGATCTCTCCATTTCCCGGTCCCGGCGGTCCGATGCGGCGGCCGGGGACGCGGGGGTGCCGGGCGGCATCTTGCGCGATGGTCGGTCCGAACGCAACGGCGGAGATGCGGGAACGCTGCTGTACCCTCGCGTCCACCCGTGACGTGCACACGTGCGTGATGCGCCCGCGGACGGGCAGGTCCTCGCAGAACAGCGGCAGGTTCAGGCCCCCCGTACGAATGCACCCTCCCGATGAACCCGGAGCCGAAGGACCCCGCCGCCCCCCGCTGGAAGAACTACAACCACACGATCGACGCGCGATATGGGGGCATGGCGCTGCCGGGGGCGGAGCAGATGACGATCCTCAAGCGGTTCCTCACCGCCCTGTCGTGGCCCGCGACCTGTCCTTCTGTTCTTTGCGTTGTCCGTGGTGAGTCGAGCAGCCGTGCCGTATGGCACGTTCACAGGACCGCGATGAGGTCCGCCCGCGCGTCGAGGACGTCGATCACGTCCAGCGACGAGAGGCACGGGTCAAGGCCCCTGGCCGGGTCGGGTTCGGGGGACGCCGGCGCCGGCGTCCCGGGCTCCGGCGCGGCCTCGCCGTCGGCCGGCGCGGCGTCCACCCAGGTCAGGGCCGGAGCGATGGCATCGCCGGTGGGGGCGTCGGCCGGGGCCGGGGCGCTGGCGCTCTCGGCCGCCGGGAGCCGCGTGCCCTCCATGGCCCCGTCGGGGGCCGCCGTGGTGGCGAAGGCATGCTCGTCAGCGGAGGGGTCCTGGGACGCCGACGCCGTCGCAGGCGCGGACGGGGCGGGGGCGGAGGCGGTCGACTGCGCGGCAAAACCATAGTGCGTGCCGAGGATCGTCAGGTCATCGAGGTCCACCACGCCATCGCCGGTGAAGTCGCCCTGGGCCCACCCCGTCACAGCCTGCCCGTACTGCGTGCCCAGCAGCGTCAGGTCGTCGAGGTCCACGCGGCCATCGAGGTTCGCGTCGCCGTACTCCGTCGCGAGGATGTCGCGAAGAAGCGTGTCGAGGTCGGAGCGGCCGACCGCGCCGTCCCCGTCGAGGTCGCCCCCGGCGACGGCGGCGGTCCCCGCCTCCGCGCCCAGGGCGTGGAGCAGTGTATTGACGTCGTCGACGTTGACGACGCCATCGCCCGTGAGGTCCCCGCGGACGGGCGGGCGGACGGAGCCCGGATCCCCGCCGTCGATGGGAAGCTCGGGGGTGGACGCCTCGGGCGCCTCGGGCAGCGTCTGGAGGTAGTTCTGCCGCATTCGCAGCAGGTCGATGGCGTCGACGTCCCCATCGGAATCGGAGTCAAAGGTGGCGTTGTACGCCGGATCGGGGGCGGCCCGCAGGTAGGACGAGCGGAACCGCAGCATGTCCAGTGCATCCACCGTCCGGTTGCCGTCGCTGTCCCCGAAGAAGCGGAAGAACGTCAGGCCGTACTCCCCGCCCGCCTCTCCGTCCCCGTCCCCGTCCAGGGCATTGCCGGCCGCGTCCCGCAGGGCCCCGTCGATCACCGTGCATCGCCAGTTGCCGTCCGGCAGCGACCCGCCGGGAAGGCCCGGGAACGTCAGGCGGGCCAGGCCGGTCTGCGGGTCGTAGCTGACGGCCATGGCGGCCGAGGCGATCTCCTGCTGCGCATCGAGGCTCACCACGCGGAGATCGGCGGGGGTGGGGGGAGCGGCGAGGGGCTCGCTGAACTGCAGCGACAGCTCGCGGACCATGGACCGGTCGATGGCCCCGCCGTTGACGGCGGCGGCGGCGACGGTCGGGGGGGCGGTGTCGAGGGGATCGTCGTCGACGTTGACGGCGGCGATCTGCTGCCCGGGCAGCGCGGCGTAGGCGGGATCAGTCGTGGCAAGCACCCCGACGAGGACGAAGAACGCCTGGTCGCCGTCGGGCACCGCATCGTCGCGGCCGTGGAGGGTGACCGTCTGGGGCTGGTCCCAGTTGGCGGGGGTGAACAACAGGGACGCCGCCGACAGGGCCGCTTCGGCGGGGTCGGTGACGGAGAGCCCGACGGTGACGTTGGCGGCCGGCTGGGCGGCGAGGCGCACGTGGATCGTCGCGGTCGTCCCGTCCTCCCCGACGGTCAGGGGGCCTTCGGGGGTCACGACGAGGGCGGGGGCGGCGATGCGGAATTCGCGGACCCAGTCCCCGCCGGGGGTCCCATCCCCGTCGCCGTCGAGGGCGAGCCCGGCCCAGTCATGCAGGGCGCCCTGGGCGCTACCGCGAACGGTCAGGCGGTAGAGGCCCGGGGGCAGCACGCCCTGGGCGACGCGCAGCTCCAGCGAGGTCGCCCCGGTGAGGTAGGCGGGCAGGAGGGACAGGAGCGTGTCGCCCGCCCCGAAGGCCTCCCCGGAGGCGCGGCGGAGTTCGTAGTTCGCCGACGCCAGGGCGTCGACCTCGTTGATCGGCTCGCTGAGCGTGAGCGTGATGGAGGCGGTGCGGGCGCCGATCTCGCCGGCGTCGGCGACGGCGGGGGGGGTGCTGGCGACAATGGTGGGCGGGGTGGTGTCGGCGGTGGACCCGCGGAACTCGCGGGCGCCGATGTCCACGTGGCCCGGGGTGTCGGCGGCGATGTGCAGCGAGGGGGCCATCGACAGGCTCGCCTGCCCGTTGTACGGCGTCAGGAGGTAGTGCAGGCCTGTCCCGTCGGAGATCCCGACCGTCGGGTTGACGAGCCCGGCGTTGCCCGCCCCGTAGTGGAACTGGATCCGCCCGTCGCTGTGGAGCGTGACGGAGAAGTTCGCGTCGCCCTCGGTGGCCTTGACGGTGGCGTTCCAGCGGACGGTGACCTGCCCGGGGAGGGAGGTGTCGACGAAGATGTCGTCCCCGGCCCGGTCGAGCCGCAGGTCGGTCCACAGCGGGGCGATCATCGGGCGCGTGCGGAGTTCGTCGAAGGTGTTGGTGGCGTCGAGGGACTGGTAGTAGTCGCTCCCGAAGTACAGGAACCCGTTGGACCCCACACGGACGGAGGCGTAGCTGCCGTCGTAGAGCGGGAAACTGAACGGGAGGTTCAGCGTCCAGTAGTAATCGTCGTACCGCCAATTCATCGCGGTCCCGACGGCGGCGAACCCGCTGGTGGGCTGGACGGTGGCGGAGTAATCCGGACTGCCGGCATTGAGGGTTCCCAGGTCGTCGCGGCGGACCTGCCCGGTGGGGTCGGACGGGGCGCTGCGCCAGGAGTGCCCGCGATCGATCGCGGGCGAACCGGCGGCGAGCTGGAAGTTGTCGTCGAGCGCCCCGTGAATGGGGGTGCCGGTGAGCGGGACGTGGTAGCCCAGGACGTCGTCGGCGCCGTTGATGTCGACGAACATCGGATCGCCCGTGAGGGAGTGCGCGTCGAGGGCGCCCAATACCTGCCACGCCGGCAGATCGGCCGCGACGGCCCCGGCCCAGGAGGCGAGGCGGCCGGTGGCGAAGGGCGTGTGGTAGAGGTTGTAGTCGAACCGGTGCCCGCTGACCGAGCCCGTCGGGGCATAGAGGCAGAACCCGCTGTCCACCCACAGGATGTTGTTGAAGACGTCGATGTTGTACGCCCCGCCTCCCAGCGAGATCGCATCGCCAACGTGCTGGTAGACGGTGTTGGACAGCACGTCGATGTCGTAGACGCTGGATCCGCTCAGGACGATGGCCGCGTCGTCGTTGGCGTAGACGACGTTGCCCTCGATCCGCCCGCGGGCGCTGGAGCCGGACTGGATGCCCACCATGTTCGAGTAGACCCAGTTGCCCACGACCTGCCCCCCGCCGTGGTACTGGATGCCCACGGCGTTGTCGTAGACGCGGTTGCCCTCGACGATCTGGTCGCGGTCCTGCGTGTGGATCCCGTAGTACTGGCAGCCATGCACGACGTTGCTGCGGATCGGCCCGCTGGAGTAGATCCCGCGGGCGGAGTCATAGACCTCGTTGGCGAGCAGTTCCACGGCGCTCGTCGCATAGACGCCGTACCCGGTGTTCATCCCGTAGATGTTGTGGATCCGGTTGTTCTGCGCCAGGACGTTGCCTATGAGGTACATTCCGTACCCCGTGCCCGCCTGCACCTCGTTGTCGTGGACCATGCTGCGTTGCGTCGATCCGCTGTACAGGTACAGGCCGTACGCGCTTCCCGAGATGTCGTTGAAGGCGACCTCGGCGAACCCGCCGGCGATGTCGATCGACTTGACGTCGGTGTGCCCGTGTATGCGGTTGCCGATGATCGTGGCGTTGTCGGCCACGCTGTAGATCCCGACGTTCTGCCGCACGCCGTCGTGGGCGAGCCCGTCGATCTCGACGTTCTCGATGCGGACGAAGTCGTTGCCGGCGGCGACGCTCACGCCCGCGTAGTCGTTCCCGAACATCCGCCCCCCGCGAAGGGTCACGCGGTCGCTGTCGGCCGACCCCGCCAGGGCCACGCCCGCGTACCCCCCGGTGATCGCGAGGTCCGACAGGAGAACGTCGTCGGCCCCCCGGAAGACGATCGCCGACATGGAGACGTTGTTGCGGTCGAGGACGGTTTCGCGATCGGGGTGGTTCGCGTCGGCGTACCCGAGGATCTGCACGCCGGTGAACTCCGGCCCCAGCTCCAGCGAGGAGGCCAGGTTGTACGTGCCCGCATCGACGAAGACGCGGTCGCCCGCGCCCGGGCGATACAGCGCCAGCAGCCCCGCCAGGCTCGCCATCGGGGCGTCAGGGCTCTTGCCCGAGTTGGCATCGTTGCCGACAGCCGTCGTCCAGTCGCCCGCCGCGACGTTTGCGTCGTTGACGTAGTAGTCGTTGCCGGCCGAGACGATCTGGAAGGAGCGGTCGGAGGCGTCCGAGACCCCACCGGCCGTCACGCGCAGGCGGACGTCAGCGGCGGGGGCGTGCGTGACGGTCCAGTCGTACTGTCCGCGGCCCAGGCGGTCCATGGGCACGCCGGCGGCCAGCGGGGACCAGGTGGCCCCACCGTCGGTGGAGAGGTCCAAGTCCGCCGAGACGGGGGACTGGCCCTGGGGCTGATCGCAGAGGATCTCGATGGCGCTGAGGATGGCGTAGCCCGCTCGCTCGACGAAGCTCATCTGGATGCCCGTCCCGCCCGAGGCGGTGACGACGAAGTCGCGGGCGACGGCGATGTAGCGCCCGCCCGCCGTCGCGTGGATGTCAAAGTTCGACAGGACCGTCTCGCCCTGCAGCCGCACGTCGAACCGCCGCGACCCGACGGAACTGTGCTGCGAGGGCTCCACGAAGTGCAGGCGGATGGTGTACGTCCCGTCGGGGACGCTCATGGCGTAGCTCATGGGGTTGAAGTACGCCCCGGAGGAGTAGGAGGCGTAGACGGACGCGGGGGCGGGATCGGTCACGCCCGCGGTGTTGACGGGCTCGGCGATCGTGCCCGTCGTCCCGCCGCTGCGCAGGACGTCGGTGTTCCAGTAGCCGCTGCCGGTCCCGCCCGCGTTGACCTGCGCGACGGGGCGAACCGCGGCGAGGCCCCACGACTGCCAGGTGACGGAGACCGTCTCCCCCACCGCCACGCGGTCCAACCCGTTGGGCGAGACGACCTGCACGCCCGAACCGCTGCCGGTCTGGGCCCCGGCGGTGTTGCCCTGGTGGCCGAGGGTGATCCGTCCCGGGCCCGCCGGCGGCTGCGCTGCGGCGTAGGTCCCCGGGTCGCCCGCCCCGACACCCGGGGACGCCGGCGACAGCGAGAAGTCGTCATCCGCCCCGCCGTTGACCCCGCCCGCGTAGCCCAGGCGCCCGTCCGCCCCGTCGGGGTCGGAGAAGAGCGGATCGGCCTGGAGGCTGTGGCGGTCGTACCCGGTCCGATAGAACCACGTCGCGACGTCGGCGTACTGCTCCCCGAGCAGAAGCGCCAACCTCGCCCCGCCGGTGGTGTGAAAGAGGTTGTAGTCGCTCGTGAAGCCCTGCTGGCTGCCGTTGCTGATGTTCAGGGCGTAGTTCCCCCCCGCCATCACGACGATGTTGTTCCGCAGCGCGACGTTGAGGGCCGGGGAGCTGCCCTCCAGGCGAACACCGTCCCCCGCCGTCTGGTAAACCGTGTTGTTCTCCACCGCCGGGGTGCCGTAGGTGTAGTACAGCACCACGCCCGCGCTGGTATTGCCGTAGACGAGGTTATTCGCGACGCGGGGCGACTGCCCCGTCGCCTGGATGCCGATCCCGTTGGAGTAGGCGACGTTGCCCTCCGTCGGGGAGCGGTCCACCCAGAGCCCCACCACGTTCCCGTACACCACGTTGTCGCGGGTGAAACCCTGCTGCCCGCCGTTGCGGATGGCCCACTTGCTGTCGTACACCGTGTTGCCGACGATCTCGGAGCCGCTGCCGACGATCGCCCCCGACGCCGAGCCCTCGATGTGGTTCACCGCATAGACGGTGTTGCCCTGCACCAGCGCGTAGACGGCGTAGATGCCCTGATGGTTCTGGCCGGTGACGGTGTTACCGACGACCTCGGCCCACTCCGAGCGGGCGTTGTTCTGTCCGTAGATCAGCATCCCGGATTGCCCGCCCTCGACGCGGTTGTCGCTCACGCGGGCCCGCACGCCGCTGGTTCGGATCCCGTTATGGTTGTTCACCAGCACGTTGCCGCTCACCACCGCGTCGGTCCCGGGGAGTTCGATGGCGTCGCTGTTCCCGCTGGAGTGGCCGTGCAGGTAGCTGTCGATGACCCGCGACGAGTTGCCTCCCAGGTACACCCCGTCCACCTGCCGCACGCCGTTGTACAGCAGCCCGTGCAGTTCGCTGTCGGCCACGCCGGCGCCGTGGTTGCCCGTCCCCACCCACACGCCGTAGCTGCTGTTGCCGTAGATCGTGCAGTCGAGGATCGTCAGCCCCGTCGCCCCGGCCGAGTTGGCCGCGTAGACCCCGTGGTAGGCGCCCGTGATGTGCAGGTGTTCGAGGCTCACGTCGGCGGCCCCGGCGAGTTGGATGGCGTAGCTGGAACTCGAGGTGTTGCCTCGGCGAAGTTCGGCGCGGCGGTCCTCGTGGGCCTCGTCGTGGTATCCGACGATGCGGATCCCGCTCTGCGCCGCCGACAGCACCAGGTTGCTCGACAGCGTGTAGACGCCCGCGTCCACGTAGATGACGTCGCCCGCGGAAAGCTGATAGCTCGCGAGAATCGCCGCGATCGACGACCGCGGAGTCGAGCGCGTGAGCCCGTCGGCGGCATCGTTACCGGCCGCCGTCGTCCAGTCGCCCGCGGCGTTGACCGAACCGTCGTTGACGTAGTAAGCCGCCGCGGCCGGGACGATGCTGAACGTCCCGCTCTGCCCCACCACCTCTCCCGAGCGGGTGATGCGGATGGAGTAGTCGCCCGCCTCGGCTAGTTCGCGGGGCAGCAGCCACTCGTACGAGCCGCTGTTGGGGGCGGAAGCGGCGATGACGCTCTGCACGGTCCCCCCGCGAAGCAGTTCGATGGCGACCGCCCCATCCATGTCCTGGCTGCGCCAACGGAGGACGGACGTGCGGTTAGTCATCCACGTCTCCCCCGCAGACGGGGACAGGACGGTCAGGTACGCGTCGGGGCTGCGGGACGCCTGGGCGGTGCCCCCGAAGGCTCCGAGGTTGACGAACGCCCCGTTGGGGGCGGGCTCGTTGGCGTAGCTGACGCCCGCGTCTCCGCGGTCGATGGCGGGGGACTGCGCGGCGTCGGAGACCCACTGGCCCGCGACGGAGACGGGCAGGCCGGTGGCGGAGTCGAGCGCGACGGCCAGCCGGCCGCCGTGGTAACTGCCGTGGGGGCTCTGGAGGTGGAAGTCCCCGCCCGCGGGGTCGACGAAGAGCGGGTCCTGCGAGAGGCTCCAGGCGTCCTTTCCGGTCGCGCTTCGCCAGTCGGCGAGCGTGGCGCGGTCGCTCTGCCAGTAGCCCGCCTTCCCGCTGCCGGTGGTGTGGATCAGGTTGTAGTCGCTGGTCAGGCTGCTCTGGCTGTCGTTGCTCACGTACACGCCATAGCCGCCCCCGACGTGGATGATGTTGTTGCGGAGGATGACGTTGAGGGCCGTCTCCTGGAGGCGGATGGCGTCGCCGGTGGGCTGATGGAAGGTGTTGTTCTCAACCAGGCGCGTCCCGTAGGGCGTGGTGGCGTACACCACCAGGCCCGCCTGGGTGTTGTCGCGGATGAGGTTGTTGCGGACGACGCCCTCGTAGTACCCGCTGATCTTGATCCCGGTCACGTTGTTGCGGAGTTCGTTGGCCTCCAGCGTGCCCGAGCAGGTGAAGATCCCGATGGTGCAGCCGTACACCAGGTTCCCGCGGACCGTCATGCCCGTGTACCCGCCCGAGCGGATGCCCCAGGTGCTGGCGTACACGACGTTATCGAGGATGTCGCCCGTGGCGTGGATCGCCCCCGAGGGCGACCCGGTGTGCTCCGAGTGGATCACGTTGTAGACGGTGTTGCCCACGACCCGCACGCCGCTACCGGCGTAGATGCCCTGCCACGTCTGCCCGTGCACGATATTGCCCGAGGCTTCGATCCAGTCGGCGACGTTGGAGAAGCCCGACAGGTTCATGCCCGTCCGTCCCCCGCTCACGGTATTCCCGCTCACCATCGAGCGGACGCCCGTCACATGGAGGCCATTGAAGACGTTCGTGATCGTGTTGCCATCGACCGTCGCGTCCGCCCCGGTGGTCTCGATCCCGTAGTACCAGTCGAGGGCGAAGTCGTGCATGGTGCTGCCGCGCACCTGCGCCCCGCTGCCGCCGAGATACACGCCGCCCCTCTGGTCGATGCCCGCAACGGCCATGCCGCTGAAGTGGCTTCCCTCGACGACGACGTTGGCGGATCCCGCCCCCAGCCACACGCCCCACGTCTCATTGCCGTAGAAGCGGCAGTTCTCGATGCGGATCCCGTCGGAGACCACGGCGTCGGCGGCGTAGATGCCGGAGTACGCCCCGGTGAACGACAGGTGCTCCAGGGAGGCGCCCGAGGCGCCCGAGAGCTGTATGGCGTAGCTGCCGGCGAGCGTGTTGGCGCGGTCCAACACCGCCTGGCGATCCGGGTGGGCGTCGTCATGGTAGCCCACGATCCGGATCCCGCTCTGGGCGGCCGTCAGCAGCAGGTTGCTCGACAGCGTGTACACGCCCGCGTCGACGTAGATGACGTCGCCCGGGACCAGCTCGTAGCTCTCGAAGACGGCCGCGATGGACGCCTTGGGCGAGTCGGGGCTCAGGCCGGTGTTGCCCATCGCCCCCGCCGCCGTGGTCCAGTCGGCCCCGTCACCGTTCACCGAACCGTCATTGACGTAGTACACGCCCTGGAAGGCCTCGACGCTGAACGTGGCACTGGCGCCCGACACCCCGCCGGGGCGGGTGATGCGGAGCGAGTAGTCGCTGCCCGCGGGCAGGTCGGCGGGGGCGATCCAGGCGTACTCGCCGCTGTTGGCGACGCCGGTGGCGACGGTCCGCAGGAACGCCCCCCCGCGGAGCAGTTCGATGTCCACCGCACCGGTGAAGCCCTCGCTCCGCCAGCGGACGGTGGCAGACCGCCCGGTCATCACCACGCTCCCGCCCTCGGGGGTCAGGAGCATGACGTAGCTCACCGGGCTGCGCGACGCCTGCGGAGTGTTCCCGTACGCCCCGAGGTTCGCGAACGCCCCGTGGGGGGCCGGCTCCTGATCGTACGCGCTGCCCGCCCGCCCGCGGTCGATGGCGGGCGACTGGGCCCCGTCGAACTCCAGGGTCCCCGCCGCCGCGACGGGCAGGCCCGTCGCCCCGTCGAGCACCACCGCCAGCGTCCCCCCGTGCATGCTGCCGGTAAGGCTCTGGAGGTGGTAGTCGCCGCCGGCCGCATTGACGAACCGCGGGTCGTCCGACAGGCTGCGCGAGTCCTGCCCCGACGCCTGCCGCCACTGCGCCAGGCTGCCCGCTTCGCCCTGCCAGTACCCCACGCGCCCCCCGCCCGTGGCGCGGAGCAGGTTGTCGTCGCTGGAGAAGCCCGGCTGGCTGTTGTCGGAGACGTAGATCCCGTACCCGCCCTCGACGACGATGATGTTGTTATCGAGCGTCACACCGTCGGCGGTGGTTTCCAGCCGCACGCCGTCCCCGGCGGTCTGATGGATGGTGTTGTGGCGCAGCGAGATCGCCCCGGTGCTGGGGCCCGTGACGCGCACCGCGGCCGTCGCGTTGGCGTACAGTACGTTGTGCTCGATTGTCCCGGTGTAGTACGACCAGAGCTGGATGCCCACGCCGCTGTCGTGAACGACGTTGTTCGCGAGGGTCTCGCTCCCGCGCGCGCGGATGCCGTGGACGGCGTTGTCGTACACCAGGTTCCCGCGCACCGAGGCGCGGGTGTTGGACTCGATCCCCGTCGCGTTGCCGCTGACGACGTTGTCGTTCGCCTCGGGATACGCCGACGTGCCCTCGGTGATGCGGATGCCCGCCGCCCCCGTGTGCCCCGACACCGTGTTGCCCTCGACCAGCACGCGGCCCACCGCGGTGATCCCGTCGCCCGCATTGCTCCGCACGAGGTTGCCGTGCCCCAGCGAGCCAACGATGGCCGTCGTGCCCGCGACGGCGTGCGTGATGACGATGCCTGCCGCGTTCCCACTGACGGTATTGCCCTCGATGCGCGCCGCACCCGCCGCGGGCAAGGAAACGCCCGTTCCTGCGTTGTTGGCGATCTCGCTGTCGAGGAGGGTGACCCGGGCAGGAGCGGCGTACACGCCCGCCCCACCGTTGCCATGCACCCGCAGCGACTGGAGCCACACGTCCTCGCAGCCGCTCTCGATGCGGATCCCGTCGAGCGCGCTGCCCGAGATGTCCAGGTGCTCACCCACGAACCGCTCGGACCCCTCGCGGACCCACAGCGTGCGCTGACCGTTGCGGATCGTGAGGTTCCGCAGCTCGATCCCGTCGGCGCGGTTCACGTCCACGGCGATCGTCCCCGCGCGGGTGACGACGCGGTCGAGGACGGCCTCGCTGCCCGCGAGCGTCGGCCCGTCGAGGTGTACGCCCTCGTCGTCGCCCGCGCTCCCCGGCCCGCCCAGCAGCAGGTTGGTGGGCAGGGGGTAGTACCCGTCGTCGATGCGGATGACGTCGCCCGCCCCGAGGTCGTAGAGGCGCAGGGTCGCCAGGACGCTCGCCTTGGGCGCGTCGGGCGACAGGCCCGGGTTGCGGTTGTCCCCGGCGGCCGTCGTGTACTGGTCGTCGCCCGTGAGGGCGTCGTTGACGTAGAACGTGCCCCCGACGGGGACGACGTAGAACGGCTCGCGGGACTCGGCGAAGACGCTCCCGTCGCTCACGGACGTCACGCGGACGCGATAGCCCTGCGAGAGGTCCACCGAAAGCCCAGCCATCCGGGGGCTCCAACTGCACTCGCCCGCCGCCGCCGCGAACGTCCCCACCGCGGCGGCCGGCGTCCCGTCGGTGCGGTAGACCTCGACGCGCACGTCGCCCGCGACGTTCCACTGCGACCAGCGGATGTTCCGCGCGCGGTCCACCTGCCAGTCCGCGTGGAAGTCGGGGTACTCGACGCGCAGATACGCCGCCGAGGACTGGGCGGCCTCGCTCGTCCCACCGAACGCACCAAGGTTGATCCGCCCGCCGCTGACGGACGGTTCGAGCGTGAAATCGCTCGCCGGGTCGCCGCGGTCGATGCCCGTCGAGCCCATCTGCACGCGGTAGTCGCCGCCGGCGGGGTCGACGAAGCGCGGGTCGTCCCGCAGCGGGTCGATCCGCGTGTAGCCGATCGAGTGCGCGTCGTATAGCGAATCGAGCTGCCAGTCCAGCAGGTCGTCGTACGCCCTCTGGTACCACACGACGCGCCCGCTGCCCGAGGCGTACAGGTTGTTGTAGTCGCTGGCGAGGCCCACCTGCGAGTCGTTCGCGACGTACAGCCCGTACCCGCCGCGCGACCAGAGGATGTTGTTCCGCACCGCTGCCCCGGAGGACCCGCCCTGCACCACCACCCCGTCGCCGAACCCGTCGGCGGTCACAATGGTATTGTTCACCACCTGCACGTTGGAGGCCGCGTCGACCAGCACGCCCTGGGCGCTGTTGTCCGCCAGGACGTTGTGATGCACCGAGACGCTGCCGGCGGCGTCGATGCCGATGGCGTTGGCCTCGAGGCGATTGAAGCGGACCGTCGCCCCCGCCAGGGCCTCGACGCCCACCGTGTTGTGGTGGATGGCGTTGGGGGCGATCCAATCCGAACCGCCCAGCGTCGCCGGCGTGCGGACGCCCGTGACGTTGGAGTGAATCTCGTTACCGTACGCCTCGGCCGCCGCGGACAGGAACTGCACGCCCGTCGAGAACCCGCGGACGACGTTCCCGCGCACCACGTCCGTCGAGCCGCCCGTGAGGTACACGCCCGTGGTCCCGTCGTGGATCTCGTTGGACTCGATGAGGGCCCCCAGCAGGCTGTCCACGTAGACGCCCCCGACAATGTCGTTGCCGCGGATCGTCAGCACGGCCCCGTCCCCGTCCGCCCAGACGCCCCAGGCGGTCCCGAGGATCGCGGGGTTGTCCTCGACGGTGACGCGGGCGTTGCCGACGATGCGGATCCCGATGGAATCGCCCTCGATGCGGACGTTGTCGTGCACCGTGGCCGGGGCGCCCCCGGTGACTTCCAGGCCGTACGCTGCGCCCGAAATCGTGTTGCCCGTGATGTCGTGGGCGATGGCCGCCGAGGCGGAAACTCGCACCCCACCCGTGACGACGTTGCCCTGCACAAGATGCCCGTCCCCGCCGCTGCCGGCGAGGGCCATCCCGCCGCCGAGCACGGTATTGTGCAGCACCCCACCGGCGTTGCCGAGCGTCAGGAGCATGCCCGCGCCGGCGGTGTTGTGGCCGATCGTCCCGCCGGAGGCGAGTTGAAGGTCGATCGTCCCCGCGCGGTTGCCGGACACGATGCTCCCGTCCTGCCCCGCCCCCCCGAGGCGGACGCGGATCGTCCCCAGCGGATCGCTCGCCAGCGGGCCGGTGTTGTCCTCAATGACGACCGCCGGGCCGGCGGAGACGCTGATGTCGCCCGTCACGCGGTTCCCGCGGACCTGGTGCGCGGCGGCCGAGCTGCCCGTCAGCGTGAGGAAGCTCACCACGTTGGGCTGTTCGCCCCCGCCGCTGAGGGCGAGCGGTTCGATGACGGCGGCGGCGCCCAGGCGGGCCGAGACCCCGCCCATCGCCAGCACGTTCCCGCGGATGTGCGTGACGTTCGCCTGCCCGACGATGACCTCGTCGTCCGGGATGTTCAGGACGATGCTCCCGAACGCCAGCGAGTTGCCCTCGATCGTCGCGCACGGCCCGCTGGTGATCTCGATGCCGCCGTGGATCGTGTTGCCCGTGACCACGTGCCCGCTGTCGGCCGCGCCCGCGATCCGCAGGCTGCCGTCGCTGAAGGCCTGCCCGCTCTCGGTGATGGTGTTGCGGCGGACCTCCGCGCGCGTGTCGAGGTTCAGCCAGATCCCGTCGCTGACGGTGTTGTCCTCGACGACCGTCGCCCAGTCCGTCCCCGCGGGCAACTCGTTGCCCGCCACGTTCACCGTCACCCCGCCCCACACGGTGTTCCCGCGCAGGGTTGCCGCCGGGCCCGACGTGATCGTGATCCCACCGAATGTCGTCGTGACGTTCTCGACGAGGTGCCCCACGAGGCTCGACCCGCCGATCTGCAGGCCCCACGACCCGTCGAAGTGCGTGTCCCGCACCTCGGCGGATCCGGGGATGTCGAGGAGCAGGTTGCCGATGGCCTGCGCCCCGCCCGGAGTGGTGAAGACGCGGGTGTGGTACATCCGCCCCGCGGGCATGGCCGTCCACGGCTGGGTGATCTCGATGTCCACCGTGCGGTCGAGGATCGGGTTGTCGTAGAGGTCCAGCCCGCCCCCCCCGCTGTACCACACGCTCCCCGCCCGCACCCAGTTGCCCGCCAGAACGCTGGGGGCCTCGCCGAAGGTCCCGCTGTCGCCGGGGATGGCGACGAACAGGTCGCCCGCGACGAAGTCGTTGCCCTCGATCCGCACAGCCCCGGCCGCCGTGAAGTAGCTGTGCCCGCGCTGCACCACGCTGCCGCTCACCAGCAGCGTCCCGGGCACGGTCACGTCGATCGTCCCGCGCCCCTCGTGGGAGTCCCCGGTGATGACCGGGTTGTTGGTGATCCGCGTGTGCCAGGCCCGATCCGCCTGCCCCCACGCCCCGCCGATGGCCACGTGCAGACCGCCGAGCGACGGGTTGTCGTGGATGTCCGCGCCAGGCCCGCCGACGAGCGACAGGACGCCGGAGACCGTGTTGTCGGTGAGGACGCTCGCGGGCGTCGCAGACGTCGGGGCGTCGGTGATCGTGACTCGCAGGTCGCCGTTGACAACCGTATTGCCCTGGGCCTGCGCCCGCGTCCCGCCGCTGACGACGAGGTCGCCCCCGCCGACGTATCCGCCGGTGAGCGTGTTGTCGGACACGGTCCACGCCTGCCCCGAAGCGACGGTCAGGCGCAGGTCGCCCAGGTCCACGAGGTTCCACGACACGTCGGCGGACCCGCCGATCGTGAGAATCATCTCCTGGTTCACGAGGTTGTCCGAAACCGTCGCATTGCCCCCCGTCGTCACGGTGAGTCGCCCGGTCCGCAGGAGGTTCCCGAGGACTTCCAGGCGGTGCCCGGTGTCGATCGTCACGGTCCCGTCGACGTCGTTCTCGCGGAACTGCCCCAGGCGGCGGAGCATGGGGGGGACGAGCAGCCCGTCGCCCTCGAACCACACGCCGCCCGTCAGGCGGTTGCCCGTCACCCGCGGGACCACCCAACTGCCGATCCCGCGGATCGAAGACTCTCCGCCCGAGATCTCGTTGCCCTCCAGCCGCACGAAGTAGTTGCCCTCGATGCGGACGCCCTCGACGCCCGCGTCGATGCGGTTCTCCATCGCCAGCATGCTGCCGGCGTTGACGATCCGCAGGCCGTACTGCGTCGCGTCGATGAGGTTCCCGCTGACGGTGCACAGGTCGCTGGTGTCGATGAGCACGCCCGTGGCCCCGCGGATCAGGGCGTTGTCGGTGATGTCCGCCCACGACAGGCCCGTCACCTCGACGGCGACGCCCGCCCCGGCGTCGATGGACTCGTTCAGCCGCACGATGATCGGGATCTGCGTGTTCTTGTTCCCCGCGGCCACCACCACCGAGCCCAGGGACACGTTGCCCTCGATGAGGGTGGCTGTCGCGTACTCGACGCGGACTGCCCCGGAGATCACGTTGCCCACGATCGCCTGGGAGAACGCCTCGTCGTAGGGGAGGGGCGCCAGGGCGTTGGCCTCCACCCACTCGCCCGGCCAGACGATCTGGCCCCAGTTCGGATCGGCCGGTGCGATGAGGCGCACGTCGCCGGTAATGGTGTTCCCGCGGACCACGTTGTCGCGGTCGCCGCGAAGCACGACGCTCCCGCTGATCGTGTTGCCGCGCAGGTACACCGACCCGCCGTCGTCGGCCCAGACGGACGCGACGGTCCCGGCGATCTCGTTGTCGGCGACGAACGCGCTGAACCGGCCCCCCGTGCGCAGCCCGTACTGCCCCACGTACCCGCGGTAGCTGTTGCCCGAGACCATCGCCATCGCCGATGTGCCCAACACCACGCCCGCGGCCCCTTCGCCCGTGAAGCGGTTGCCGGAGATCACCACGCTCTGGAAGCACCCGGCGTCGATGCCCACGCCCACGCCGTCGAAGCGGTTGCCCTCGATGACGAGCGAATCGACGGGTGCATAATGCCCCGCGGCTGCGTCCCACAGGCCGTCCCCGCGCGTACGGACCGCCGTCGCGGTCCCCTCGCCGTAGAGATTGAACCCGTAGAGGTGGACGTCCCCGGCGTTGTTCAGGTCGAACAGCGGACCGGCGGCGAACGTCACGTTCGTGTGCCAGGTCCCGACGAACCACACGTTGCCCTGCGCCAGGCGGATGCGCTCGGCCTCGTCGTCCACGCGGTAGTGCCCGCTGTCGACGAGGATGTAGACGCGCCCCTCGTTGCCTGTCAACGATGAGACCACCGCGGAGATGCTCGCCTTGGGGTGCGCGGGGTCCAAACCGCTGTTGGCGTCGTCGCCCGGGGCGGACGTGTAGGGGTTGCCCATCAGGTACGGGTCGGGCGAGTCGTCCAGGTCGTTGACGTAGTACACCACCGTGCCCGTCAGCGCGTCGGTGTTGGGCGTGACGGAGACGCTCTCCAGCGGCCACTCGGGGTCGTTGCACATGACGGCGAGGTAGTACACGCCCCGCTCGCCCAGGCGGACGTCGTTGAGCGTCGCCTGCGAACTGCCCCAGCCGGCCGACATGGCGAGGCGCTCCCCGTCGGCGTTGAAGACGGCCAGGGCCATGTCGTTGCCCGCGCTGGCGCGGACGGCCGAGAAATCGAAGACCTCGTTGTCGCGGTCGGTGGAGAAGCGGTACCACTGCACTCCGCGCGAATCCCACAGCTCGGGGTGGTACACGCGAGCGGTCGGGGCCTGGCCGAGGTCCACGGAATTGCCCATGGCGCGCTGGTCGAACTCGATGTCCGCCTCGTGCTCGATGGCCCCGCCGGTGCCGGCCCCGAAGTCCATCAGCGTCACCTTCGCCAGCGTGTAGGTTCCGTCGTCGATCGGCGTTTCCCACCACAGGCGGACGTCGAAGTAGATGCTCCCGTCGCAATCGAACAGCGACAGGATCTCGCCCGGTTCAAACGCGGGCAGCTCGTCCCAGTGCAGGCGCCCGTCGCCGTCGGCGTCGGTGGCGTAGATGTGCCCATCGAGCCCGATCCCGCCCTCGACCCCGGCGGCGACGACGCCCCCGAGGCTCACGCCCAGGCCCAGCGCGGCGTGCCCCGCAAAGCGGATCAGCGGGTACTGCGGGCCCGTGCGCATGTAGAACCCGTTGAGCAGGTCGCCCGTGTCGCCCCCGTCGGCGTACTGCCGCAACCCGCGCGTGTCGTACCCGAAGGCCGCCTGCGCGGAGATGCTCGCGTCCATCCCGATCGTGAACACCAGCCACGGGAAGATGATCGGGGTCTGCTGGCGGAAGTCGATGTCCAGCGCCAGGCGCGGGGTGGTGTACTGCACCAGTTCAACATCGCGGCCGAGGAACAACTCGACGACGCGGAGGGGCTCCGCCAGCAGCGGGATCTCGATCCCGATCTCCTGCAGGTCGTCCAGGAACGCCCCGAACCCGCCGCCGGCGTTGCGGGCGTCGACCAGGGCGTTCTCGTTGCCCTCGAACGCCCCGCCGTTGACCGCCAGGTCCAGCGGCGAGTCGGCGGACACGAGGCCCGAACCGAACGTGTACGTCCCCAGGTGGATGTAGTGCGACTGGAGCGCGGGCAGCCGCCCGGCGAGGTCGACGACGGCCGCGACGTCCGAGAGGAACTCGACGTCGTAGCCCCCCGAGCCCCCGGCCATGATGGCGAGATCGAGGATCGTCACGTCGCGGTCCAGGACGTACGAGACCACCGGCACGGTCGTGTTGAGAACGTTCAGGATCGGCTGCAGGGGCTCGAAGACCTCGTTGATGCGTTCCACCACGGGCGAAACGACCCCACCGAGATACCCGCCCAGGTCGATGCGGATGTCCTCCAGGGCGAGCGACAGCGGCGCGTCAACCGTGGCGTCGTCGTTGTCGAACGACCAGTGCATGACCAGGTCCGACAGGATCGACGGGAAGTTGGCGCTGTAGGCGATCTCCAGCCGCGCATTGACGTCGGCGGACAGGGCGTAGGCGACGTCCACGTCGTAGATCGACGACGCCAGGCGGTTGTAGTACACCCGCCCGTTGAGGCCCGAAAGGTCGATGGCAAACTGCCCGCTCGCCCCGATGGGCGCCCCGGGGATCGCCTCGGCCGTCAGGTTCAGAAAGCCCAGTCGCCCGCTCGCGTCGAGATCGGTGACGCCCGCGGTGAGCGCCACGCCCAGCGTGGGCGACTCTCCGGCGAACGCCAGGCCCGTCGCGAACCCCCCGTCGTCGGTGATGAGGTAGAAGCCCTTGTTCTTGCTGAACCCCAGGCCCAGGTTGAAGACCCAGTCGAGGCTCACGTCCGCGTGGGCGTCGATGTCCAGCCCCAGCCCGGGCAGGCCCAGGTCGAAGTCCACGTCGGCGGCCCCGAAGGCGTAGGTGTCGGAGAGCTGGATGATCCACTCGGCCGCCGCGTCGGCGGCGTCCATGTCCCCGGTGTCGGCCGCCTGGATCTGGGCGGAGGCCCCGAACATCGCCGCGAGGTTGTTCGTCGCCCAGGTGGCGGCGTGGAGGGCGTCGTAGGGCGACCAACCGCCCAGGCGGGCGAGCAGGGAGTCGAGGTAGGCGGTGTTGAGCTGCGTGCCCACGATGGGCAGGCTGAGGTTGAACGCCTGCGTGCCCAAGGCGTCGCGGAGGCGGGTCAGCAGCGTCCGCAGCCCGTCGATCATCGCCTCGAGGTTCAGCGTGTCGGGCATGACGAACGTCGGGAAGTCACCGTCGACGTCCGCCAGGGCGCCCTGCGCGTCCACGCCCGCCAGCAGCCACAGGTCCGCGTCGGCGGGGTCCACCCAGTCGCCCTCGAAGGGCAGGACCAGGTCCACCTGCGCGTCCAGCGTCCCCGTCACGTCGCTGTCGGCGATGGACGAGAGGTAGTAGCGCTCGACGGTGGCGGGATCGGTGTCGGTGAGGCCCACGCGGAACGCAGCGGCCGGGATCTCGCCCGCACCGTACGCCGCCGGTCCGCCCTCGGGGCAGTCGCCCACCAGCAGATGCCCGCCCGCGACGGCCATGCCCGGCAGCGGGCCCAGCGTGAGGTCGAACGCCAGGTCGCGCCCCTGCACGCGGAGCGCCCCGCCGATGGCGGTGCCCTCGTACAGGAACGGATCGAGGCTCGACAGGCCCACCCCCAGGTCGATCGTGACGTGGGCGCTGCCGTCCACGCGAACGGTCCCCCCGCCCGATTCGCCGAGGATGCTCGTGTAGTCCGCCATCTGGGGCCAGAGGCTCGCCCCCATGAGCGTTTCGAGGTCCAGGTTCACCGCCGCCTGGCGGTCGAAGGCGTAGTCGAGGTCCAGCGTCATCCGCAGTGCGGCCTCCCCGGCGGCCGACGCGGGCTCGATCCGCAGGAGGAACTGGTCCTCCGCGAGCCCCAGCACGTCGCGGACGGTGGCGGCGAGGCCCGACAGGCTGTCGTTCAGCGCGGTGAGCCCCTCGGCGTTGATCCGCTCGATGAGCCTCGCGAGATCCTGGGCGCAGTCCACCATCTCGTTGACGCTCAGGCCCGTTCCGGGCAGGCGCCAGCTCAGCGGGCCTTGGAGCGATTCGAGCCCCTGCAGGAAGTCCACCAGGGCGTGCAGCGCCTCGACGATCTGCCCGCGCGTGATCTGCTGCCCCGCGGCCAGCAGCTCGTCCATCCCCACGGTGCTGATGACCGGCGCCAGGCCGCCCACCACGTCCGGGTACAGCACCTCGATGCTCCGCACCGCCAGCGGGTCCAGGCCCAGCAACTCGGCGGTCTGGCCCTCGATCGTCACCGTGAACTGGTAGCCCGCCTGCACGTCCGTCGTCAGCGAGTCCTCGACCAGACCGGCCGCGTCGGACCCGATCGTCTCCGCCAGGTCGCCCAGACCGTAGCGAACGCCCGCCTGCCCGATCTGGAACGACACGGTGGCTGGGACGGGGCTCGCGGGGGTGTACCCGGTCCCGCCGACCCAGGCGGCTCCGTTTGTCAACGTGATCCCACCCAGCATGCCCAGGCGCCCGTGCCCCTCGGGCATCTGGGCCGCCACAAGCATGCTCGCCGACGCCCCCGCGTCCTGCACGAACGCGAAGTCCTCGGGGCGGCAGTGGTCTTCCATGGCGCTCGTGAAGCCAAGCTGCCCCGCCCCCGCCCCGGGCGTGACGCTCAGGCGAGCCGCCACCCACGGGCCCAGCGTCCGCAGCGCGATGCGCTGCCGCTCCCCGTCGGCGGTCTCGACGGTGACCCGGCGGGCCTCGACCAGCAGCACCGCCCCCGCACCCGTCCAGGCCACCAGCCCCGCGTCGGCCAGCGCGGCGTTGATGTCGGCCACCAGATCGTCCAGGCCGGCGTTGTCTGCCGTCGCCTCGGCGGGAACCGTCACGCGCACGGGCGCGTCCGATCCCACCTGCACGGAGAACTCGGCCGAGCGATCCAGTTGCCCACCGACCGGGGCGGCCCCGGCCGCGATCACCTCCGCCGACAGGGCCGACAGGTCCAGCCCCAGCGTCAGCGCCACCTCGGTCCCGACCTCGCCGCTGACCGTGCCCGTAGCGCTCAGGGACAGCGGACCGTCGGAGTAGTCGTAGGCGAAGTCCCCCTCCAGGGCGTCGCTCGCGGCGAAACGAAGCGTGTACGTCAGCACGCCGTCCAGGTAGTCCGCACTGCTGCTCAGGACGCTCTGCGGGTAGGCCGCCAGGCGCTCCAGCAGGCTCTGGGCCGAGTCGAAGGCCGACTCGTAGAGCCCGTGGGCGCCATCGATCGGGCGCATCAGCACCTCGTCGATGATCCCCCGGAGGTTCTCCCCCAGCCGCAGCAGATCGGAGAGCTTCTGGGCGCCCAGTCCCTCGATCCGCGCGAACACGTCGGATCGCTGCAGCGACGTCAACGACGCCCCGAGGCTGTCGAACGCCTCCAGCACCATCGCCGGATCGATCCGCCCCAGGGGCAGCAGCGCCTCGAAGTCGGCATTGAAGCCCATCTCCACCGGCAGTTGGAACACGTCCAGGCAGTTCAGCGAGATCTGCGGGGCTCCCAGGCCCATGGCCCCCAGCACCCCCGACAGCGGCAGCGACGCCTGGAGCGTGCCCCCGGGCGTCACGGCGGCCAGCACGTCCATCGCCGTGTTCCGCAGTTCATCGAGGGTGATCCTGCCCAGGAGGTCGGCGTCGGGGTTGACGAAGCTCACGTCGGCCAATCCGGACAGTGAGATCGATCCGTGCGTGATTCCCAGATCCATGAAGCCCATGCGCAGATCGGGCAGATCGAAGTCGGCGCCGGACAGGTCCGCCTCCAGCAGCATCTCGACGGGGCGGAGGAAGAATTGTTCGGCCTGACCGAGGCCTTCGGAAAGGTCGAACCCGAACGTCAGGTCCAGCGTGAGGCTCCCGAGGGCATCGAGGGCGAATTCGGCGCCCGAGGTGAACCCCAGGGCCCCCAGCGCGTCGTCCAGGTCCACCCCGGACGGCGGGCGCAGCAGCGCCTGGAACGGCAGGGAGAAGGAGATCTCGGAATCCACCCATGCCCCGACGACGGCTGCCGGGTCGACCAGCACGTCCAGCGGAACTTGCCGGCCCCCGAGATCCCCGACGAAGCTGCCGCCCAGATCCCGCAGGGCGCTCACCACGTCCTCCAGCGTCGCTCCGGGACTCTGGAGCACCTGGCAGACGCGATCCACGAGATAGGTCTGCACGACGTCCCCGGCGGCGGTGACCGTGCCCAGGGTGGCCCCGTCGCTCAGCGGGAGCCCCGTGGTGAAGGCCTCCGTCTGCCCCAGGCGGTCGGTCCACTGGGCGAACTCCGTCAGGCCCTCGATCAGGCCCAGGCGGGCGGCGTCGGGGAGCGGCGTGCCGCTGAGAAGAATCCGCTGCTCCAGAAGCTCGATCCGCCCCGACCCGTTCGTCAGGCTCCCGCGCACCTTGGCGCGCTGCACCGCATCCGCGGACATAGGCCCTCTCCTTGGGTGACGGGCGCGCCTCGTGGGCACGCCCGCGGTTCAATCGCATTGTCCGGTCCCCATCGTCGGAGCGACGATGGGGTTTGCTGCCATCGTGAATTCTGAAAACGGCACGGCACGAAGAGATGCGCTTGCCTCCCCCCGAAACGCCTGCCGGGCCCCGGCGTACTCAGCCCCGAGCCTTGGCGTGCCCCGGGCCCCGGCCCAGACGCGCCCGCCGACGGGACAGCATCGCCACGGACCCCACGCCCACAAGGCACAGGGCGAGCGGCTCGGGGATGAGGACCACCGTCGACGGCCGGTACTCCACCTCGTCGTCCAACGACTGCGCGTCGCACGTCACGAGGTTCGACATCGGGGCCGGGAAATACGTGTCCAACTGGATCGGAAAGCTCCCCGTCGCCCCCAGGGCCACCTGCAGCCGCACCGTTGCCAGAAGCGGCTCGCCGTAGCCCTGCGTAAACGGGTCCAGGGTCATCAGCAGCCCCCCGAAGAACCCCGCGAATCCCGGGGCGACCTCCCGGCGGGCGGGGGCGCCCGCTCCGTTCTCCGACAGCGCCCCCGGAAGAAGGATGTCCGACACGTCCGCCACGGCCCCCAGGGCGGGGGCGAACCTCACCGCCGCCCCGGCCGAGAACAGCCCCGCCGCCGGCGCCTGCCACCCCGCCGCCGCGTCATCCACATCCAGCAGAATCCGCAGCTCCAGCACGTCCCCGGGCCTGGCGAAATACGTGTCGCACTCCAGGCCCAGAACCATCGCGGCGTGCACCGGGACCGCGGAACCACACACCACGAGACAAACCATTGCAGCGAAACGAGCGACCATTTCCTGCTCCCTCACCTTTCGATTCGATGCTGCCGGCCTGCCCGCATTGTCCGGGAACCTCCCTTGCGGGCGCAGTCCTCAAGCCGCATGCGGCCAAGGGGACGGAAGGGCGGGCGCCCCCCCAGATGGCCCAACGGCACCGTCTGAGGAAGCCCTCACTCACGCGATCACGATTGCCGAGAAGAAGTCCGGCCTGCGTCATCCTTTCCGCCCAGTCTCTCACGAGAATGACTTTACGGCAAGTCAAATCTTTCCAGGTGAAATGACCGCTTGGGGCGAAAGCCTCGCGCCGGCCCCCGCAGGACTTGGGGCAGTAGGACTGGCTCGATTCTTCCTGTGCGGCTCTTGCGTTCACAGTTCCCTGCCGGTCTTGACCGGCGATCCAAGACAGCATCCGCCTGCGGCGTCCCTCCGCACCTCCCGAGGACCACGCGTTAGCTCCGCTCCGCCAAGGACTGTTGGCGCTCGCCCCCATCGCCCTGCCTTGCGGGCCCGTTCCACCCAAACACCCCTTCCCGAACCCGCACGAAGGATCGAGATACCCACGTTTCCGGATGCGGCCGGGAAGGACCGGAACTGCTTGCCTCTGTTCGTCGTTGGGAGGTTGGTGGTACTGTCTGGCTGACGGTTGGCGACGGGCGGCTGACGATGACGGTTGCCGCGGAGGCCGCGCATTGGCGGGGCAGACTCCCGAATCTGAGGCAGAGGCATGATCAGACAGGATACGGACACACCGATCGCCGGGGTCGCGCCCTACGTGACGCCCCAGGGGCACTTGCATGTCGAGGCGACCGATGCACCCGGTCCCGGTGCGCCCGGACTGCCGCAGGGGGTGGGACGGCGGGTGCTGGAGGCGTTCACGACGGGCATGGCGAGGGGGCTGCTGCACCTGGCAACCGTCGAACTCCAGACGCCCCTGCCCGCGGACCTCGCGTACGCCCGCGACGTGGCGAGGGACTACCTGACGGCCCTGTGCCACGTGGCCGGGGGCGACGGGGACGCCGAGCCCGCGGTCGTGCCCCCCCCGTCCAGCGAAGAACTCGCCTTCCGCGTGCTCCAGGCCCCGCCCATGAAGGGGCTGGAGTACCTCTCGGCCGAGGTCCTGCAGGGCTGGTGGCGGGAGCTGGACGAGTTCGTGCGGGCGGAGATCCGCGCGTCTGCCGGCGGGGTACAGGCGTACCTCCGCGAGAGGAACCCGCTGTGGCGGGGGGTCGGGCGGGTCACCTTCCACCTGGCGGAGAACAAGCGAGACGAGCAGTACCCCTTCGCGTTCATGGCGAGCTACTCCAGCCGACTGTCGGAACAGGGCCGGTTGCAGCATCGGCCGCTGGGAAAGGCCCTCCAGGAGTACGCCGGGGCGAAGAACCGCCAGGGGCTGATCGCGCTGCTGTCGCCCATCCAGGCGGCCAGCGAGAAGAGCGAACTCGTGAAGCAGCTCGTCGAGTCCGGGGACATCTACCGCCCGCTGGCGTGGACCCCGCGGGAGGCCTACGCCTTCCTCCAGGACATCCCCCCCATGGAGGAGGCGGGGCTGATCGTCCGCGTCCCGGACTGGTGGAAGGCCAAGCGCCCGCCCCGCCCCGTCGTCAACGCGACCATCGGGAAGCGCAAGGGTTCGCTCCTCAACGCCGACGCCCTGCTGGACTGCTCGGTCGGGGTCTGCGTGGGCGACGAGGCGCTGAGCGAGGAGGACGTGCAGGCCCTGCTGGCGTCGGGCGAAGGGCTGGTGAGGCTCAAGGGGCAGTGGGTGGAGGTGGACCGCGAGAAGCTCTCGGCCGCCCTGACGCACTGGAAGCAGGTGGAGTCCGACGTCCGCTCCGGGGGCCTGACGTTCTTCGAGGGCATGCGGCTGCTGTCGGGGGCGGACCTGGGAGGGGCGGCGAAGGAGGCGGACGCCGAAGCCCAGCGGGAGTGGACGCGCGTATCGGCGGGGGAGTGGCTGGAGGACGCGATCAGCCAACTGCGCGACCCGGGGCGGATCGGCGATGGGGTTCCGAAGGAACTCCGCGCGACGCTGCGCCCGTACCAGGAGGTGGGGATGCACTGGCTGCGGTTCCTGGCGCAGCTTCGCCTGGGCGGATGCCTCGCGGACGACATGGGGCTGGGCAAGACCATCCAGGTCCTCGCGCTGCTGCTGGACCTGCGGGCCCGGCGGGGCGAGGCGGCGGCGGGTCCGGCCGACCCCTCAGCGCCTCCCGCCGTGCCGAGCCTGCTGGTGGTGCCCGCCTCGCTGATCGCCAACTGGAAGTCGGAGATCGATCGCTTCGCCCCGGTGCTGTCCGTCTGGGTCGCCCATCCTTCGGAGCAGGACGCGTGCGACACGGACCCGGAGAGGTCCCTGGACGGGCGGGACCTGGTCATCACCACCTACGGGATGGCCCACCGCTTGGGGTGGCTGCGGGAGCGGGAGTGGAACCTGGTCATCCTGGACGAGGCCCAGGCGATCAAGAATTCCGGCACCCGCCAGACGCGCGCCATCAAGCAGCTCAAGGCGCACTGCCGCCTCGCGATGACGGGCACCCCGGTGGAGAACCGGCTGAGCGACCTGTGGTCGCTGTTCGACTTCCTCAACCCCGGGCTGCTGGGCTCGGCGGCGGAGTTCGCCCGGTACGCCAAGGCGTTGGAGAAGCGCGAGCACAACCCGTACGGCCCGCTCCGCACGCTCGTGCGGCCTTACATCCTCCGGCGGCTCAAGACGGACAAGAGCATCATCGCCGATCTGCCCGACAAGACGGAGGTGAAGACCTACTGCGGCCTGAGCCCCCGCCAGGCGGCCATCTATGCGCAGTCGGTCGAGGAGTTGGCCCGGCAGTTGGAGATCAGCGAGGGCATCCAGCGCAAGGGGCTGGTTTTGGCGTTCCTGATGCGGCTCAAGCAGATCTGCAACCACCCCTCGCAGTGGCTGGGGGACAACGGGTACGCCCCGGGCGAGAGCGGGAAGTTCCAGCGGCTGGCGGACATCTGCCAGGAGTTGGCCCAGCGGCAGGAGAAGGCGTTGGTGTTCACGCAGTTCCGCGAGATCGCCGATCCGCTGGCGGACCACCTGCGCGGCGTGTTCGGGCGAAGCGGGCTGGTCCTGCACGGGCAGACCCCCGTCGCCAAGCGCCGCGAGATGGTTGACGCCTTCGCCGAGGAGGACGGGCCGCCGTTCTTCGTGCTTTCGCTCAAGGCGGGGGGCGTGGGATTGAACCTGACGGCCGCCACGCACGTTATCCACTTCGACCGCTGGTGGAACCCCGCCGTCGAGAACCAGGCGACCGACCGCGCGTTCCGGATCGGCCAGAAGCGAAACGTCCTGGTCCACAAGTTCATCTGCCAGGGGACGGTCGAGGAGAAGATCGACCGCCTCATCGAGGAGAAGGTCGGGCTGGCGAACGACCTGCTGGGCGACGGGGGGGGCGAGAAGCTGCTCACCGAGATGACCAACGACGAGCTGCTGCGGTTCGTGTCGCTGGATATCACGAAGGCGGCCGAAGCGTAACGCCGCCCCGCGCAGCGTGGGCTGCTGCACCGGGGCCCGACCGGTATAATGGACCGACCATCGCAAGGAGCTGATCATGGGCTGGCATGAATATCCCGAGTATGTTCCCGTCGCCAAGCGTCGCGCCAACGCCGCCCGGGAGATGGCCAAGCTCGCCAAGAAGGGCCACCCCGTGTCCCCCGTGCACGTCGAGGGCCGCAAGATCGCCACCACGTTCTGGGGCCAGGCCTGGTGCGAGAACCTGGAGTCCTACAGCGACTTCGAGAACCGCCTGCCGCGCGGGCGGACCTACGTGCGGAACGGGTCCGTCGTGGACCTGCAGATCACCCCGGGGGAGGTGACGGCGTGGGTGAGCGGATCGGAACTCTACAAGATCCGCATCAAGATCAAACCCCTGAGCAAGTCCCACTGGCAGGCCATCCTCTCGCAGTGTGCGGGGAAGATCGCGTCCGTCCTGGAACTCCTCCAGGGCCGGCTGTCCCAGGGGGTCATGGAGATCATCACCGACCGCGAACAGGGCCTGTTCCCCAAGCCCTCGGAGATCTCCCTCGATTGCTCCTGCCCGGATTGGGCGGACATGTGCAAGCACGTGGCGGCGGCGCTGTACGGGGTGGGGGCCCGCCTGGACCATGCCCCCGAACTGCTGTTCGTGCTGCGGCAGGTCGACCCTGCGGAACTCATCGAAAGAGCCGCCGCCGGGACCGGGCTCGCCCCCGAGGCTGGCTCGGGCAGAAAGGCCATCGCCGAAAACGACCTCGCCGACGTGTTCGGTATCGAAATGGACACCTCCGAGCCCTCCGCACCCGCCCCCGCGCCCGCCCCCGAGCCCCCCACCCCCAAGACCAAGCCGGGGAAGACGGCCAAGGCCTCGGGCGCCAAGCCCGCCACCTCCAAGCGAGCCAGGAAGGCCACGACACCCACCACAAAGGCCGCGAAGCGCGCCAAGAAGGCCGCGAACCGTTCCGCCTCGACGAAACGGGGGAACCCGGCCGAGGAAGCCCCGCCCGAACACCCCGGCGGGGACAAGGCGCCGCCCGACGGGACCCCCCGCCGTACCAACGCGGCCTCGACGAAAGCCCCGCGACCCCGGAAACGGCGCAAGTCCGAATGAGGCCGATCCCCTGGTAACCGCCCGCCACGTTCGACCCCGCCGCGCCTGGTGTGGGCCGCCCAGTCTGGGGCTGTACGAGCAGGCCGATTCCTGCTATCTCTGGGTCGCGGGAGTGTTCCCGTCGTGCGTGGGCGACCACTGTGGCGGCGGGTGCGTCCGCGACACACGGAACGACCCGGCGTTGTTCTGGCTGGGAAAGGCGAAGCATGAAGCTGCGACAGATCGTGACGACGGCGGCCGACATCGGCGAACGATGGGCGGGGATTCCGGGGATCGAGCGGACGCCGGGGGGGCGGCTGTTCGTGGTGTGGTTCTCCGGCGGGCCGAAGGAACCGGCGCCGGAGAACGCGGTGTACATGACGGTCAGCGACGACGGGGGCGCGAGTTTCGCCCCGGCGTGGCAGCCGGCCCTGCCGCGCGACGGGGCCCGGGCGTTCGACCCGACGCTGTGGCTGGCCCCCGACGGGGTGCTGTGGCTGATCTTCAACCGCGGCAACCCCCGGTCCGACATCAATGACGTCCACGCCCGCCTCTGCCGAACACCCGACGCGCCGGACCCGCAGTGGAGCGAGGAGTTCCGCGTTGGGTACGCCGGGGCCCACAGCTTCCGCATGAACAAGCCCACCGTGCTTACGACGGGCGAATGGCTGATGCCCGTGACCCACGCGCCCCGGACGGAACGGAAGTGGGACTTCGGCGGGGCGCACCTGCACGGAGTGGGCATCTCCACCGACGGCGGCCAATCCTGGACGCTGCACGGGGCGGTCGAGGCGCCCCCGTGGGCGCTGGAGAATATGATCGTCGAGCGCACCGACGGATCGCTCGTCATGTACATCCGCTGCGGAGCGGGCGTGATCTGGCAGAGCGTCTCGCAGGACCGCGGGCGGTCCTGGTCCCCCGGAGAACCGACGCGCATCCCCAACCCCGGGTCGCGCTTCCACGTGCGGCGACTGGCGGACGGGGACTGGCTGCTCCTGAACAGCCCGGACCCGAAGAAGCGCACCGGGATCGTCGCCTGCCTGTCGCACGATGAGGGCGAGACCTGGGGCGACCCACTGGCCCTCGACGAGCGGGACCACGTCAGCTACCCCGACGCGGCCCTCGCCCCGGACGGAACCCTCTACGCGGTCCACGACCGCGACCGCGGCGGGGCCGGCGAGATTCTCCTCTCCACATTCCACAAGAGCGACATTCCCTTTCCCGGCAGGTGAACCCGACCCGGGCGGGCCAGGACGGCAATCATGAGCGACCATCATACCCCCTTGGCGGGCGGCGAAGTCCGGACGGACTGGTCCGGGCAATGGATCTGGCACAGCCCGCAGACCGAGGCGAGGAACGCCTACGCCTTGTTCCGCCGGACGTTCCGCACCACCGCCCACGACACGCTCCGCATCCACCTCGTCGCCGACAGCTTCTATACGCTCTACCTCGACGGCCGACGGTGCGCACGCGGACCCGCGCGCGCCCACCGACAGTACCAGTCCTTCGACACGCTGGACCTGGACCTGCCCCCCGGCCCCCACTGCCTCGCCGTGCTGGTGCACCACGTGGGCGAGGTGAACGCCACCATGATGCTCGGCCGCCCGGCCCTGCTGGCCGAGGCCCAGGTGCAGGGGCAGGACCTGTCGACCGGGCCCCAATGGCGCGCCCGGGCGAGCGACGCCTGGCAGGCGGACCTGCCGGAGATGATGTCGCACTTCGGGTTCCCGGAGGTGTGCGACCTGGCGAAGGCGCCCGCCGGGTGGACGCTCCCGCCATTCGATGACACCGACTGGGACGAGGCAACCGTCATCGGGCGCGCGGGCTGCGAGCCCTGGGGAGCCCTGATCCCGCGCGACATCCCGATGCTCACGTGGGATCCGCTCCCCCGCCCGACCGTCGTCGCCTCGGGCGCATGGACCGCCGCGGAGGCCGACAGCCTCACGCCTTCGCGCCAGGCGGCCGTTCGCGCCCGCCGCCGCCACCCCCAAGCCCGTGATCTGCCGTTGAGCGGTGAGCCCCGGCAGGGCCGGTACGTGACGCTCGACTTCGGGCGGACCGTCTCGGGCTACCTGACCCTGCGCTTCGCCGGCGCCGATGCCGGCCAGCAGGTGGACGTCAGCTACGACGAACTGCTCACCGACGCCGGAACCGCCAACCCCGAGCGGACCTACGCCCACCTGACCGACCGCTTCCTGCTGCCCGAGGGCGACGGGGAGTTCACCACGACCCACCCGCGGGGCTGGCGGTACGTGACGATCGACCTGTCGCCCGGGCCCGGACGGATCGAAGGCGTCGAGGCCCATGAGGAGCTGTACCCCTTCACGGCCCAGCCCGCCTTCGCCTCGGACCAGGGCGATCTGGACGACTTCTTCGCCCGCTCCGCCCTCACCGTCCGCATCTGCACCGCCGACGCCTTCACCGACTGCTGCACCCGCGAGCGCGTGCAGTGGATGGAGGACCTCTACGTCCACAGCCTGGTGTCGGCCTACGCGTTCGCCGACACGGCCATGACGCGGCGGGCGCTGCTGCAGGGGGCGCAGTCCGCCCTGCCGGACGGGCGGATCAACGGGTTCTTCCCGTCCGAGCGCACCAACTGCGCATTCGCCGCGAGCAGCCTCATGTGGCTGGCGACGCTGACGGACTACTGGCTGCACAGCGGAGACCGCGCAACCCTCGACGCCGTCGCCCCCACGGCCCGCCGCCTGCTGGGCCTGCTGGAGTCGTTGACCGACGAAAGCGGGCTGATCGCCTCCTGGCCGGCGGGGCAGTTCTGGGAGTGGTCGCCCATCGAGCAGTCGGGCTGCCTGCTGCTGACCAACGCCGCCTGCGCCTGGGTGCTCGGGCGCCTGGGCGAACAGCCGGAGCTGCGGGATGCCCTGGGGCGCGAGGACCTCACCGCCCGCGCCGCCCGCCTCCGCCTCGCCGCGCACGAGCGGTTCTGGCTGCCCGATCGCGGGCTCTACAGCGACGCGGTGCTCCCGGACGGGACGCTCAGCCCCGTCGTCAGCCAGGCCGCCCACGCCATGGCCTGCCTGGCCGGCGTCCCGCCCGAACCGCTCCGCGCGGAGGTGCTGCGGCGGATCATCGATCCCGCCGCACTGGGCCCGGTGCCGGTGGGCGAGGCCTCGCTGAAACCCCCCGCCCGCGTCCGCGGACCCGTGGTTCCCGTGGGGACGCTCTGGTTCGCGCACTGGCTCATCCGCGCGCTGTTCGAGGCGGGGATGGACGAGCAGGCGGTTGCGCAGATGCGATGGTTCTGGGGCGCCTACCCCGACCTGCCGACGTTCCCCGAGACGCGCATCCAGGGCGGCAACACCGGACTCTGTCACGGCTGGGCGGGGGGACCGGGGGCGCTGCTGCCGGCGTACGTGCTGGGCGTTTCGCCCACGAGCGGCGGCTGGGGACGCGCGTCCTTCCGCCCCCGGCCGATCGGCGTTACGCGAGCGGCGGGCGAGTTCAACACCCCCCATGGGATCCTGAAGGCCTCGTGGAGAAGGGACGGGAACACCGTCCACCTGACCCTCGTCGCCCCGGTGGAGATGACCGTTGAGGTCCGACTGGGTGACGTATCGGAGGAGGTCTCCGGCCCGGCCGAGTGGCGCCGTTCCACCACGCTCTCGCCGTAGCAGCAGACAGGCCCGCTCGTCCTCGATGCCAGCAGAATGCTCGGGGGTCGAGGCAGAGGGAGGGGCCTTCCCCTCCGGGCGGGATCGCGCTGCGAAGACTTTCGTTTTCCGTAACCGTTCACGGGACCGTTCAAACCGGGTGCCACCCTCAAGCCGCATGCTGTTCGCGGCTTGGGGGTGTGGGGCTCCCCACGCCGCAGCACCCCCAAGCGGCTGAACGGCGCCGCTTGAGGGTGGCACCCCGTGAACGGTTACCATTTTCCAAAGGAGCCCCGCGTGCCCACCAAGGTGATCCTGGATACCGACATCGGCTACTGCACCGATCCCGACGACGCCATCGCCCTGGCGTACCTCCTGCTGCGCGACGACTGCGACCTGCTGGGCGTGACCACCGTGGGCAAGCTCTCGCCCCAGCGCGCCGAACTCGCCGAGGTGATCTGCACCCAGCTCGGCCGCGGCGATCTGCCCATCCACGCCGGGGCGCACCACCCGATGTGCGCCACCCCCTACTGGCGGACCAACCCCGTGCAGCCCTGGCCAACCGACGCCCAGCCCCGCCCGCAGCGAACCTACCCGCCCGGCCGCGCCGTGCCCTGGCTCATCGAGACCATCCGCCGACACCCCGGGGAGATCACGCTGATCACCATCGGGCAGTTCACGAACCTCGCGACGCTGCTGCTGTGCGACCCCGACTCCGCCGCCATGCTCGCCCGCGTGGTGAGCATGGGCGGGCGGCTGAACTATCCACGGGAGCATCCCGAGACGGAGTGCAACGTCATGCTCGACCCCGTCGCCACGGCCGTCTGTGTGCAGCGCGTACAGACGCCCTTCGCCCTGCTGACGGTCGACCGCATCCACGGGATGGACCTTGACCGAGACATGCTGGGCGAGATGCTCGCGGGCGACCGCCTGGCGGCCGTCCGGGCGACCGGCGAACGATGGGCCCAGGCCCGGGGCACAACCGCCGTGGGGCTCGCGGACCCCTTCACGGTGGCGATGGCGTTCGAGCGCGACGTGGCCACGTACAGGCGCGGGCGGGTGGGCGTTCGCCTGTCGCACCAGTTCCTGGCAAACGGTTCGCCGATGGCGGGGGATGACCTCACGGGCTACACGACGTTCGCGCCCGACCCCCAGGGCCCGCACGAGATCGTCGACACCGCCGACAAGGCTGCCACCCACCGGCACCTGCTGGACGTCTTCCGCTCCGCCCGCACGCGCTGAACCCCAGGAGCCCGCAAATGAACACGCACGATCACCAGGCCCTGATCCGGCAGGGCATGATACGCGTTCCACTTGATTCTCGGGTGGGTGCCGTGGTTTGCGGAGCGCAGCGGAGCAACCACGTCAGACCGACGCTGCCCGAGAATTAACTGGGATGCGTATGAGTGCCCTTCGGGCGGCGGGGAAACCCGATGCCGACGCCCTGGAGGCGGGACGCCTCGACACCTGCATGTACCCCGACCAGGTGGCTACCGGCCCAGTTCGTCCTGCATGACCGGCCAGGCGAGGTCCGCGTAGAACCGATGCCCCCCCGGGCCCTCCACGAAGTGGCAGCGGTCGGCGGCGTTGAGGGCGGCGTAGACGGTTTGGGTGCGGCGGAACTCCTCGCGGGCGGGTGCGATGGGGAAGATCCCGTCCTTCACGCCGTTAACGATCACCAGCGCCCGCGGGGCCAGCAGGCCCGCAAGATCGCCCATGTCGAGCACCTGCTGCAGCCCCGGAATGTAGTTGCACACGCAGTGGAACGTCCCCAGCAGCGACGCCGCCAGCGACGAGAAGCAGCACGAGGGCATGACGTACCGGATGCGGTCCAGGATCGCCCCCGCCAGCAGCGACGTGGTGCCCCCCCCGGAGTTGCCCATGCACCCGATCCGGCCCATGTCCGCGTCGCCGCGCTGCTGGAGGTAGTCGATCGCGCGGTCGAGGTCGAAGATGCGCTCGGCCTGCAGCGTCGTGCCCAGCAGCAGCGCGTGCATGGCCGCCTGGTGGCAGAGGTAGTCGATCGACTGGGGGATCCGCCCTTCCTGCCGTTCCCCGAACGACCGCTGCTCGATGCACACGGCGGCGAGGCCCCGGCGGAGGCAGCCCAGGGCGAAGTCGCGATCGCCGTCGGGCTCCAGCGGGAGGGCCTCATCGGGACTGACGGCGATGGAGTGGTGCATGCCGGTGGTGTGGCCCTGCAGGCAGAGGAAGAACGTGTAGGGCGGGGCGGCGTTGGCGGGCAGGCACACGTAGGCGGGCACGTCCGCTCCGGGTTGCGAGGTGAAGACGATCTTCTCGATGACGCCCAACTCCCCTTCGCGTTTCCAGAGGGAGCGCACGTTGAGCGGCGGGCGGTGCGTCCGCTGCAGCACGGGGTACCCCAGCAGGTCGGACAGCCGCGCCCGCGCCTCGCGCTGCCACTCCGCCGCATCCCCGCCCCCGTAGCGAAGCGACGGGGACACGGACCGCAGAAGCTCCTGGTGGTAGGTGGACGGCGAGTACTCGGGGGGATGCTGTGACATTGTGCTGTAACTCCTCATCGCACCGGCCCCCAGGGGACCGGCGCTCCACGGCCAGGCCGGTGACGCTGCACCAAGCGGGAGCGCCCGGCACGGATCAGCGTACCGCATTGGACCGGCCGGGGAAAGATCCCGCCGGGTCCCACGGGGTTGCAGAACCCGTGGTCCGCCGCGAGCCCGCACAAGCACGGCTGTGAACAGCGCAGCCGTGGCACCCGCGACGGCGAGGTTGCGAGGGCCCTGGAGGCTTCTCGTTTCCGGCCGTAGCATACTCGATCCCCCTGTGGTAGCCTTCCGATCGTCCTGCGGGCGCCGAAACGCCACCGGCCCGCCGACAGGAGCTGCGTACGATGAGTGTGACAACGCGTCGAGAGCCAAGCGGACCCAGACCATGACCTCCTCCATGCCACAGTACGACGTCATCGTCCTCGGGGGCGGGTCGGCCGGGGTGGTCGCGGCCATCCAGGCCGGACGCGCCGGGGCCCGCACGCTCCTGGTCGAGAAGAACGGCATGCTCGGAGGGACCACGACGAGCGGCGGGGTGGCGTATCCCGGGCTCTTCCACGCCTGGGGCCGCCCCGTCATCGCCGGCATCGGCTGGGAGATCGTGGCCCGCTGCGTTCGCGAGGCCGGCGGGCAGGTGCCGGACTTCCGCGACTTCCGCCAGCCGCACTGGAAGCACCACGTCCGCGTGACCCCCTTCCTCTACGCCGCCCTGTGCGACGAGAGCGTCGCCGCCGCCGGGGTGGAGATCCTCCTGCACACCATGGTCGCCGACGTCACCCCCCTGCCCCAGGACGGGGGCTGGAGCGTGACGCTCTGCACCAAGAGCGGGCTGACCACCCGGACGGGAGCCGTGGTCATCGACGCCACCGCCGACGCCAACGCCGCCGCCCTGGCGGGCTTTGCCCTCCACGTCCCCCCCGAGACCCAGCCCGCCACCCTCAGTTGCCGCGCCGGCGGCTATGATCCGGCGAGCCTGGACCTCGACGCCATCAACCGCGCCTTCGACGCCGAAGTGCGGGCCGGACGCATGCAGTACACCGACGCCTCCTGGAACCCCGCCGCCGCCGATGCCGGAACGTGGCTCCGAAAGCGCGGCGAGAACGCCAGCCACGTCCACCACATCAACGCCCGCGACAGCGAGGGCAGGACGCGGCTGGAACTGGAGGCCCGGAGGGGGCTGCTCCGCCTGTACCGCTTCCTCCGCCGCCAGAAGGGCCTGGAGGCCCTGGTGATCGAGCACCTGTCGCCCGAGTGCGGTGTGCGCGAGACGGTCACCATCCGGGGCAAGCGGACGGTCACGGTCCAGGACTACTGCTCCGGGCGCGTGTGGGACGACGCGGTCTGCTACTCGTTCTACCCGATCGACCTGCACACGTCCTCGGGCGGAGGGCTGCAGTGTGAACCGCTCTCCGAGGGCGTCGTGCCCACCGTCCCCCGCGGGGCGCTGCTGCCCCAGAATAGCCGCAACTTCCTCGTCGCCGGCCGCTGCATCTCCAGCGACCGCCTCGCCAACTCCGCCCTCCGCGTGCAGGCGACCTGCATGGCCGTCGGACAGGCCGCCGGAGCGCTGGCCGCACTCGCCGCCCGCCGCCGGGTCGATCCCGAGGCGGTGCCCCTGACCGAACTGCACGAGTTGCTCCGGGAGCACGGCGCGATCGTGCCGGACCTCCCCCCCCGAGCCAACGAATGAACCCCCCGCCGCTGCTCTGCGAATCCCGCACCGTCACCGGCCCGCGGGACGGAGCGATAGTACGGCAGCGGCCTTGAGCAAGAAGGGAAGCCCCATGGCAACGACCGATCCACAGAGACCGTCGCCCGCCCCATCGCCCGCCTGTCCCGAGGGAGCGGCGGCGCCCGCACCGGGTTCCGCCGTGCTGGAGATCTACCCGGGCCCGGGCGTGGAGACCTACCGCTCCGATCTCTACACCGTCGAGGTGCACGACGGGGCGGGGTGGCAGGCGGTGTACCTCTACAAGGTCGCCCGGCTGTGCATCTGCTACGGGTGGCGCCGCGGGGAGCACCCGAGCGTGAGCTTCGCGACGTTTGGGACCTCGGGGGCGGTCCGCGTGCGCGTCACCAAGCTCTCCGGGGGGATCGGGCGCGTCGAGATCAGCCCCAGGTCCAAGGCCATCGCCGCCGCGATCGAAGACGGCCGGGCCGTCTTCACCCTCACCCCCCTCGACAAGGCGTGGGTGACGGTGGACGGGGACGACGCGAACCCCGTGTTCCTCTTCGCCGACGCGCCCAAACCGCCGGTGCCCGAGGGGGCCGAGTACTTCGGCCCCGGGGTGCATACCCTCGGGCTGGGGCACCGGGCGCAGAGCGGACGGGCAATCTACCTCGACGGGGGGGCGTGGGTGCGGGGCACCTTCGACCTCGCCGGGCAGCGCGACGTGCGGATTCTGGGCCCGGGCGTCCTGTCCGGAGAACTGTGGCCCGGGGAGTCGCTGGAGGGCCTGTCGTCCCAGGAGAAGCGCCCCTACCTCATGGTGGCCGGGGGGCCCGGGGGGGCGGGCCCGACGGGCAACCGCCTCGAGGGCGTCACCATCGTCAACACCCCGTGGTACTGCACGTTCTACGGACTCCAGGAGATCTACGGGGTCAAGCTGATCTCCCCCTGGTACGGGTCCACCGATGGGTTCTACCTCTCCCCCAACCCCCAGCAGACGGCCTTCGTGGACCAGTGCTTCGCCTTCGTCGGCGATGACGTGTTCTTTACCCGGGACAACTTCCGGGGGAACATGGCCATTCGCAACTCCTTCGTCAGCTCGTCCAACAACAACATCTTCTGCATGAGCTACTGGGCCAATTCCCTCGACCACGACTTCACGGCCGTGGCGGAGAACATCGACATCAAGGTCTGCCCGGAGCACGCGGTGTTCCAGTGCGTCATCGACGGGACCGCGAGCGACACCGGCGTGAAGAACCACCGCTACGAGGACATCCGCATCGAGGGCGACCTGAACGCCAACTGCCGCCTGGTCTGGATCGAGAACCGCCCCTACCCGTGGCCCGAAGGCAAGCGGAACCTCTGCAACGGTAATACCCGCAACCTGCGCTTCCGCAACATCACCGTGGAAGGCCGCCAGAACCTCGACTGCCGCAAGAGCCGGATCATCGGCAAGGACGCAGAGAACGGCCACCGCGACATCGTCTTCGAGAACCTGACCATCGACGGAGTCCCCGTCACCGACGTCAACGCCGAGGAGTACTTCGAGCTGAACGACTGCGTGTACGATCTGCAGTTCCGCCCCGGCCGCGCCGAAGGGTAGGCCGCCGCGCTCTCGCGGGCGCACCCGCAGGGCACCGGGGGTTCTGCGACCCCTGTTCCGCCGCGCTCGTGCGAGCACGGCGGTGAACAGAATTTCCGTGGCACGGGCGTCTCGCCCATGGGTCCCACGGGCAGGAAAGCCCGTGGCCTTCGGCGGAGAAACCCCCGTGGATTGGGGGCGCTTGGGCTCGCCGCGAGGCCGTTCTCGCCTCTCCGCAGGGGCGAGACGCCCGTGCCACGGAGATGCGATGGCCCTGGGCATTGTGTCCGGGCACTGGACCCCAGCGGTGCGCGTGTCGTAAGCTTCGGGGACTGTCCGACCGGCGCCCGGCGGGGTGACGAGAGTTCGGGGCGGGGCGGAAGCCCGCCCGGGGCATCCCGCGGGCGGAGGAGAAGGATGGAGACGTTCATGACTGCAGAGCAGAACATCGCGGCTGGGCCGCGGCGCCGGACCCACGAGGCCAAGGACCACTGCCGATGACGATCGTGACCAAGCCCGCCAAGGCCTCGTCGATCTTTGGGATGGAAGGGTACTGCGTGTGGGATCCGTCGCTGGTGACGGACGCCACGGGCGCCCACCACCTGTTCTTCTCGCGCTGGCCGGTCGCGAAGGGCTTCGAGGCGTGGGTGACCCACTCGGAGGTCTGTCGCGCGTCGGCGGAGACGCCGCTGGGCCCCTTCCGCTTCGAGGAGGTGGTCCTGCCCCCCCGCCCGGGCCACTGGGACGGGGACGTGACCCACAACCCCTCCGTCAGGCGGTTCGGGGACCGCTACTACCTGTACTACAACGGCAATCGCGGCAATGGGGAGTGGTGGGACCACCGCAACCACCAGCGCATCGGCCTGGCCGTCGCGGACTGCCCGCAGGGCCCGTGGGAGCGATTCGACGCGCCCCTGCTGGACGTCACGCCCGGCGCCTGGGACGCCAAGGTCACGACCAACCCCTCCTGCACCGCCACGCCCGACGGGCGGTTCCTCCTGGTCTACAAGGGCGTCGGGGACCGCAACCCGGGCCCCCAGTACGGGCCCGTGCTGCACGGGGTCGCCTTTGCCGATTCCCCCACGGGCCCCTTCGTCAAGCACCCCACGCCGCTATTCGCCGCCGCCGGGGCCGACTTCCCCGGCGAGGACCCGTTCGTCTGGCACCAGGACGGCCGCTACCGCGTCCTCCTCAAGGACCAGGGCACGTTCTACTCCCCCTCCGAGCGCGCCATCGTGCAGTTCGAATCGCCCGACGGGCTGGACTGGCGCCTGAGCGCCCCGGCCGTCGTCCAGGAGCGGCAGGTGCTCCACGAGGACGGGCGTCGGGAGGCGATCCACCGCCTCGAGCGCCCGTTCCTGTACGGCCCGGACGGCGCGGCGGAGGTGTTCCTCTGCGGCATCAAGCCGCGGGCGGACGGTCCGGAGTCGCAAATCGTCGCCCTGGCCGTCTCCACGAATTCGTAACCCTCGAAAGCATACAGCAAAGGACTCGATGCAATGACCACCACGGTTGAGAAGCACCAGCGAACCCTCAGCGTCCTCGACGGGCGCTTCAGCTACAAGGCGAGCGGCAGGAACCTGGGATGGGAGGGGATCGGCCTGTCCCTGGGGACGTACCACGGGACGGGCAAGGCGGGGTTCGAGTACTACACCCACTCCGGCAGCGAGCCGTTCGCCTGCACGGAGGTCCGCGAGATCCCCGACGGGCTGGAGATGCGGGGCGCCTACAGCGCCCCGGGCCTGGAGGAGACGGTCACGCTTCGCCTGCTGCCCAACGGGGCGCTGCGGGTGGACCGCCTGGTCCGCAACACCGCGGCGGTCTCGCACGTGATCCGCGGGGCGGCGGCGGGGGGGACGGCGGGCGGGAAGCCCGTGTTCAGCGACAACCACATCTGGCGGGCCCGCTACTGCCACATGGACAACGTCCGCACCGAGAAGTTCCCCTGGTGCCGCCCCGAATCCCCCTACGTCCGCTCCCTGCCCAAGACGGACACCGTCTTCGGAAACCAGGAGAACCAGGCGGTCCCGGCGATGATGCTCACCAACGACAGCTTCAGCCAGTTGCTGCTGGAGGGTCAGCTCCGCCAGGACCGCACGCGGGCGCAGTGGACCCTGTCGGCCGGGGCGGGGGCGCCCATCCGCACCTACGAGATGCACTGGTCGATGCACAACGGCGGGTTCGAGATCCAGCCCGGGGAGAGCCTGGCCCTGGAGCCCATGTACTACGAGATCCTGGAGCGCACGCACCCCCAGGACGCCTGGGCGGGATACATCGACGCCGTCACCACCGAGAACGCGCTTCAGGGCGAGGACAACATCCTGCTCACCAAGGCGTTCTACTGCTCGTGGAACTACGGGGTCTTCCACGACATCAGCGAGGACAAGCTCCTCAAGACCGCCCGCTTCATCGCCGCCCACATGCCCGACGTGAAGCACTTCCTCATCGACGGGGGCTGGCAGTCCCGCGAGGCCGTCATGTGCCCCTCCTGCGCCAACTTCTACCTCCCCGAGGGCCAGTGGCACGACGCGAAACTGTTCCCCAACGGCATGAAGGCGATGGCCGACCGGATCCGCGAGACCGGGCTCACCCCCGCGATCTGGTGGACGCCCTCGGTGGGCCTGCACACCACGCTCGCCAAGGAGCACCCCGAGTGGCTCGCCAAGGACGCCAGCGGAAACGTGTACCGCATCGGCAACAGCGGGTATCTGGACTTCTCGCTCGCCCCCGTGCAGGAGTACCTGCACAAGGTCTTCACCATCCTGTTCAAGGAGTGGGGCTACGAGGCGATGAAGATGGACTTCTGGGCGCAGGGCGTGGAGTCCGAGACGATCCGCTACGCCACGGGCACGGGCGTGCAGTGGCGGGACTGGCTGCTGTCGACCATCCGCTCCTACCTGCCCACTGACGGGTTCCTCATGACCTGCGTCGCCGTCGCCATGGGCAACCCCTTCCTGGGCAAGTACGCCCAGACGCACCGCTGCTCCATCGACGTCGGGGCATGCAACTGGCGGGAGCACGTGACAGCAAGCATCTGGAACCTGCCCCTGCACGCCCTGCCCTCCCGCCGCACCATTCTCCCCAACGTCGACGGGATCGGCTGGAGCGCCAAGATGAACGACGCCGAGAACCTCCACCGCCTCACCTACGCCTTCATCACCATGGGCAGCCTGGAGGTGGACGGGCGGCTGGAGGAACTGCCAGCGGACAAGGTCGCGATGCTCAACCAGGTCATGGCGAACATGGACCGCGGGCACGCGGTGCACTGCCCCGACGAGGAGGCCTTCACCGGAACGCCCCTGCCCAAGTGCCTGTACGTGGACTACCCCCAAGGCAGCCGCACCGCGCAGCGGGGCATCGCCAAGCACGTCGCCCTGTTCAACTGGACGGACCGCCCGCAGTGCACCGGGTACACCCTGGAGCAGATGGGCCTCACGGGTGCGGTGACGGCGAAGGACTTCTGGACGGGCGAGGATGTGACGATCGGGTCCGAGGGCGTGGCCACCTGGCTGCCCCCGCACTCCGCCCGCCTGTACGAGATTCCGAAGGCGTAAGGCGCCCAGGCGGCCCTGGGGCAGGGCGTGCAGGCGGCGGAACGAATCGCAGCCGCCTGCACGCCTGACCTCCTACCGCCCGGGGAGCAGTTCCTTGGCCTTCTGCACCAGCGTCCGGAAATCGGCGACGGCGGCGTTCCAGTCGGCGGGGCGGGCGTCGGCGTCCGTGCGGGCCGACAGCGCCATCTCGTCCACCGCATCGAGCGTGAACGTCCCCGCGTGCCGCGAGTCGCGGAGGATCATCGCGAACGACGCCGCCGCCGCCGCCATGCGGAACTCGCAGTCCGTCAGCTCCCCGGCCCCATCCTTCACGGGCTGCTCCATGAGGATGCTCGTGTCCCCGTCGGGCTGCTTGTAGCGGAGCTTGAGCGTGAGCAGTTCATCGCTGCGGGCTGCGTCGCTCAGACCCGCGGGGCGCTGGTAGCGGAGGGCGTCGGGGGCGGGGGGCGCGTCGGGCGGGGGCGGGGCATCGGCGGGGACGACCTCGTAGAGGGCGGTGACGGTGTGCCCCGCCCCGATCTCGCCCGCGTCCTTGCGGTCGTTGTTGAAGTCCTCGCGGGCGAGGGCGCGGTTCTCGTACCCGATCAGCCGGTAGCTGGACACGCGGGCGGGGTTGAACTCCACCTGGATCTTCACGTCCTTGGCGATGGTCAGGAGCGTCCCGGTGAGACCGGTCCCGAGGATGCGGTCCGCGTGGTCGAGGGAGTCGATGTAGTGGTAGTGCCCGTTGCCCTTGTCGGCGATGGCTTCGAGGCGGTCGTCCTGGAGGTTTCCGGTCCCGAACCCCAGGAGGGTGAGGAAGACCCCGCCCTTCGCCTGCTCCTGGATGAGGCGGACGAGTTCGCTCTCGCTGGTGACGCCCACGTTGAAGTCCCCGTCGGTGCAGAGGATCACGCGGTTGATCCCGTCCTTGAGGAAGCCCTCGGCGGCGAGGCGGTAGGCTTCGCGGATTCCGCCCGCCCCGTTGGTGGACCCGCCCGACTGGAGGGCGTCGATGGCGGTGAGGATGGGGGTGCGGAGGTGGCAGGGGCTGGACTCGAGGGCGACGCGGGCGTTCCCGGCGTAGGTGACGATGGCGACGCGGTCCTTCTCGCCCAGCCGCTGCACCAGCCGCCGCATCGCCTCCTTCACCAGCGGGAGCTTATCCGGGCTGGACATCGACCCCGACGTGTCGAGCAGGAACACGAGGTTGGCGGGCGGGCGTTTGTCCTCGGAGACCTCCCTGCCCTTGAGGGCGACGCGGACGAGGCGGTTGCCCCCGTTCCACGGGCAGCGGGCGACGGCGGTGTGGACGGCGAAGGGGTGGTCGGCGTTTTCGGGGGGCGGGGTGTAGCGGTACGGGAAGGCGTTGACGATCTCTTCGACGCGGACGGCGCCGGGGGGCGGGAGGCGGTTCTCCCCGAGGATCCGCCGCACGTTGGAGTACGAGGCGGTGTCCACGTCGATGGAGAACGTGGAGACGGGCTCGGTGGTGACGGGGCGGAAGGGGTTCTCGTCGATGTGAGCGTACGCCTCGCGCTGGTGGCCCTCGCTGTCCGGGCGCGGGACGCGTTCGACGATGACGCGCCCGGCGGGGTCGACGCGGGCGGCGGCGCCCAGTTCGCCCAATCGCCCCGCGATCCACTCGCCCCGCTTGCGGGCCGCGGGGTCGGGGACACGCACCGCCTCGGCGGGCTGCCAGCGCATCGCATCGACGTCGTCGTTGTGCACGACGGCGGTGTTGAGGAGCATGCGGAGTTCGGCGGCGGGGGTAGCGAGGCAGAGGACGAACGCACCGGGGCGTTCCTGTTGGCGCATCTGCCGAAGGGATCGGGTCTGGCGGACGCGTTCGAGGAGGCTGGCGACGGCGGCGTGGTTCCGGGGGGTTTGGGTCACCACCAGTTGCCCGCTCAACTCACTAAAGGCCCCGATGTCTCCGTGAGGCACCCAGGTCTCCGGGGCGACGTTCTGGGCGATGATCCTGCGGATCTTGTCCATCCGTTCCGAGCGGGTGCAGCCGTCGTCGTCGTCCCCGAACAGCGTGATTTGGGTGATCTGCGCGGACGGCAGGCGTGCTCCGTCGGAGAACGTGGCGATCGTGGTATCGATGAAAGGGCCGGTTTCGCTGCGAGAGAGCACATCCGCGCTCCCATGCCCGGCTGCGAATAGCAGCCCGCTATCGACCGTCACACCGGGGCCCGCCTCCGCCCCGAGATCGCGGATCAGTTCATCAAAGTCGGGAACCTGCCACATCACACCGCGCACGTCATAGACGCGGGTGATGGTGGGCCTGGCGATGTCTTTGGCCGTGGAGATCGTCACCACGCCGTCCTCGACGACGTACGCCAGCGCATCTCCCTCCGTCGCCCCGGATTGGGTGGAGATCGCATCGAGCAGCGCCCGCAGGGCGTCCCGGGCGGTCACGTCGGTGAGCTTCAGGTTCTCCACCTCGATGTTCTCATCGATGCCCGCATCCTGCAGGGCGAGCCACTTCACGTGCAGGTTGGCTTGGGTAATGTCCCGCAGGGAATCCATCGCGTCGCGAAGGGACACCCCGTGGAGGTCCAGTTCCGGGACGCGCGTGTTCAGTCGCTCCCACGCACGCTGATCCGCGTCGTTGTCCGAGGCGACCGGCGCCCCCCCCGCTTCGCCCGCCCAGCCGGTGCTGCCCCAGTTGGACGGATAGCGGAGCAGGTCGTACCACGGAAGCGGGTCGCGCCGGCGGCCGCTGCCTGTGGCAGGCGGCGCAACCGTGGCATGGCCGCCGTTGAGAATCAGGTCCGTCGCGGAGGGGATGGCTCCGGCGATGATCTGCAGCGTGCCCCCGCCCATCGTGACATCGCCGCTGAAGTCGTTCTCGCGGTTCAGCAGCGTCACCTCGCGGGTCCCGTTCAACGTTCCGCCGCTGTTGAGGATCAGGTTGCCCATATCGGGTCCGTTGTCGCTGATCTTCCCGCGGATCTCGCGACAGCCGTAGACATCGCCTGCCCCCAGTGCCAGGCGGTGTCGACGTTCGCGGCGGACGTTGACGAGGTTGGCCAGCAGGACCTGCTGCTGGGCGGCGAAGGCGTTCTGGGGATCGTGACGGAGGATCTGGTTGACGTCCTGGAGAGCTTCCTCGAAGCGACTTTCCAAAATGCGTGAGCGGGCCTGCTCCTTGAGGGCTTCGACATCGACGGCCGCCAAGGGCTCCACGGCGTCGCTGGAGGCGATCTTCACCTTGCCGCCGATGATGTTCGTCCCACTGGTGTAGGTGCTCGTCACGCCTGTGAGGTCCAGTATGCTGTCGGCACCGCTCTTGTAGACGATGCCGGGGGCCTCGTACGTCCCCTTGCCGTCGGCGTCCCAGTCGCCGATCCCCGCCGTCGGGACGAGAGTCCCCAGGGTGTACTCCCCACCGATGTGCAGCTCGCCCGCCAGACCGAAGAAGTACTGTGGTTCGCTGGAAAGGCCGGGCGAAAGCCCACCGCCGGCGGCGAGGTCGGAGAGGCAGGCAGTACTCGCACCACGGGTTAACGTACCGTGTATGTCCCGACCCTCGCCGCCGACGGTGAGCGACCCAACGCCCCCGGACTGCGTCCGAAGGGTGTCCTCCAAGCTCCAGTTCACCCCCCCGACATAGTCGGGGGGCGTGACCAGCAGACCCGTTACCCGTGTCCCCGTGGACTCCGCGGGAGAGGGAATCACCGCGGTCCCTGTCCCGTCAATCGCCAGCAACCCACCGTGGCGGTCCATGACCAAACACCCATTGGTGACCACGTTGGGCGCGAGCAGTCCCCCATGCTGATCCGCAACGTACGTGCAGTTGTTGACGCCAGTCGCCGCCATCAGCCCCCCGTGCCGCTGCAGGACGTAGTCCGCGTTCTGGTACGCGACAGTCGGCCGATCGGGCAGGGCGTGGCGGAGGTAGGCGTCCAGCCCGTCGCGGGCGTAGTCGACGGTGAGGTCGAGCACGGGCGTTCCCGCGTTGGGGGCCAGCAGCCCCTCGTGCTGCTCCTGAATGTACTGGATGGTGTTGCTCGCCACCTGCGGGCGCTTCGGTGCGGGGCGGCGGAGGAAGCGCTCGCTGCCGGAGCGGAAGGCGTAGTCGGCCTCCAGGTCCAGGAGCGGTTTTCCTCCGTTGGGGTCGGACTCGGAGAAGCGCATCTGCGAGACGATCTGGTCCGCAGCCACGGGCGGGGGCGGAACGGCGAGGATGCGCGGGGGCTCACCGGGAATCGCGGGGGCGTTTTCGATGTTCCCCGCCAGCGTGACGGCGTCCGGGGAGGTCTCCCGGGCGGGGTCCAGTACGACGGACGGGCGCAGCGGGGTTTCGCCGGCGGCGAGGGAGGGCTCGTCTGCGGCGAGGGCCTCGCCCGCCGCGGGGGCAGGCGCGGGAGGCGGGGAGGTGGCGGCGTTGGTCGCACCGGCCACGATGATTTCAGCGTGGGGCTCCGGGGTCCCCCTTGCCCCGGAACCCAGGATAACGTGCATAACCGCCAGTCCCAGCACCAGTCCCGCCGCCATCGACAGCGGAACCCACAGGCGGAGGGAGCGGCGCAGCGGCGGAGGGGCGGAACGAGCGGAACGGGACGGTTCGCCACACTGCGCCACTGCGCAGGGCAGTTGAGGAGCAGGACGATTCTCCGCTACGGAGGCAATCGCGTTTCGCTGCTCATCGGTGAGCGACAGCACCGGGGGCGCTTCGAGTTCGGACGCGAAGCTCTCGGAGAGCAGGCCGCCGATCCGGAGCGTGTCCTCCAGTTCCTCGCGTACGGCGGGGTGGGCGTTGAGGTAGGCTTCGACGGTGGACCGCTCCGTCTCGTCGCACTCGCCCAGGGCGTACGCGGTGAGCAAAGCGGGGGCGATCGTGTCGTGTGAGTCGTCGTGCGTCATGATCAGACTCCTTCCCCGATCGCCGAGGGGCTGCTGGATCGCAGCGAGCGGCGGAGCGTCTGGATACCGGTATGGATCAGGAACCCCACGTTGGAGACGGAGTGCCCCGTGATGGAGGAGATCTGCTTGTAGGAGAACCCGTCCTGGAACTTCAGCCGCAGGACCTCCTGCTGGTTGGGGGGCAGGTGGTCGAGGGCGGAGGCGACGGCGGCGGCGGTTTCAGCGGCCGCCGCCAGGGCCGGGGGCGGGGGGGCGGGGCAGGCGGCGGTGTCGATGGGTGCGTCCAGTTGCGTCATTCGCCGTTCCTTTCGGCAGAGGTCGATGGCACGGTTGCGGCAGACGGTGAAGAGCCATTCCGCGAGGTGGTCGTCGCCGGGGCCCTTGTGCTCGATCATGCGGAGGAACGTGTCCTGCACGACGTCGCGGGCGCACTCCTCGCTCCCGCAGATGCGCAACGCATAGCGGAGCAGGGGGCCCTCGTAGCGGGCCATGGCGGACCGAACCCAGTCCGCCTCGCGGTTGTCTCCCTTCATGCAGCGTCTCCGGAGCCGCATCGGTCTCCATCCCCTATCACGACGCAGGAGGGACGTTCTTAGACGCGAAATGCAAATTTACCGCGGGAGGGAGGGCGGGAGTACGGGAATGTCGAAACCGGGGAACCGGGGGACCAAGGAACCAGGAGCCAGGAACCGGGAACCGGGGGAAGTCTCACGCAAAGGCGCAAAGGCGCGAAGGGGAAGAAACAGCTCGGAGAGAGAGGGATTGCACAGATTTCAAGATTACGCAGAGGACCGCACAGCGGAACCCCGCGGGTCCATGGCGTCCATACTGTCCATCGAGTCCATCCCGTCCATGAAGCGCGCCGTGCGCGGGACGGTGCAGGCTTCTTCTTCCCGCTGCCTCTTCTTCCCTTTGCGCCTTTGCGCCTTTGCGTGAGGCCCTTCCGTTTCCCGTCCGCCACCTACGCGGCGGTCGGGGGCGGCTGCGGACCGCGGCGGCGGATCGCGAGGTCCAGCGCCAGGCGGACGGCGGCGGTGAAGGAGGAGGCGTCGGCGCGGTTTTTGCCGGCGATGTCGAAGGCGGTCCCGTGCCCGGGGGAGGTGCGGAGGATGGGCAGGCCGAGCGTGACGTTGACCACCTCGTCCCAGGCGAGGAGCTTCATGGGGATGAGCCCCTGGTCGTGGTACATGGCGATGACGCAGTCGAACTCCCCGCGCGACGCCCGCAGGAAGAGCGTGTCGGCGGGGTAGGGGCCGGAGACGTCGATCCCCGACTCGCGGGCCATGAGGATCGCCGGCCCGATCACCCGCTCCTCCTCGTCCCCGAACCGCCCCTCCTCCCCCGCGTGGGGGTTCAGGGCGCAGACCGCGATGTGCGGGCGGGCGATGCCCCACCACTGGCGCAGGGCCTGGTCGGCGAGGTCGATGGGGGTGTGCACGCACCCGATGTTGAAAAGGTTGGGGATGCGGGCGATGGGCTCGTGGATCGTCGCCAGGGCGACCTTCAGGCGGGAGGAGGCGAACATCATGGCGACGCGTTTGGTCTTGGTCCGGTCGGCGAGGAGTTCGGTGTGCCCGGGGTACTTCTTGACCCCCGCCAGCGCCCAGGAGGTCTTGGAGATGGGGGCGGTGACGAGGGCGTCGAGGTCCCCGGCGAGGGCGGCGGCGATGGCATCGTCGACGAAGCGGAAGCTGGCCTCCCCCCCCACCCGCGAGGGCCCGCGCTCCATGGCCGGGGGGATGGCGATCTCGTCGTAGTCCAGGACCACCACGTCGTGCAGGTAGCGGCGGACGTTCTCGTGGTGGTCGCGGAAGAAGGGGAAGTCGAGTTCGAGCTGGTCGGCGGTGTAGGCGAGCTGCTCGCTGGCCCCGAAGATAACGAACCGCCCCCGCCGGCGAAGCTCGGGATCGGCCAGGGCCTTGACGAGGATCTCGGCCCCGATCCCGAGGGGATCGCCCATGGTCACTCCGATGATGGGACGGTCGTCTGGCATGAGGATCGGTGGTTGGTTGATTGGTTGACTGGTTAACTGGTTGACTGGTTGACTGGTTAACTGGTTGACTGGTTAACTGGTTAACTGGTTGACTGGTTAACTGGTTGACTGGTTGACTGGTTGACTGGTTGATTCGTTGATCGCTGATCGCTGATCGGAAGGTTATCGGGGAACAGATGCAGCTTTCAGCTTTCAGCTTTCAGCGATCAGCTTTCAGCGACAGCCGCGTGGCCGATGCTTCCTCTGCTGAACGCTGAGAGCTGAGAGCTGACAGCTTCCTCTCATGCGAACCCGTTTCGGCGCAGCGCATCCATCGACAGCCCGCCGCGCGTTGTCGCTCCCATGCCCTCCAGGATCTTGCGGACGTACTTGCCGATGACGTCGGTTTCGATGTTCACCTTCGACCCGATGGCCAGGTGTTCCAGCGTGGTGTCGCGGAGCGTGGTGGGGATCAGGGCGACGGAGAACGTCCCGCTCCCGACGTCCACGAGCGTCAGCGAGACCCCGTCGATGGCCACCGAGCCCTTGGGGACCATGGTCTCGGTGAGTTCGGGGGGTCCGGCGAACTCGACGAGCCACTGCCCGCCGCGATCGATCCGCCGCACGCCGGCCACCCCGTCGACGTGCCCCTGCACGATGTGCCCGTCGAGGGCGTCGGCGGCGAGGACGGCCCGTTCGAGGTTCACGCGGGCCCCCGTCGCCAACGCGCCCAGCGTGGTCCGCGCGAGCGTCTCGCTGACGACGTCGAAGGCGACGACGGGGGCGGCGAGCGTCGTCGCCGTCAGGCACGCCCCGTTGACCGCCACGCTGTCGCCCGCGCGCAGGCCCGCACACAGCGGGCCGAGGTCGATCTCGATCCGCCGACCGGCCGACGTGGGGGCGAGGCGCACCACCCGTCCTACGTGTCGTACGATCCCTGTGAACATAAGGCACTCGTTCCCTTATAATACCCGCAGCCGCCGTCGGCGAAAGGCAGGAAAAGCCGAGACCCTCGCGAAGTTGCCCCGCAGCACCGAACGGGGGCCCAAACGCCCCGTGCACTGCGGCAGCCCCCGGAGAAGCAAAGGCGATCATGGACGTACGACAGAAACTGACCGCGTTGCGGGAAAATGTGCAGCGCGTCCTGCTGGGCAAGCCCCAGGCGGTGGACCGGGTGCTGACGGCGCTTCTGGCGAAGGGGCACGTGCTGCTGGAGGACGTCCCGGGCGTGGGCAAGACCGTCCTCGCCCAGGCGGTCGCGCGGAGCATCGACTGCACGTTCCACCGCATCCAGCTCACCCCGGACCTGCTGCCCAGCGACATCCTGGGCGTGTCGGTCTACGACGGGACGACGGGGGAGTTCGCCTTCAAGCGCGGGCCGGTCTTCGCCCACATCGTCCTGGTGGACGAGATCAACCGCACCACCCCCCGCACCCAGAGCGCCCTGCTGGAGGCGATGAGCGAATCCCAGGTCTCCCAGGACGGGAAGACCTACCCCCTCGGCCCCCCGTTTCTGGTGCTGGCGACGCAGAACCCCTACGAGTTCGAGGGCACGTACTTCCTCCCCGAGAACCAGCTCGACCGGTTCATGCTGCGGGTGCGGATCGGATACCCGGACCGCGACGTGGAGCGGCAGATCCTCCGCCTCCGCCCCGCCAGCACCCGCCTGCCGGATCTGCCCTGCGTCATGGACACCGCCGACGTGCTGGCGCTGCAGGAGCAGGTACTGGCCGTGCGGATGGACCCGGCCATCGAGGACTACATCCTGTCGATCGCGGAGGCGACGCGGCGGAGCGAGGAGCTGACGATCGGGCTGTCCCCCCGGGCGTCGCTGGCGTTGGGGCAGGCGGTGCGGGCGGCGGCGCTGCTGGCGGGGCGCGAGTACGTGGTCCCCGACGACGTAAAGGACCTCGCCCCCGCCGTCTGCGCCCACCGCCTGGTGACGCGAGGCTTCTCCCAGGACGGAGCATCGGGCGGGGCGGACGAGATCTTCGCCCGCCTGCTGGAAACCGTCCCGGTCCCGCAGTAGGACCGGAATGCCGGACGGCTGGAGACCAGTTGTGCAGCGGGTGTTCGTTGATTGGCTGCTTGGCAGAGGTGCAAAACATGAAAGTGCTGGCCGTGATCCTCTGGTCCTGCTGCATTGCATGGGCCGCCGCCGCCGGCTGGGCAGGTCTATGCACTGCGCACGTAATCGACTACTCGCTCGGAGGCCTACTGGCCGGATCGGTTGGGCTCGTATTGGGTGCCCTGTGCTGCACACTGTCGCTGTTGTGTGGGACCATTGCGGCTGTCTGTCTCCGCCTGGCGGGGATGAACTACGAGGCCTTCTGCCGCCGACGACGCGACCAGGCCGTCAGCGCCTCCGCCGAGTCCGACAGCGACGCCTCGGCCGCCGCTGCGCTGCAAAGCCTTAATACCCGCTGGCCCCGTTGACCCAGACGTCAGGGACTCGCAGAACCCGTAGCGTTTCTTGGGGCACGGTGGCAGACAGCGCAGTCGTGGCATTGGGCACCCGGTTGCCCGCGGCGTCGGAGACTGGTTTTTGTCATTTGGATTTCGTGTTTTGGATTTGTTTCGGGTTTCGGGTTTCGGGTTTCGGGTTTCGGATTTGGTTCCCCAAAGGATCCTGCGACAGCAGTGAAGATGCCAACGGAACAATCCCCTCCTCCCCCCGCCCGCCGGCGGAAGCGCCGCCGCCGCGTGGCTGTGCACTTTCGGCTGACGATGAGCGGGTGGATCTTCCTGGCGATCTCGCTGACGGTGGGGGCGGCGGGGGTGAACTCGCAGGCGCCGCTGTCGTTCGTGCTCTTCGGGGCGATGATGGGGGCGTTGCACGTGTCGGCGGTGATGGCGAGGCGGAACGTCGCCGGGGTCTCGATCCGTCGCGAAGCGCCGGGGCGGGTCTGGCAGAACCAGGTCGCCCACGTGGGATACTTCCTGCGGAACGAGCGGCGGTGGGGCTCGTCGCTGGGGCTTTACGTCGAGGAACTCCCCGCCGAGGGCATGGAGTGGGTTCCCGCCTACTGCCTGCACCTGCCCCGCCGCTCGGTCTTCCGCAGCGGGGGGCGGTTCGTCGCCCACACCCGCGGGCGGAGGCGCCTCCGCGAGATCCGCGTGAGCACCACGTTCCCCTTCGGGTTGATCCGGGCATTCGCCCGCTACCCGTGCGACCATGGCCTCGTGGTCTGGCCCGCGCGGGGCAAGGTGCTCGGGCGGCTGCTGCCGCGCGGGGCGGTGGAGATCTCCAACAGCGCCCCCAGCCCCGCGACGGGGGGGCAGGACGAGTTCTTCGGCCTGCGGGAGTACCGCCCCGACGACAACCCCCGCTGGATCCACTGGCGCCGCTCCGCCGGCCGCGCCAGCCCCGTGGTCCGCGAGATGGCCCGCACGCGCCCGGACGTGCTGTGGGTGCTGCTGGACGCCGCAACGCCCGGGGAGGCGCCCGAGGCCGTCCAGGCACGGGAGAAACTGCTGCGGTTCACGGCGACGGTGGTGGACGTGGCCTTCGCGCGCGGGTATCGCGTGGGGATGGCGTTGGCGGGCGAGGGGGGGATCCTCGTCCACGCCCCCGCGCCCGGTCTGGAGCAGCGGGCCCGCCTGCTCGACGCCCTCGCCGACGTGGACGACGCACCGGCCGTGCCGCCCGCCGCCCTGGCGGCCCGCGTCGGGGCGCCGGCTCTGCAGAACGCCACCGTCCTGCTGGTAACCATCGCCCCCGGGACCGCCCCGCCCCCCCTGCTGAACGCCTCGCGGAGCGTGAACGTGGTGGACCCGCAACGGTGTGACCGGATCTTTGCCGACGAGCGCCTCCCCACCCCCCCGGAGGCCCGGCCATGCCCCTGAGGCCCTACACCGACACCGAGATCCGCATCACCGAGCGCAAGCGCCTGGAGCGCCCGCTGCTGCTGGCGGTGTGGCTGGCAATGGCGGGGTTCAGCATCACCGAGGGGGCCATGTTCTACCTCCTCGCCGGCAGCGCCGCCGTGGGCGTCAGCCTCCTCGCCGCCCAGGTCGGCTGCGAGGTCTACGTCCGCCGCCCGCTCCTGAACACCGGGCTCATCCTCGCCACCGCGGTGATGTTCCTGGAGCTTTTCGCCGGCCGCCAGCAGCTCATCATCATCCTGGGGCACTACCTCATCCTGATCGAGATCTGCAAGCTCTTCGACCGCCGCCGCAACCGCGACTACGTCCAGCTCCTGGCGATCAGCATGCTCCTGGTGGTCACCGGGGCGATGCTCTGCGAGGACCTGTGGTACGCCCTGCTGCTGCTGTGCGAGCTGATGCTGCTGTCGCACACGGCGATGCGGCTGACGCTGAAACGGGGCCTCGATGACACCGTCGCCGCCCGCCTCAGCGTGGAGGGCGCCGCCCCCGAGCCCCGGCGGGCGGCGTGGAACATGATGCGCCACTGGCCCACGCGGGCGCTGCTGGGGCGGCTGGGGGTGATCCTGGCCGTGGTGTCCGTGCTGGGGGGGGTGATGTTCCTCGTCGTGCCGCGTCTGGCCGCGGGGTCGGCGGCGCTGCTGCAGGGGTCTCGGTCAGCGGCGACGTCGGGGTATAGCGGCAGCGTCCAATTGGGGCAGACGCGGGAGGTGTACCTGTCCGACCGTACGGTTATGCGCGTGCACGTGGACGGGAACCTGGACGATCCGGGGTCTTGGTATCTGCGCGGGAACACCCTCGAGCAGTACGCCGACTCCCGCTGGTTCGGCTTTCAGCCCGGGCAGTTGCCCGGCCTGTCCTCCCCTCCCCCACCCCGTCCCGACGCCCCGGCGGGGGAGGTCCTTGTCCAGGAGGTCACGCAGGTGCAGTCGCTCGCCCCGGCGATGTTCGGGATCGCCCCGGCGATTCGCGTCTTCGGGGAGACGGGCGAGGGGCGGGTGGGGGGGGATGGCACGCTCTCGCTGCCGCGCGAGCCCTCGCCCCGGCCGTACGCGCGCTACACGGTCCACTCGTGGGCCCGCCCGCTGTCGGAGGAGCAGCTTGCCTACCTGGCGGAGCGGCAGGAGGCGGGGCTGGCGGTCCGCCCCTACGTGCACACCACCCGCCGCGTGGAGGTCCTGGCGCGGCAGTGGTGCGCGGATCTGCTGGCGCGGCGGCAGACGGAGCCCCGCCGGCGCAACGAACTGGACCTGCGGATCGCGGGGCGGATCGCGGAGCGGCTGCGGGAGGAGTACGCCTACACGCTGGACCTGAAGGGCTCGGATCCGAAGCGGGACGGCGTGGAGGACTTCCTGTTCCACATGAAGCGGGGGCACTGCGAGTACTTCGCGTCGGCGATGACGGTGATGTGCAACATCGTGGGCGTGCGGGCCCGCCTCGCCACGGGGTTCCGTATCGACCCCGCCGGAGCCAACGAGGGCGACTACGTCATCCGCGAACGCGACGCCCACGCCTGGACCGAAGTCTACACGCCCGCCACCGACTGGGTCGTCTTCGACGCCACCCCCGGCGACTACGCCGACATCCAGCGATCCTGGTGGTCGCCCCTGACGGACTACTGGTCCGGGCTGCAGCAGATGTGGTCCGAGCAGGTCCTCCAGTACGATTGGGACACGCAGCGGAAGCTGTGGGGGATGCTCCGTTCGGGGGTTCTGCGGGCGTACCACTGGCTGGCGAGGGTCGGGGGCACGGTGTGGGAGGCCGTGCTCGCCCTGCTGCTGCATGGGGAACTGCACGGGGTGCTGATCCCGGCGGCCGCGGGGCTGGGGCTGGCGGTCCTGGCGATGGAGTTGACGATTCTCCGCCGCCGCTCCCTCCGCCCGCGAAGCTGGCGGGGGCACGCGTGGGCCCTGGTGCCCAACCGACGGGAGCTGCGGTTCATGGTGGACCTGCTGAGACTGTTGGAGCGGCACGGGGTGCGGGCGGGGCCGCAGCACACGCCCCGCCACATCGCCGCCCTCGCCGCCCAGCGCCTCCACCTCCCCCCTGGGCCCCTGGAGGACCTGGTGGCCCTGTACTACCGCCTCCGCTGGGGCCTCGCCCCCGCCACCGATGACGACCTCCGCGCCGCCCGCGCCCACGTCCGCAGCCTCCGCGACACGCTCCGTCGCCGGCCGTAGGGTGCGAAGGCGGCGGAGCACAGCGGAGCCGTCCGCCCGCGGGAGGATCACCGGGATCCGTCCCGCGCGCACATGGCTCCGCTGCGCTTCGCCATGTGCGCGCCCTACCGCTTCATCACCCACGCATACCGCCTTGCGCCGTGGCTTATACGCATCCCAGATAATTCGCAGGCAGCGTCGATTGGACGTGGTTGCTCCGCTGCGCTCCGCAAACCACGGCACCCACCCGAGAATTGAGTGGAACGCGTATCATTCCCCCCGCACGGCGGCGAGGAGTTCCTCGGAGGGGCCGCTCTTGGTGATGTACCCGGTGGCCCCGGCGTCGATCATGGCGGCGGCGCGGTCGAGCTGCTCGTACATCGACAGGCCGATGATACGGATGCCGGGCAGCTCGCGGTGGATCGCACGGGTGGCGTCGACCCCGCTCATGCGGGGCATGCTGTAGTCCATGAGGATGACGTCGGGGCGGAGGCGGTGGGCGCTGTCCACCGCCTGGTCGCCGTCGGCCGCCTCCCCCACGACCTCAATGTCGGGCTGGTCACGGAGCAGGAGGCGGATCCCCTGGCGGACGACGGCGTGGTCGTCGGCGAGCAGGACGCGAATGGGCCTCTCCTCTCCGGGGGCCTCCGGCGGAGCGGCCGCGGGGGTCGTTTCGGGTGCGGCCCGGTGGCGGAGGGCGGTGGGGGTCTTGATGGCCGCCCCGAGGTGCCTCCGCGGGGCCACGATCGTCACCGTCACCCCCTCCCCCGCAGCGCTGTCGATCGTGAGGCGTCCCCCGAGAAGGTTGAGGCGTTCGCGGAGGCTGAAGAGCCCGAACCCGCCCTCGGTCGGGGCGGGGGCGCGATTCCACATGGCCTGCGGGTCAAAGCCCACGCCCTCGTCGTGGACGGTGAGGCGGAGGTGGTCGGCGTCCTGGAGGTCGAGGGTGACGGCGGCGCGGGTGACGCGGGCGTGCTTGACGACGTTGAACAGCAGTTCGCGGACCGCCTGGAAGAGCAGGACCCGGACGTCCTCGCGGTCGGTGGTGGCGTGGTCGTCGGTGTGGAGGTCCACGGTGAGCCCGTGCTTCTCGCCCACCCAGCGGACGAGCCACTCGAGCCCCGCGACGATCCCCCCCTCGTGAAGGATGGGCGGGCTGAGTTCGACGGTGAGGGAGCGGGAGACGTTGATGGACTCGTCAAGGAGGCCGTGGACCTGCCAGAGGTCGGCCTGCTCCTTCTCCCCGACGCGGCGGGCGAGGACCTCCAGGCCGAACTTCGCCCCCACGAGCATCTGCTGGAGGTGGTCGTGGAGGATCTGGGCGAGGCGGCGGCGCTCTCGCTGCTCGGTGAGGGTGAGTTCGGAGGTGAGGCGGGCGAGCTGGTCGGCGCGGCGTTGGAGTTCGGCGGTGCGCTCGCGGACGCGCTGCTCCAGCTCGTCGCGGGCCTCGCGGAGCTGCTGCTCGGCGCGGACGCGGTCGGTGATGTCGGCGAGGATGCCCACGAGGCGGCGGCACGCCCCGTCGTCGTCGAACTCGCAGCGTCCGGCGACCTCGACCCAGCGGTACTCCCCGTCCTTGCGCCGGATGCGGCCGATGGAGTGTAAGGTGCCTCCCGGCGTCATGCCGCTGCGCAGATTGGCATCGAAGCTCTCGCGGTCGTCGGGGTGGACGATGTCGGCCATGAGAGCGGCGAGGTTGTAGGGCGGGTCCTCCCGGGACACGCCGAAGATCTCGTACATGCGGTCGTTCTCCCACGTGACCGTGTCGCTCCCCACGTCCCAGACGAACACCCCGAGGTGGGCGGCGTCGGTGGCGAGACGGAGGCGGGCCTCCTGTTCGCGGAGGGCGGATTCGGCGTGTACGCGGTCGGTGACGTCCTCGACCAGGCCTATGATCTGGTAGGGTTCACCGGAGGCGTTACGGCGGAGGCTGGCGCTCGCCCGCAGCCACACGATGGACCCGTCCTTGCGGACGTTGCGTTTCTCCAGGAAGAACGACGGGATCTCCCCGGCAAGGAGGCGGCGGATGGCGGCGACCTGGCGGGCGACGTCGTCGGGGTGGGTGATCCGCTGGAAGTCGAACCCGGGGCGGAGCAGTTCGGCCTCGCTGTACCCGACGATGCGGCAGTAGGCGGCGTTGACGTAGAGGTAGTGCCCCGCGGGGTCCACCAACACCATGCCGATCGGCGCATCGGCGAAGGCGGCGCGGAAGCGGGTTTCGCTCTCGCGCAGGGCCTCCTCGGCGCGCTTGCGGTCGGTGATGTCCTCCACCAGGCCGATGATCTGCATCGCCCGGTGGTGCTCGCTCTGGCGGAGAACCGCCGACGCGCGCACCCACGTCACCCCGCCGTCCCGGCGAACGTAGCGCTTCTCGATGGAGTACGTCGGGATCTCCCCCGCGATCAGCCGCTGCGCCTGCCGGATCGTCTCCTCCCGGTCTTCGGGGTGCGTGAGTTCCAGGAAGGAGAGGTCCCCCGCCTGCAGCTCCTCGCGGGTGTACCCGGCGAGGCGGCAGTAGGCGTCGTTGACGTGCTCGAACCGCCCCTGCAGGTCGGTGATGACCATGCCGATGGGGGCGCCCGCGAAGACCGACCGCCACCGCTGCTCGCTCCGCCGCACGGCGTCCTCGGCGAGCTTGCGGTCGGTGATGTCGATGAAGCTGCCGATGTAGGTTCGCACGGTCCCGTCGCGGTCGCGTTCGAAGGGCGCCTCGCGGGAGAGGCACCAGATCCACGTCCCCTCGGGGCGGCGGAAGCGGTACTCGATCTCCCACACCTCCTCTCCCAACGCCTCGCGGACCGCCCGGATGTGCTCGATGACCCGCGGGCGGTCCTCGGGGTGGAACAGGTCCAGGAACGGCTCGGGGGCCAGGGCGTTGAGTTCGGCCTGCGACCAGCCGGTGATGCGTTCGTACTGGGGGTTGCTGTAGGTGATCTGACCCTGCCTGGTGTCATAGATGTACATGCCGCTCAGTGTGGAGTCGATCAGCCGGCGGGCGAAGTGCTCCTGCTCCCGCAGGGCCTCCTCCGCCCGCTTGCGAGCGGTGATGTCGCGGATGACGGCGATGTAGAACGCGGGGTTGCCCTGCGGGTCGGTCTGACGGGAGACGGTGAGGTGGCCCCAGACGACCTGCCAGTCCTTGCGGATGTAGCGCTTGTCGATGGAGTACGAGGAGATCTCGCCCGCCCGCAACCGCCCCGCCAGCGCCTCGTCGGCGGCGACGTCGTCGGGGTGCGTGACGTCCTGCCACCGCAGCCCCATCAGTTCCTCGCGGGAGAAGCCCAGGAACTCGCAGAGCGAATCGTTCATCCACTCCCACTTGCCCTCACGCGAGATGCTGGCAATGCCGACCCCCGCCCCGTCGATGATGGTCTTGAGGCGCTGCTCACTGGCGCGGACGGCCTCGGCGGCGCGGTGGGCCTCGGTGACGTTGATGGCCGTCGAGACCACGCCCACGACGCGCCCCTGCGCGTCGCGGCGGGGCTCGGCGTGGAGGTTCCACCAGCTCTCCTCTCCCCGGTACTGCAGGCGGACCTCCCCGCGGGCGGGGCCGCCCTCCTCGATGGCGCGGCGCTTCAGGCGAATCACGTCCGCCGCCGCGTCTCGGCCGAACAGGTCCTCCTCCGTCCGCCCGACGACCTCCTCCTCCTGCATCCCCAACTGCGAGTGGTGCATCCAGAGGCATCGCAGGTCGCGGTCCTGCTCCATGAGCACGACGGGCGCGTTCGCCAGCGCCAGGTCGAAGCGGAACTGCGTCTCGCGCAGCTCGGCCTCCATGTGCTTGGCGGCGGTGATGTCGCGGTTGGCCCCGCGGCGGCCCAGCAGGCGGCCTTGGGCGTCATGGATCTCCTGGCACGCGTGCCCGATCCACCGCTCCTCCCCATCGCGGCGGAGGATGCGATACTCCAGGGGGGCCTGCTTGACACAGTCCTCGTGGCTGCGGAAGTGCTCGCGCACCCCTTCCCGGTCGCTCGGGTGGACGATCCGCACGTACAGCTCCGGATCCGCCATGAACTCCTCCGGGCTGTACCCCGTGATCCGCTGGCAGGAGGGCGAGAGGTAGGCGAAGGTCCCATTCGCCTGCTGCCAGTAGGCCCAGTCGTACGAGGAGTCCGCGATCAGGCGGAACTCGGCCGCCGACAGATCCCGCCCGCCGTCCCCTCCCGCCGCCCCGCCGAGGCCATCGGCGGGCGTGCAGTCGCCTGTGCTGTGTCGTTCGTCTTCCATGCCCGTGCCCCAACCTGCGGGCACAGGAGTGGCCGCTCCGATATGCCACCCCTGCACCCTTACATGATAGCCTCCGCCCAATGTCCGTTGTCCAATCCGGCCCGACGTGGTACAAAGGGGGGCGTGCAGGAGGTGCATGGCGTGACGGCCGATGATGGTGCTGCCCAGGGTGCGAGGGTGGTGATTCTCGCCCCAGTCAACGAGTTCCACGCGGAGAGCGACCGCGCCCTCCGTGCGGCCGGCTTGACATGCACCCGCGTCCCCACCGCCTACGAGGCGGCCGCGGAGATCCTGCGCGGGCCCGTCGCGGTTCTCGTCATCGAGCTGCGCCTGCTGCACCGGCGACACGGGCGGCTGCTGGAACTCGCCCGCCGCCACGGCGTGGAGATCCTGGGGGTGGGTGGGCTGCTGCCCAACCTCGACGCCGACGCCCTCAGCGGTGTGCGGCTGGTGGGGCGGGCGGTGCTGTGTGACGAGATCCGCCGCGCCCTCGCCCGAACGCGCCCCCCCGCAGCCCCACCGACTCCCCCACCCGCCCATGCCCTGGACCGCCCTGAGGACGGGTCCCCACTCGCCGACGCGCCCGACACGGGCACGGCGCTGGGGGGCGAATCGGCGAACGACGAGGACGCTCCGCGGATCCCCGAGGGCCAGTGGGAGCGAGTCGATCTCCGGAGCAGCGGCGGCAAGAAGCCCCTCACCAGCCTCGCCGCCGTCCTCACCCCCGAGGAGGTGCGGGCCCTGCTGGAGGGCGCCCGATGACCGCCCCCCCCGACGTCCTCCTCCTCGCCGATCCGCCCGTCGCGCGCGACCTCGCCCAGTACGTCGGGGAGCAGCGGCTGACGACCTGCGCCGATCCCTACGAGGCCCTGGAGCGCATGCGGGACCGTGACTGGACGGCCGTCGTGGTGTCCGCGCCGCGGGAGGACCTGGACGGGTTCCTTCGGGCGTCGCGGCGGCTGCAGCGGACGGCGAGGCTGCTGGCGCTGTGCCCCCCCACCGCCGAACCGCACATCCGCGCCCTCGCCCCCGCCGCCCTGGACGACTACCTGCTCTACCCCGCCGCCCGCGAGGACGTCCGCCGCCTGCTGAACGCCCCGACCGATTCGCCCGCCCCGCCCCCCCGGTCAGCGGCGGCCGAACCCGCCCAGACGAACGCCCTGCTCCCCGACGACCTCGCCGCCCTCCTCGATGCGACCGCCAGCACCGCCGCCCTCGAATCCGCCATCGCCGCCCTCCTCGCCCGCCGCCTCGGGACCGCCTTCCTCTGGAAGGATGCCGCCGCCCTCACCCCCGACGAGGAGGTCCTCCTCCTCGCCGACACCAACCCCCCCCGCGCCGTCGTCACCAAAGACCCCCCCGCCGACGGAGCGGCCGCCCGAGCGGGGGGCTGCGGCGGGGCGGGCTTCCTGGGGCAACTGCAGCGGGTCCTCCCGTCGCTGCTCGCGGCGGCCGAGCGGACCGAAGGCCTCTTCCGCCTCGCCACCACCGACCACCTCACCGGGGCCGTCAATCGCCGCCATTTCTACCAGCGGACCGACGAGGTCCTCGCCCGCGCCCGCGCCGCCAACCTCCGCGTCACGATGCTGCTGTACGACATCGACAACTTCAAACGCTACAACGACACCTACGGGCACGCGGCCGGGGACGAGATCCTGCGCGAAACCGCCGAACTCATGCGCCGCACCACCCGCCGCCATGACATCGTGGCGCGGATCGGGGGCGACGAGTTCGCCGTGCTGTTCTGGGACCCCGATCCCCCCCGCAGCCCCGGCAGCCGACCGCCCGAGACCCCCCAGATCCTCGCCGACCGCTTCCGCCGCACCGTCAACTGCCACGCCTTCCCCTCCCTGGGGCCCGAGGCGACGGGGGTACTGACCATCTCGGGCGGATTGGCCGTCTTCCCCCGCGACGGCGCCACCTGCCGCGACCTCCTCCGCACCTGCGACCGCGGCCTCAAGTCGGCCAAGGAGAACGGCAAGAACACCATCCGCCTGGTCGGCGGGGCGTAGGCGGTCACGCCTCGATCTGCGCCTGCAGCTCCTCGCGGCGGCGTTGGACGAGGGCGCGCTTCTCGGGGGGCATGTCCGTTTCGCGGAGCAGTTGGTCGCACCCGTCGAGGAAGATCTCACGGGCAAAGGCGGTGGCATACGTCCTGTCCTCCACCGTGCGATCCTGCGCCATTCGGATCAGCCCTTGGATCTCCTCGAATCCGCTCCCGTAGATGTGGAAGCTGTCGGCGATGTGGATGTACTCGCCCGCCTCCACGCCCAGCCGCGAGGCGACGGCGGCCTGCAGTTCCGTGAAGGCGTACATGTTCATGAACGCCGCCTTGTACGCGTCGTTGGAGCGCATGTGCACGTTCATGTGCAGCCGCCCGTCGGAGATGCGGAACCAGATCCGTTGCAGGCAGGCGGGGTCGGCGATGTTGGTGTCGTTCCAGACCTGCCAGGTGACGGCTTGGGCGCGGCGGGTGAAGGGGACCTGGCGGAGCTTTTCGACGGCGGCGGCGACCTGGTCGAAGAGCCCGATCCCGGGCACGTCGTAGGTGAAGAGGCGCTGGTGGTACGTGTACTCCCACTTCCCGGCGGCGGGGTCGATCCAGTGGTCGTGCACGCCGTAGAGCACCTCCGAGCGGTACTTCTCGAGGTCCTCCAGGCCCCCCGGGAACCAGCGGTGGATGCGGGGTTCGGCGAAGGGGGAGGTCACGTGGATCATGGCCGTCACGTCGCGGCTGTTGGGGTCGCCCGGGCGGTCATACTCGGTGGGGAAGCTCTCGCCCTGCTCCCAGGCGGCGATGACGGCGCGCTCCCAGGCGAGGGGGAGCGAGGGTTCGACGATGTGGATGGACTTCACTGGCGCGGCCTCCTTGCCCTGGGGGCGATTTCCCTCCTTCATACGGGGCGGACGGCGACAGGTCAAGGCGGCAGGGCGCGGCGGGGCGGGACGGGCGCCCTTCGCACGCGGTCCCCTGGCGTCTGTCATTGCCCCAACCCCCGTCCGTCCCGTAGGATGGAGGCACGGCAGCGCCCCGTGCGGGTCCGCTCGTGCGAGTCGCCATCGGGCATACGGATGGAGCGAATGGCCAGAGACGGCAGTGAAAACATGCGACCCGCCCGCCTGCAGCAGGCCGTCGGGGGCTGGCGCGCCTGGGTCTACCCGCTGCCGGTGTGGTTGGCCGTCGCCGCCGCCGCCGTCTTCGAGCGCTACCTCGCCACCGGCCAGTGGTTCGACTTCGCCCTGTCCACCTACGCCGGCGAACTCGGGACCCCCGTGGACGAGGGGTTCCTCGCCCCCCTGAGCGTCCTGGCCTACCCCTGGCTGATCGTCGCCCACGCCATCCTCCTGGCGAGCATGATCGGAACGCCCATCCTCGTTGCCGTCATGCACCGCCTGGCTTGGGGGGTGGGGCTGGCGGTGACGGTGGGCGTGCTGGGGCATTGGCCGCTGCTGAGCCTCTCGCTGATCTTCGCCTGCGTCCTCGCCGCCCGCACGCCGCTCCGCCATGACGCCCCGTTCCTCGCCGTCCTGCTCGGGCTCCTGGTCGCCGCCGGATACCTGTACCTGTCCGTCCTCGCCGGGTCGCTGGCCGAAACCGTCCTGCCCATCCAGCGATGGGCCCTGCGGGCCCCGCTGGTGCTCGCCGTGGTCCTCGCGGTGATCGTGGCGGCAATGGTGCTCCGCCTGGGGCGGTGGCTGCGATGGCACTACGCGGCGGTCTGGCCGCTGCTGCTCGTCCTGCCCATCCCCGCCGGGGCAATCTTCTACGGGCACGTGGGGACGGTCGAACTCGAGTACCGCCGCATCGTCGCCCAAATCCACGCCGACGAGGAGATCTTCGCCCCCCTGCCGCTGGAGGAGTGGCGGACGCGAGCGGGGGCAGAGGGCCTCAGCGGCAGCGCCCTCCGCGAACGCGCCCGCGACGACCTCGACCGCCGCCGCCGCGAACTCGTCGACCAGTGCGAGCAGTTCCTCCACCGCCACCCCCGCTCCCGCCGCTCCGCCGAGATCACCTGGCTGTCCGCGCAGTGCGCCTCCCTCCGCCTCCACGAACCCGCCTACGCCGCCGGAACCGTCCGCTGCACCGCCGCCCTCGCCCCCCCCGAGTCCCGCCCACGCTGGGAGGCGCTGCTGCGGGACTATCCCGGGGGCCCGCACGCGGGCCTGGCGGGCCGGCGAGCGGGGGAACTGGCCCTGCGGGCGGGCGACTGCGAGACCGGGGAGCAGTTGCTCCTGTCGGCCGTCGATACCCTCCGCGCCCTGCTGCAACACTCCCGCACCGCCCCCCCGCAAGTCTTCGACGACCACGACGCCATCCCCTCCCGCCCCTACTACGAGCAGGCCCTGTTCCAGGCGGAGCGGCTGCTGTGGCTCGTTCGCGAGAACGACGTACACGACAGCCCCCCCGCCGCCGCCGCCCTCGCCGAACTCCTCCAGACCCACCCCCTCGCCTTCGACCGCCCCGCCTACCTCCGCCGCCTCGACGACCTCGCCGCCCGTCACGAGAATACCCCCCTCGCCGGCAACCTCAAGGTCGCCTACGCCCTCGCCGACCCCGACCCCCACCGCCGCGCCACCCAGCTCGCCCTCCTCGCCCGACAGCGGAGCGACCTCGACGCGGCCGTGCAGGCCAACTTCGAACTCGGCCTGCTGGCGCTGCAGCGGCAGACCGTCGAGGGCGTGGAGGAGGTACGCAGTCCCGGGGAGCACTTCGGGCTGGTCCACGCCGCCCCGCCCAACCCGTTCAGCGCCTTGGCGGCCCGGCGGCTGCTCCAGTTGCCCCCGCCCTCCCGGGACCCCTCCCCATGAACGGTTCCGAGGCGCCGTCGCGTCCGCCCCGCGTCCTGGTGATCTCCGCCCACGTGGGCGCCGGTCACACCCATGCCGCCAAGGCCGTCGTCGAGGAGTTGCACCGCCAGCACCCCCGCGCCGAGGTCGAGCACATTGATATCCTCGACCACCTCTCCCGCTGGTACCGCCTGGTCTACCGCGGCGGGTACGAACTCACCGTCACCCGCGTGCCCTGGCTGTACGGGCTGGGCCACTGGTACAGCAACCGGCCCGACGCGCCGCGGCGGGGGCGGATGGAGCGGGTCAGGCTCGCCTTCGAGGCCCGCCGCCTCCGCGCGTTCGAGCAGTGGCTGCTGCAGCGGGACTACGACCTGATCGTCCACACGCACTTCCTCGCCCCGCCCGTGGTCCGCCGGCTCATCCGCCAGGGACGCCTCCGCTGTCCGCAGATGGTCGTGGTCACCGATTTCGACGTCCACCGCTGGTGGCACTGCGAGGACGTCGCTCGCTGGTGCGTTCCCTGCGAAGAGGCCCGCGAGCACCTGCGGACGTGGGGGATCCCCCCCGAGCGGGTGACGGTCAGCGGGATCCCCATCGCGGGCAAATGGCTCGCCCCGGTCGATCGTGACGAGGCTCGCGCCCGCTGGGACCTGCCCGCCGACCGCCCGCTCGTCCTGCTGTCGGGCGGGACGGAGTTCACGTGCGGCCCGGTGGTCCCCACCGCCCGGCGGGTCCTGCGCGAGCACCCCCACGCCCTCGTCGCCGTCCTCGCCGGGCGCAACAAGCGGCTCCTCGGATGCCTCGCCCGCCTCCCCGAGGCCGCCGCCGGTTCCCTCAAGCCCGTCCCCTTCACCGACCGCCTCCACGAACTCGCCGAACTCGCCGCCCTCATGATCACCAAGCCCGGAGGCATGACCGTCTCCGAGTGCCTCGCCCGCGGAACCCCCATGGTCCTGCCCCGCCCCATCCCGGGGCAGGAGCGAGGCAACGCGCGCTGGGCGGAAAGCCATAACGCGGCCATCATCACCCACTCCGTCCGCCAGACCGCCTCGACCGTCGCCGCCCTCCTCGCCGACCCCTCCCGTCTGCACGCCATGTCCCGGTCGGTGCGAGAACTCCGTCGACCCTCGAGCCAGATCGTTGTACAAGAGATCCTTCACCTGCTGGAGGCGGACCGGTAGAACCCCACAGGGCCGGGGGGAGCGGAGTGCCTCCCGCAGGGACGTCTTGAGGGCGCACGGCAAAGGAGGCGCGAGCATGATCGAGGGTCTGGACGAGATTCTGAATCGCACGCTGGACGACCACTGCCTGTCGCGCGGCGAGAAGCGGGTGCTGGGGCAGATGCTGCGCGAGGCGGAACTCAACGCCCAGAAGGCCCTGTGGCTGCAGGCGCAGGCGTTTGACGTGGCGCGGCAGCGGCTGTGCGTGGAGGACCGGGCGGTGGCGGACTGGCTGGAAGGGGTGGTGAAGGCGGTGTGGGCGGCGCTGCCCGCCCCGGCGGCGGGGCCGATGCTCCAGGCCCGCTTCGCCCCCGAGCACGACTGCGCCGCCACCATCGTCGGGCTCTTCCAGGCCGCCCATCGGACCGTCGACGTGTGCGTGTTCTCCATCACGCACGATGTGATCGCGACGGCGATTCTGGAGGCGCACCGGCGGGGGGTGGCGGTGCGGATCATCACCGACGATCAGAAGGCGCAAGCCCGGGGGAGCGACATCGATCGGTTCATTCGCGCGGGGATCCCCGTGCGGACCGACTCCGCCGAGTACCACATGCACCACAAGTTCGCCGTGTTCGACGCCGGCAAGGTGCTGACGGGCAGCTACAACTGGACCCGCCGCGCCGCCGAGTACAACCAGGAGAATATCCTGCTGTGCGAGGACGCGAACCTGGCAGGCGCGTTCACCGCGTCCTTCGAGGCGCTGTGGGCCCAGTTCCTGCCACTGCACGCGGAGAACGCGTAGCGGAACCGCCACGGCCGTCCCGCCCGCCCGGCCGCCTTCCCATTCGGGGGCGGACGCCTTCCGAGCCGCTGCCGCCGCTCGGGGCGCCTACGCCGGAGCCTGCTGCTGCGCCGCCGCGTGCGCCGCCTGCATCTGGCGGATCACGTGTTCGGCCTTCAGGCCCTTCGGCCCCGTCACCAGATCGAATTCCACCGGCTCGCCCTGCTTCAGGGTCCGGTAGCCGTCGCACTCGATGGCGGTATGGTGAACGAAGATATCGTCCGCCGTCTCCTCGGTGCGCAGGAACCCGAACCCCTTGGCATTGTTGAACCACTTGACGGTGCCCTTGGTCATACCACCACTCTCCACTGCCCTCGCAGCCTTGCCTGATCGCACCGCGCAGAGTACCCGCGCGGCATGCACCCAAGACCGGTCACCGGCGACATGAAACACCGCACGATCAGACCCGTGAACCGAAATGCCGTCCTCCCCGGTCCGATCCATTCACTGCGGTACTCTACCACGGGATCCCCCACCGGACAAGGAAAAACCGGACAAAAACTTCACCTTACTCCATACGGGAACAGCACTAAGGAGAATCCCCTACCCCGACACCCGCCAAGATTTCCGGTTTCGGAACTGTGGGAAACCCTTCCCATGTGCGCGAGAACACCCGAGGGAAGGTGTGCGGGTCCCCCCGTCTAGACGTTCGCGCGCTCGGCCTCGGGAGCGGGCTGGGTGTGGGCGGCGGGCCGGTCGGCCGCCTGCGCGGAGGCGTCCCGCCGGGCCGAGCGCCATGACGCCACCAGGTTCGCCGTCAGGAACATGAGGTGGGCGACGGTCTCGGCGCACTCCTCGAGGGAACGGTGGATCTCATGCTCGCCCGGGACGATCCGGAACGCCCGCCGCCCCACCAGCACCGCCAGCAGGTACGCCGCCATCATCGCCAGCACCCATGAGGTGTGCCGGGGGTCGCCCCCCAGCTCGCGCTTGATGCGGACGCGGCAGAGGACGGCGATTCCCGCCAGCACGCAGGGGGCGATGTAGATGATCCGCTTCATGATCCCCAGCCCGGGCAGGTCGTGGATCTCCCGCAGCGTCATCACCGCCGCCATCACCCCCAGCAGCGCAAACAGCAGATTGCGCTGCGCGATGGACCGTCCCAGGTACAGCAAGGCCGCCAGCCCGATCAGGAACGGCGCGGGGACTTCGAGGAGGTTCTGCAGCTTGTAGAAGAAGGCGGGGTCGATGCGGCTGTAGACGATGCAGGCGACGAGGGCGACGGGCTGGATCGCCATCGGCCACCACGTCAACTGCTGCCGTAGCGACAGTCGTGGGGATGCACTACCTTGCAACATGGATCTTCCTCTTGCGGGAGACGCGCGACTCTCTTAACCGGAGCTTAGCACACTACCAGAGAGGAAGGGCCAAGTCGAGAGGAACCTGTCCTCACCGCAAGTCCACGTCATGGGCCCGGGCGGCTTGCGGGATCGGGCTCGGTTGCGGACGTCGTCGAAGCCTGCGGTGCGGGAGCGATTCGGCAGCGGAAGGTGATGAATCCGCTGGGCTCGTCTTTGATCTGCGTGAGCTGGAGGATGCCCCATCCGCCCTCACGCGTTTCGAAGGCGAACGTCGAACTCACGCGCCCCACCGAGACCACGTTGGCGGAGATGACGGACTGCGCGTATGGGCCAGGAGGCAACTTGGAGTCCCTGAACGTCGCCGCGGCGATGGCCCGCTGGACGAGCGTGCTCTTGGGGTCGTTCCACACCCTGTCCCAGTCCTCGTCCGCGATCTTGGCGACGGTGAGGTCGAATCCCAGCAGCCCGCGGATGCTCTGGGAGGTGTCGGCGACGGCGTCGACGCCGTTGTCCCTCGCCCACTGCCACAGGGTCGGCTGGTCGCTGGGATCGATGTCCTCGGGCAGCGGGACGATGCGATGGGTGTCGAGGTCGATGTAGGCGGCCGAGCGGTCCACCTGAGGTGACTTGAGCGTCGCCACTTGGATGGGCCCGTACAGCACCGCCGCCGGGGCGACGGGTTGGCTGGGGCGCGAGCTGCGGGTGTGGAAGAACACGCGCCCCACGACAGCGGACACCGGGACCTCCTCCGGCAGGCCGTAGCGCTCGATGTGCACCTTGCCCGCGTCGGGTCCGTTGCGGGTGACGCGACCAAGCAGGGGCTGATCCTGGTTGTTGTAGTAGACGATGATGTCGCCCGGGGAGAACGTACGGTCGAGCTTGAGGACGTATACGCGGCTGCCCGCGGGGATCTCGGGGGCGACGGCGGGGGTCTTGGCGATAAACGCCCCGATCACGAACGTCCGCACGACCAGCGCGAGCGCGAGCGCGACCAGCAGCCCCACGACGTACTTGCCCCATTGCCGCCGGGGGCGGTCGAGCGCAGCGAGGCGCTCGGGCGGCAGGCGAAGCCCACGACGAATCGAGAAGAACAGGATGGCCGCGGTGCCCAGGGCGACGATCGCCAGCAGGCGGTAGCCCAGGAGCGAGACGCCCGTGAGTCGGTGCAGGATCAGGTCGAACAGGAGCATCCCGGCGGCGATGAGGACGGCGAGGATGGCCGCGGTGGCGAGCACACCCGGCCAGTGGATGACCTTCCGCCCGTCGCGGACGCCCACGATGGGCCAGTACCAGTTCCGCTGCCAGTTGTTCCATGCGAAGCCCACGTGCGTACCGGGGCGCCTACCCTCACCATCGTCGGTCCCGTGCAAGCGGCCTTGCGAAGGAAGGGAGTTCCCGCGGGGGTCCTGGATCGTCGTCGGCCGCTTCACCGCCCGCCAGGCCCACCGGACGATCAGGATGTCGACGATCGCGCAGAGGGCGACCGCCACGAGCAGACCGACGCCTCCCCACCCCCCGCCCAGTGCGCGGAAGGGGGGACGACTGAAGAGGTCGAGGGTCACGTAGAAGAGTCCTGCGTCGAGGAGCAGCAGCGGGAACAGCAGCGCGTCGGCCAGGGCGAGCCCCAGCCCGTACAGCCGTCCGGCGGAGTGGCGGATGCGGGCGAGAGCGATCGCCCCGCAGAGCGTGGTCCCGAAGGGCGCGGTGAGCCCCAGCGGGAGGAGGGTGAACCTCAGCACCACTTGCCACAGGGCCGGGCGGAACGATCCAGCGGGAGAACTGGGTATCACCACCACATACAACCCGACAAACACCGCGAACGCCAGCGGCGCCCACAGGGCGCCGATGAGCGCAAGAATCGACAGGCGGGGAGAGGGAGTTCCCTGTGCACCGGCGGGGCTTGGCGGGGAGTGGACGGCCGGGACGCGAGGCCCGCCGGATGCGTCGGGCACGGGGAGCGACGAGACGATGGTCTCCACCTGCGTGCGGACCTCGCTGGCGTGCTGGTAGCGGAGGGAGGGTTCGCGGTGCAGGGCGCGGAGGACAACCTCGTCGAGGCGGACATCGATGAGCACGCGGTGCGACGGGGGCTCGAAGACCTGCCCGGGCGCTCCCTGCGGGAGGCTGCCGGTGAGCATCTCATAAAACACCGCCCCCAGCGAGTAGATGTCCGCGCGGTGGTCCACCTCGCGGGGGCGATCGAACTGCTCGGGGGCCATGTAGCGGGGCGTCCCACAGACGCGCTCCTCCCCGATCGTCGCCCCGCCCCCCAGGCCGCCGGGCGCCCCCTTGCGCCCGGGGCCTTCAGATGCCGCCGCCGATCCGCTCGCCTCCCCCGCATCGAGCGGGACGTCCGTGGGACGCGCGGACGAGACGCCCGTGCCACGAACGGATGCGCCGCCGTCGGCCCCGATCAGCCTGGCCAAACCGAAATCCGCGATCTTCACCCGCCCCCCGCGGTCGAGGAGGATGTTCTCGGGCTTGATGTCGCGGTGGACGATCCCGCGGTCGTGGGCGTACTGGAGGGCGTCGCAGATCTGGGGGACGATGGCCAGCGCCTCACGGGGGCTCACCGTGCCCGCATCGAGGACTCCCCGCAGGCTCAGCCCGTCGATGTACTCCATCACGAAGAAGTACAGCTCGCCCTCGAAACCTTCCTGCTGCAACTCGCGAACCGACTGCTCTTCCTGCGCGTCCGAGGACTCGGATTCGGTTTCCCCAAGCCCCCCGGCTGCGTCGGGGGGATGTCCCGGGACATCGGAGGGGCGCCCTTGCGTCTGCATCCAACTCCGTCGCCCGAAGTCGTGGACGGTGACGATGTTGGGGTGACTGAGCCTCGCCATGGCCTGCGCTTCGCGGGCGAAGCGCTGGGCGAAGCTCTCCTGACGCCCGATGGCCGGGGGGAGGATCTTGAGCGCCACCAAGCGGTCCAGTTCGCGCTGGCGGGCCTTGTAGACGGCGCCCATGCCCCCGCGGCCGATCAGTTCCAGCAGGTCCAGTTCGGGGAACAGCGGGGCCAACTGCTCGACGGTCGGGGGGTCCCACGCGGGGGGCGGGGATTGGCCCTCGGTCGCATCGACCGTGTTGGTCTCCAGCCCCCGCCGCAGCAGGCACCCCGGGCACAGCCCCTGCGGGGCCCCGGGCGGCAGCGGGCGGCGGCATTCGGGACAGCTACGCTCGTCGGTCATGGTCGGTCTCCATCTGGGTCCTCATTCCCTGAAGAAGCAGATGGCGGGAAAGGTTACAGGCACGCCAGCAGATAGGCGATCTCGTCCGCGACCTCGTCGGCGGACCCGACGGTCTGGGCGATCTCCTCGCGGAGCAGGTCGCGGTAGCGGCGGCGGAGGCGGTGGACGGCCACCTTCAGGGCGCCCTCGGTCATGCCCAGCGGGGCGGCGAGTTGGGCGTAGGTCAGGCGGTCGCGCTGGGGGGCGAGGCAGTCCTGAAGGGCGGCGAAGAGTGCGGCCTTGCCCGTTCGCTCGTACTCGTCGCGGAGGCGGGCGAGGACCTCGTCGAGGACGGTGAGCGCCCAGCGGCGGTCGAAGAGGCGTTCGGGGGTCATGTTGTCGGCGGGTTCGAGGGCGTAGCGGGTTTCGGCGTCGAGGGCGTCGAGGGCGAGAACCTTTGCCCGCCCGCCGCGCTTGACCGCTCGCTCGCGGTCGCGGCGGTTCGCCATCGCGTGGCGGATCGACGCCAGCAGGAACGAGCGGAAGCGGCCCTTGGCGCGGTCCACGCCCGCCAGGTCGCGACGCTCCAGCAGGCAGGCGAAGAAGTCCTGCACGATGTCCTCGGCCGACGCGGGGGATTCGCCCTGGCGGCGGACGTAGGCGTAGAGCGGAAACCAGTAGGCGCGGATGAGTTCCTCCAGCGCCCGCCGGGTCCCGGACTCCGCGTCATCGCCACCCGCGGCGAGCACCACGCTCCAGCGCGTGACACCGAACCGAGCGGCCGAACCGCCGTGGTCACACGAAGGAGAAGAACCCGAGGATGCCTGCCCATAGGTGTCCATGGTCCGCTTATACCATTGGGGCGGTCGAGGCGACAACGATCGCAAGTACGCCTGCCGCTACTCCGCTTTTCTGGTAGAATCCTCTGAAGAAGGACTACGTTGTGGGAGCGCACGCATGATCGATTTCGACCGCATCTCGATTGACCCAGCCGTGATGAACGGACAGCCCTGCATTCGAGGGACACGCCTGACGGTACGACGAGTCCTGCTGGCGCTGGCGCAGTACCCAGATCGCGAGGAACTCCGGGCCGACTACCCACAACTGCAGGATGAGGACATTCAGCAGGCCTTGGCCTACGCGGCCGCGAGCCTTGATGATCAGATCGTCGAGGTGCGGACGACCTCATGAAGCTCATCCTGGACGAGGACATGCCTTTGCGGGCCGGCGCCTTGCTCCGCGCAGCCGGGGTAGAAGCTCAACACGTCCTGGAATTGGGAATGGGCGGAGCGGGAGACGAGTCCGTTTTGGCCAGGGCGAAGGCGGACGGAGCAGTCGTTGTCACTCTGGACGCGGACTTCCATCAAATCCTCGCCCGAACAAGAGCGGACAGGCCGTCTGTCATCCGCATCCGCATTGAAGGGCTTGTCGGGCAGCAACTCACCTATCTGCTGCTGAACATCCTTCGGCAAACAGGAGACGAACTCGCCGCCGGCGTCGCCGTGAGCGTGACCGGCAAGCGAGTTCGCCTCCGCCGACTCCCGCTTCGCGCGTGAACGCTTGAGGACCGACTCCAGATGGTTTCTGCCTCTATGGCTCGCTCGTAAACGGACTCGCCGGGAGGCCCTCTTTGTTCACCAGGTTCGGGTTCGCCGCCTGGTCCCAGGCGAAGCGGACGGCCGTGGGCTTTTCCACCTTCTCGCTGCGGACGACGACGGTGTCGCCCTCGATCCTCGCCTCGGCGGGGACGAACTGGCCGTCTTCCCCGGCGATCTCGAACCGATCCGGGCTCGCCCCGTCACGGGTCGTCAGGCCCCCACCGACGTGGTCGAAGTGCAACACGGCCGACCCGTCCTTGACCTCCATGGACTTGTACAGCGGGCCCGAGTACACCAGGCCCTCCTTCCCGTAGGTCTTCGCCAGCGCCCACAGCGCCAGGCGCTCCCCCACGGTCCGCTTGTTGCGGGGATGGATGTCCTGGGGGTCCCCGACGTCGGTGGTGACGGCCATGCCGGTATGCGGGACGCTTGCGAGCACGCGGCGCTGCGTGTCCCACATGCGGGGCAGGAGCGTGGGGTCCGCCTTGCCGTAGACGTACGGGGCGAGTTGGACGTAGTAGAACGGAAGCTCGTCGCTCTTCCACATCCGCCGCCACCCCGCGATGAGCGCCTGCATCTTCCGCTCGTAGAGCCGCCCGTCCCCGAGGTTGGACTCGCCCTGATACCACAGGACCCCGCGGATCCCGTAGGGTGCGATCGGGACGATCATGCCGTTGTGCATCGTCGTGGGGATGGAGAAAAGGTTGGGCTTGGCGGGCGGGGCGGAGCGCAGAGCGTCGAGTTCCTTGAGCTTGGGGGCGAGCTGGGGGATCTGCTCGGCCTCGGGGCGGGGGAGCCACGGTTCGATGGGCGAACCGCTCCACGACGCGTTCACCAGCCCGATGGGCACGTCGAGTTCCTGTTGGAGCTGGCGGGCGAAGAAGAACCCGACGGCTGTGAACGACCCGGCCGTCTTGGGGCTGCACACCGCCCACTTGGCGTCGACGTCGGTCTGGGGCTCCAACGTGGCGGCGCGGGGGATCTTGATGTGGCGGATGCGGGGGTAGTCGGCGGCGGCGGCCGCCTCCTTGCCGCCCTCCGCCCCTCCGACGCCCCACTCCATGTTGGACTGCCCGGAGCACAACCAGACATCGCCCACGAGGATGTCCTTGATGGTGACGGTCTCGTCGCCGCTCTTGACGGTGAGCGTGTAGGGCCCGCCCGCCTGCAGCGGGGGGAGGTCCAGGGACCATCGCCCGTCCTTGCCGACGGTCGCCTGCCCGCCCACGCCCCCGTCCCCGATGGTCATCTCGACGTCAACCGTTGTCCCCGGGACCGCCCAGCCCCAGATCGGCCAGTCCACCCCGCGCTGGAGGACCATGTGATCGGAGACGATGGCGGGCAGCTTGAGGGCCTGGTCGGCCGCGGGGAGCAAGGCGGCGAGCACGAGCACAGCGATGAGCCCGAGTCCGGCGATGGTTCGTTGACGCATGGGGCACTCCTTCAACGATGCGATGGGTGCAGTGATACCTTCTATCTAAATACCCTGTGGGCAACGATGGGGAAAGAGCCCGACGAAGAATTGCGGGGCGATGGCAAAGTCGTGGCACGGGCATCTTGCCCGTGTGTCGCAGGGGCGTCTCGCCCCTGCCCGGGGGGCGAGTGGGGCCTGATTGCCTCGAAAGACCCTCTCCAACCCATGTGGCCCCGCTGGCAAAGGCCACGGGCAAGATGCCCGTGGGACACATGGGCGAGACGCCCATGCCACGGAAAACCGACTTTGCGATGGCCCGGCGAAGAATTGCAGGGGGAGGATTGCAGAGGGATGCAGCCGCGGAGGCAGGGCAAGCCCGGGGGCGTAACGGATAAACGGGCGGACGCTCCGTCCCGGGCTCTGGGACTTGCCCGATGCTCCGCCCGAGGGAATCCTCAATCCGCAATACAATCCGCAATTGAGCAATAGAGTTCTGATGGTCACGGCCGCCCGCGGGGGCGGCCGGGGAGGTACGTGCGATGTCGATGGCGTTGGGGTACGAGGATCGCGAGCAGGCCGGGCGCGAGTTGGCGAGCCTGCTGGAATCCTACCGGGGCAAGGACACCCTCGTGCTGGGCCTGCCGCGCGGCGGCGTGGTGGTGGCCGCCCCCATCGCCGACGCCCTCGACGCGGAGTTGGACGTGCTGATCGTCCGCAAGCTCGGGGCCCCGATGAACCCGGAGTTCGGGTTCGGAGCCATCGCCTCCGGGGGCGTGCAGTACGTGGACGAGCACACCGTGCGCATGCTGTCGCTCACGCCGGCCGACATCGAGCGTGTCGCCGCCGCCGAGCGGGCCGAGCTGCACCGGCGGGCACGGGAGTACCGCGGCGATCACCCCGAGCCCCGCATCGAAGGCCGCACCGTCATCCTGGTGGACGACGGGCTGGCGACGGGGGGGACGGCGAGGGCGGCGATCCGGGCGATCCGTCACGGAAAGCCCGCCCTGCTGGTGCTGGCGGTCCCGGTGGCCCCGCCCGACACGGTGGAGGACCTCCGCGGGCAGGTGGACGACCTCGTCTGCCCGCTGACCCCGCTGGGGTTCGGGGGGGTGGGACGGTGGTACCGGCGCTTCGAGCAGACAACCGACCAGGAGGTCGTGGAACTCCTGCGGCAACGGAAGGGATGAGCCATGGAACCGACGCGGATGACACCGGAGCAAGAGGTGACGATCGAGACGGGCGGGGTGCAGCTTATGGGCGCCCTGGGCGTACCCGAGGGGGCGCGGGGGGTGGTGCTGTTCGCTCACGGCAGCGGCAGCAGCCGCTTCAGCGTCCGCAACCGCTTCGTCGCAAGCGAACTGCAGGCGGAGGGGCTGGCGACGCTCCTGATGGATCTGCTCACCCCCCCCGAGGAGCAGATCGACCAGGTGACCCGCGAGCTGCGGTTCGATATCCCCATGCTCGCCCAGCGCCTCACCGGGGCGGTGGACTGGCTGGGGGCGCAACCCCAGACCGACGGGCTGCCCATCGGGTGCTTCGGGGCGAGCACGGGGGCGGCGGCGGCGATGATCGCGGCGGCGAACCGGCCCGAGCGGGTGGCCGCCGTCGTCTCCCGCGGGGGACGCCCCGACCTTGCCAGCGAGGCCCTCAAACGCGTGCAGGCGCCCACGCTGCTGCTCGTCGGGCAGTACGACCCCATCGTCATCCGCCTCAACCAGCAGGCGATGGACGAGATGCCGTGCGAGAAGGAGCTGACCATCATCCCCGGCGCGACCCACCTCTTCGAGGAACCCGGAACCCTCGAACAGGTCGCCGAGTTCGCCGCCGCCTGGTTCCGCGCCTGGTTCTCCAAGGGCCGCCGGAAGAGCGAAGCGGCGTGAGGCGCCCGCTTCCCTCTGGTTCCCCCAGAACGTCCTGCTGGGCGACGAGCGGGACCTGCAGGACATCGTGGAGGTTCTTGCCAAAGTGCAGAGGGCTTTTACTGCATCTCCCGTTCGCTCACCATCTTCCCGTTCTCCCAATACCGCACGCGGGTGAGGTTGCCCTGGGGGTCGAAGTTGGTTTCCTTCCCGTGCAGCGTGTTGTCCTTGAAGGGCACCTCGCGCTTGAGCTGGCCGTTGGAGTAGTACTCCTTCATCGCCCCGACGACCTTGCCCTGGTCGTACTGGATGACCTTTCGCGGCTGGGCGTTCTGGGGCCAGTACTCCGTATACGCCCCGTCCCGCCGCCCGTCGCGCATGGTGCACTCGCTGGTGAGCTTCCCGTCCTTATCGTAGGACCTGGCGGGCCCCTGGGCGGTCCCATCCACGACCTCGGTCTCCATCTGCACTTTCCCGTCGGGATAGAACGTCCGCTGGGTCCCCGTCACCGTTCCGTCCTTCCAGGGGATCTCGCTCTGGACGTAGGGGGCTCCGCGTTCGGCGCGGGAGTAGACCTTCTCCGGCCCGTGGCGGACCCCGTAGCGGTAGGTGATCTCCCGCAGCGTTCCCCCGCCCCACGGGGGGTAGAACGCCTCGGTCCCGTGGGGGGCCCCGTTGGGGTCCAGGGGGACCATGGAGTACAGGTACGTGATGACCTTGTCGGGGCTGGGGTCGTAGCGCTCGCGGTAGATCACGCGGACCCGCGTGCCCTCGGGGGCGTCCTTGAACAGCGCCTTGACGAGGTTCTGATGGTGGCGGTTCTCGACGTCCTCGGGCTTGGCGACGAGGACGACGATGTCGTCGGGGGCCTTGGCGGCGGGGGTGTCGAGTTCAAAACTCGGGGTGGAGGCGGGCTGGGAGGCAGGGGCTTCAGCGAGGGCGGAGGCGGAAGCGAAGAGCAGCGCAGCGAGGACAACTCGCAGGGGATTTCCAATTTCCAATTTCCAATTTCCAATTGGGGCTGACGCCCTGGTGAGGTCCCCACTGCGATCGGACCTGCGCTCGTCCGGACGCAAGCGGACGCCAAATGGCAAGCCCCGGCAAGACCCGCTCGCAGGCATGCGCGTGCGCACTGGTCCGGGTCTGCCACATGGCGCCCCCTTGACCGATTGCAGGTCAACCGATCTGGCGCCCGCACGAAACCGCGAAGGCAGCGCTGTCCCCCAATTGGACATTGGAAATTGGAAATTGGAAATCACTTCGACCTCCCGTACAGGATCCGGAAGTCATGCGCCGGGATGTGCACGGGCCCGTAGACCTCCACCCCGTCGCGGGCGGCCGACCTTCGGACGTACCCGTCGTCCATCCGGTCGTGCAGGACGATGGGCTGCCGCGCGTCCGACGCCATCCGCCCCGTCATCGGCCCTTTGCCCCAGTCGCTCTCGGGCGGGGCGTGCGAGTAATCGTAGGCACCGACGACCTGCCGCTCGTTGACGATGTTCTCGCCGCCGAAGACGCGGGCGGGGTCGAGGACGTAGAGCTGCTCGCGGACGGGCGCGTCGGTTTCGTTGAGGATGATGATGAGCGTCTCGACGCCCTGGCCCTTGGGGACGGAGCGGCGGTAGACGGAGACGTGGACCCGCCCCATGGGGTCGGCGGTGTGGAGGGCGAAGGCGTCATCGGCGGCGAAAGCCTCCCCGTAGCGGACGTACCGCTTCGACCGCCACCAGGGCAGGAACTCGGTCTTCCCGTCATCGGCGAAGTACCCGAAGTCATTCAGCGCCTTCACAACCCGCAGGGCGTCGGTGCGATGGGCGATGCCCGTCGCGTCGCACCCGATGTCGTGCAGCAGCGCCCGACCCAGGGCCACGCGGTCCGGGCCGGGGTTCATCCCGGGCGCGATGAGTTCGGCGGCGTTGGGGACCAGGCGCGCGGGCAGACCGGTGTGCGTCCCCGCGAGGTAGCGGAACAGGGGCATGGGGAAGGTGTCGGCCAGGTCCTGCTGGGCGGACAGGCCCGCCCCGCCGACGGGGCCGCGAAGCTCCGCCCCCGCGACGACGCCCTCGGACAGGATCGCCGAATCCGCACGCGTCACCTGGCCCGCGGTCGTGACACGCACCTTCCTGAGCGCCGCGTCAGGATCAGCGGGGCCGATCGGCGCCAGCCCCGTCGCCGGCCACTCCATCCACATCTTCCCCCGCGCATCACCGGGACGCTGGACAGCGGGGTGGGTCTGGAGGCGGAACGTGACCTTCTGCGGGGAATCGAGCTTTACCGGACCGTTCACGAAGCGGACCCGCCACGTCGCCTGCCCCGCCTTGTCGCGCGTGACGGTCATCATCGACGCCTTGGGGTCGATGTGCCAGTTGCCCTTGGGGTCGGTGAACCACGTGAATCCGCGGTCGCCCGAGCCCAGGAAGCAGCGGGGGACCACGCCCTCGATCGTCCGCTGGCCCTCCTTGGCGTCGGCGGGGGCGTTACCCCAGACGACGCCCTCGTCGCCGGGCAGGGCGAACTCGGCGGAGTCGTACGCCTGGAGCTTGTCCTGCACGGGCAGACCGGGCACGACGAGGTCCACGCGCCCGGAGGGTTCGACGACGAGGGCGAGTTCGTCCACGACGGCGGTCCCGGCCTGGCAGGCCATCTCGACGTCCAGTTCACCGTAAGGCCCGTAGCGGGTGGTGAGGTCGATGCGGACGGACCCGGCGGTGAGCTTGGAGGTGCAGACGGCCGCCCCGTCCTTGACGGCGGGGGCGGCGGGGGCGGTGGGCTCCGCGGTGAAGACCTTGCCGCCGACGGTCGCCTCGATGCGGATGGGACCGCGGAGTTGCGTCCCCCGGCCGATCTCCGCGAGCAGGGCGTCGGTGACCTCCGCACCCTCCGCCCGGAGTTCCAGGGGCAGCTCGGAGGGAAGGGCGGGGATGTCGATCTGCTCGGGCAGGCCCGTGGGGGCGATGGTGATGACCTGACGCGCGGTGGTCAGGACGTTGCCCTGGAGGTCGAGCGTGGGTCTGGCGTCCTGCGCGAGGGCGCTGCAGACCGGGAGGATCAGCAGCGCGACGAGCGTGAGAAGGACCTTCGGACGGATCCCACCGACGCAGTCGGTGGGCTTGGGGATCCCACGATGCGTGGCAATCCGCAATCCGCAATCCGCCCCTCGACTGCGCTCCGGGCAGGCAATCCGCAATTCTTCACTGCGTATCGAAGGTTCGTAGTTCATCATCCGTTGATCGCTCATGTGGGTTCGCTTCATGCTTGCGTCCTCCCTCACTTCGTCCGGTGTTCCGCGTAGAGGACGCGGTAGTCGTGGGCCCGCACGAAGACGGGACCGTAGGTCTCATCCTTCCCGGCCGCCCGGGTGACGCTGTCGCCGGTCTCCAGGTCCCTCAGGACGCGGGAGGCGGCGGCGAGGTCGCTGGGGGCGGTATTCGCCCACCAGGCCTCCAGGCCCTTGGGCACGGCCGCCGCGCTCAGCACGTCCGCCGCCGTCAGCGTGTTCGCCCCGCCCAGCAGCCGCTGGGGATCGACGAGGTGCAGGGGCAGTTGGATGTCCTTGTCGCTCTCGTTCATGATCACCAGGATCGCCGTGTAGCCCTTCCCGTCGGGGAGGGGGCGGCGGTAGGCGGTGACCCAGACGCTGGAGTCCTCGGAGGGCTTGTCCCCGATGCGGACGACCCGCTCGCTCCGCCAGTGCGGGAAGCGCTCGACGGAGGCCTCGTCGAAGTAGCCCCACTCCGTCAGGCGGTTGAGCAGGCGGTTGCCGATCTCCTTGTGCTGGAGGATCCCGTGGGGGCCGTTGTTGTTCACCCCGATGTCGTTGAGCAGCGCCCGCCCGAGCATCTGGCGGTCGTAGACCTTGTCGTCGCCCGGGGTGATGGGGGTGGCGTCGGCGAACAGGCGAGTCACCAGCCCGGTGTAGTTCTTCGCCATCGCGCGGTACAGCGAGTTGGGGAACTGCACGACGACGTCGACGTCCATCGAGCGGTGCCCCGCCCCGCACTCCTCGACGAGCATCGTGTCCCACAGGAGGCTCTCGCCCATGTTGGAGGCGTTGTTCGCCCAGGTGCAGTTGCGGTTGGGCACGTTGTGGCGGGCGTACTCGCGCGCGTTGCGCCGCCAGAAGTTCCGCATGTACTTCGTCAGGAAGCCCGGCTGCCAGGGCAGCTCGCCCTTCTTCACGTCGGCGGGGGGGCGGATGAAGGCGTTGCCCATCGCGATGTTGTCCGACCGCCCGAACCCCACGGGCCAGTACTCGTCCCACCACCCGCCCACGCGTCGGCCGATGCGGATGCGCTTCTCGTACCAGTAGCTGCCCTTGTCCTGCCAGATCTGGTCCATCTCCGGGCTCGTGCCCACGTTCCGCCAGCGGCCGTGGCGATACCAGGGGGGAGTGTCCTTGCGGAACTCGGCCTTCTTCTCGTCGGGCCAGTCCTTGGGCGCCCCGGCGTTGCGGCGCCAGGCCTTGTGGAGTTCCTCGTCCGACAGCTCGATGGGCTCGACCTGGTAGCCCGTCGCCCACACCCCGCAGTAGTGCCACGCGAGCTGGCGGGCCTGGGCGGGCTTGGGCTTGGCGGGGTGGTTGAGGAGGCCGAAGACGATCTCGTTCCGTTCCCCCACCGTCACCGGGTGGTTCACGAACTTCACCCGCCAGGTGACGTCGCCCGCGGCGTCGCGTTCCAGGGTCATGCTCGTGGTGTCGCGGTCGAGCTTCCAGCCCTGCTCGATGTCGCAGTACCAACTGAACGCCCGGTCGGCCGACCCGAACCAGAACCACGGGACGAAGTAGTGGTAGTACAGCTCGCCCTTTTCGTGCTGGGCCGCCGACCAGACGACGCCCTCGGCCTTCGGCAGGGAGCACTCCCACACGTCGGACCCGGCCATCCCGCCCCCGCCCGTCGTCGCCAGGTCCACGTAACCCTCGACGTCGGTGACGAGTTCCAGCAGCTCGATGGCCGCGGGGGTTCCCGCCTGCCCGTAGCCCATCGTGCAGTGGATGGACCCGTCGAAGTCGTACTGGGTGGTGAGTTCGACGGGCAGCGCCCCCAGGCGGAGCTTGGAGCGGTAGACGATCTCGCTCTTCCACTGGCGGACGATGCTGGCGGGCTCGACGATCTCGGCCGCGACACGCTTGCCGTCGATGACGGCCTCGAGGCGCATGGGGGCGCGGAGCTGCTCGCCGCGCCCCGACTCGCGGAGTTCGTCGGGCGTGGCGGTGTGGGGGTTGTCCCGCCGCTCCAGGGGCAGCTCGCGCGGGTCGGGGTCGATCCAGTACTGCGCGGGCAGGCCCGAGGGGTGGATCGTGAAGCGGTGCTTGAGCGTCCGCAGCGTGTCGCCCTCGACGGTGAGGGGGGTGAAGGGCTCGGGGACGACGTCGTCCTCCCCGATCGCGTTGCCCTGCCAGGCGGCCACGGTGTAGGTGAAGGGCTCGGGGCTGACCTCCCCGACGATCCGCTTGTTGCGGTCGAACAGGAGGAGGTTCACCCTGTAGCTCTCGCCCTCGACGATGTCGGGCAGGTCGACGAGGAAGGCGGCGAACTCGCCCGTGACGGGCACGGTGGACTCGGCGACGACGTCCTCGTTCTGGTCGGCGGTGAGGACGATAAGCTTGGCCTCGACGGCGGACTTGGCCTCGTCGGAGCCCCCGGTGATCCCCACGTCGACGATGCCCGAGAGCCTCTTGGTGTACGAGGAGAAGCTGTGGGAGAACTCGAACTCCTTCCGCGGGGGGCGCATCACGGAGATGATGTCCAGCCGCCGCGCGCGGAACGCCCGCCCGTTGGACTCGCCCCCGTCCATGGAGTGGAAGCGGATGAGGCGGGTGCGGAACAGCTCCTTCGCCGGGCGGCCCGCGGAGCGGACGTCGAACCACAGCACGTTCCCGTTCTGCGCGATCCCCGGGAAGGGCTGCTGCAGGCGGACCTGCCGCACCTCGCCCGGCCGCAGCTCCAGCAGCCCGTCGGGCATGTCCGACGCGTCGTAGCTGGAGTAGATCGTCCCGCTGGGGTTCTCGACGAAGAAGCCCAGGCGGACGGTCTCGGAGCGGTCGCTGTGGTTCTTGACCGTGAGCTGCACGTCGACCATGTCCTCCATGATCGGCCCCAGTTCGTTGACCTGGAAGCTGACGGTCTTGCGGTCGAAGATCATCTTGGTCTTGGTGGTGTTCCAGGCGTGGGCGTCGAAGCAGTTGAAGAAGTTCCCGTTGCCCCCGATCCCGCGGACGAACCAGCAGCGGTAGGCGGTCCCGTCGGGCGGGGGCAGGATCACGCGGGGCACGCCGTTCTCATCCTTCTCCGCGTACCCGTGGGTGGCGAGTTCCTTGAGGGGCGCCCGCAGCTCGATGACCCAGCGCTGGGGCGTGACACCGGAGACGACCTTCGCGCGGGACTGCCACTTCATCTCGTGCCCGTGCTGCTGCGACCAGTTCCAGTCCACGACGGTCCCGATGGGGTTGACGTCCCAGCGGAGCAGGCCCAGGCGGAAGCCCTGGCGGGCGTCGGCGATGGGGCGAAACTCGATCTCGACGTGGTCGTCCCACAGCACCCCGTACTGCGGGTGCATGAGCACGTCGGGGAACCGCCCCCGCGCCCGCAGCCAGGAGTTCTCCGGGAAGATCGGGGAGGTGTAGGCGAGGTAGAGGTACTCGTCGTCGAACGCCGCATAGACCTGGAGCTGCGTCTGCACGGGGGCGAGGAAGCGGAAGTCGTTCTGGGAGAAGTCGTACCAGAACCCCGACAGGGCCGACGCATCCTCCCACTCCCCGTCCTCCATGACCCCGTCGATGTTGGGGGTCTTGGTGGCATAGGGGACGCGGAGGATGGGGGTGTCGACGGTGGCGGGTTCCCCGTAGGAGCGCGGGGTCTCGGCCGCCAGGGCCGTCCCCCACGACCAGCCCAGCACCCCCAGCAGCACCCCCGCGCGCAGCAGACGAAGTGGCGTCATTCGGATTCCTTCCTCTTTTGCAGGCAACCGGACCGCGGCGAGCATAGCCCGCCCGCTCCTTGAACACAACGCGGAGGGGTTCGGGGCGGTCAGGGATCGGGGAAAACGCGGGAGAGGAACGGACGTCGAAGGTCTCTACGCGTCAGGGGTGTACTCGCGGACGCGGCAGACCGCCGCCCCCAGGTTCTCATCCAGCTTGAGCCTCATTGGCGAGGCCCGACCGGGACGTCCACGTATCGCTCCCGCGCCATCTCCGCTCCGTAGGCGATGCACGCCAGGATGTCCTCGCGCTGGAGGCTCGGGTACTCCTCGAGGAGGTCCTCCATCGTCATTCCGCTGGCGAGGAAGTCGAGGATCAGGGACACCCAGATGCGATGCCCGCGGATGCAGGGCTTCCCAAAGCAGACCTGCGGGTCGATGCTGATGCGTTGCAGGAGGTCTTCGCGGTTCACAGTCTCTCTCCCGGGGTGCGACGACCGCACCTTTCCATCCTACGCCCCCGAGGGCGAGGCGTGAAGGTCTTTTCTCGTCCGGGCGCTCTGTTGACGTTCCCGCCCCCGTCCGCTACGTTCCCCTCCATCCAACACGCAAGGAGCCTCCGCATGACGCGGCCGAACATCATCTTCATACTCATCGACGACATGGGCTGGACGGACGTGTGCTGCTACGGCAGCTCGTTCTACGAGACGCCCAACCTCGACCGCCTCGCCCGCGAGGGCATGCGATTCACCGACGCCTACGCCGCCTGCCCCGTCTGCTCCCCCACCCGGGCGAGCCTGATGACCGGGCGCTACCCCGCCCGCGTGGGCGTCACCAACTACATCGCCGGGCAGGAGCGCGGGCGGGTGGTCTCCGCCCCCTTCCTCCACCACCTCCCGCTCTCCGAGACCTCCGTCGCCACCGCCCTCCGCGAGGGCGGGTACGCCACGTGGCACGTGGGCAAGTGGCACCTGGGCGGGCCGGACTTCTGGCCGCAGCACCATGGGTTCGACGCCAACATCGGCGGGTGGGACACCGGGTATCCCCGCAGCTACTTCTCCCCCTACCACAACCCCATGCTCCCCGACGGGCCCGAGGGCGAGTACCTCATCGACCGCCTCACCGACGAGGCCATCACCCTCATCCGCGAGCACGTCAGCGGGAATCAGAGACAGCATTCACCGCAGAGCACGCAGAGGGCGCAGAGGGAAGAGGGCTCGGGTTCCTCCCTGTCCGCGCCCTCCGCGGGGAATCCCCCCCCCGCCGAGCCCCAACCGTTCTTCCTGAACCTCTGGCACTACGCGGTGCACACGCCCATCCAGTCCAAGCCCGAACTCGTCGAGAAGTACAAGCGCAAGGCGGCCGCCCTCGGTTTGGACCGCCGGGAGGCCCTGGAGGAGGGCGAGCACTTCCCCTGCGAGCACAAGAAGCACATGCGCGTCGTCCGCCGCCGCTTCCAGAGCGACCCCGCCTACGCGGCCATGGTCCAGACGCTCGACGAGAACGTCGGGCGCCTCATGGCCACGCTGGAGGAACTCGGCCTGGCGGAGAACACCATCCTGTTCTTCACGTCGGACAATGGCGGGCTCTCGACGGCCGAGGGCAGCCCCACCTGCAACGCGCCCCTCAGTGAGGGCAAGGGGTGGATGTACGAGGGCGGCACGCGGGAGCCGATGCTGGTGAAGTGGCCCGGGGTGACGAGGCCCGACAGCCTCTGCTCCGTTCCCATCACGAGCCCCGACCTGTTCCCCACGCTGCTGGAGATGGCCGACCTCCCGCTCCGCCCCGACCTGCACTGTGACGGGGTGAGCTTCGCCCCGCTGCTCCGCGGGGGCGAGGCCCTCGACCGCGAGGCGATCTTCTGGCACTACCCGCACTACGGCAACCAGGGCGGGACGCCCGGGTGCTCCGTCCGCTGCGGGGACTGGAAGCTCATCGAGTTCTTCGAGGACTCCAGCGTCGAACTCTACAACCTCCGCGAGGACGTGAGCGAAACCACCAACCTCGCCGCCCACCATCCCGACATCGTGCAGCGCCTGCGGGACCTGCTCCACCAGTGGCAGCAGGATGTCGCCGCCAAACTCCCCACACCGAATCCTGAATGGAAACCGTGAGCGAACGGGGAAGCCTGAGGTCGTCCGCCCGCCGCCACGGCTGCGCTGCCCACCGCCGCGCAGCCGGGAAGGACACGGCTGCGAACAGCGCAGCCGTGGCACCCCCGCCGCCAAGCGCCCCAACCCGAATCCGGATGGGACGTCCTGATGCACAGTCCGCAATCCGGCCCCCGCCTTGCCACCGCCCCTTCGCCCGCCCTATACTCCGCCCGGAGAGGGAGCGGTGAACCATGGCTAGCGAGCACAGGCTGACATTCCGAAAGTTCGGGCGGTCGTACCAGCTTCGCATCGCCACCGTGGACGACCTGCGGGCGGTGTGCGACCTCGACGAGGCCCTCTGGGCCGCCACCAACGCCCCGCTCAGCACCCTCCGCGCCGAGCCCGCCTTCCTCCGCGCCCTCGATACCGACGGCACGGGGCGGGTGACGGCGAGGGAGTTCAAGGCGGCGATCCGGTGGACGCTCTCCGTCCTCGCCGACGCGGCGGGCGTGGAGGCGGGGCGGACGGACCTTCACGAGAACGCCCTCAACGCCGACACCCCCGACGGAACCCGCATCGCCGATGCTCTCCGCAAGATCCGCCTCCGCCTGGGCAAGGGACCCGAGGAGCCCATCGCACTGGACGTCGTCCGCGCCATGCAGTCCCGCGTCGCCTCGACGCCCGTGAGCGAGTCCGGCGTGGCCCTGCCCGAGGCCGCCGACGACCCCGACCTCCGCGCGTTTCTCGCCACCGTCATCGCCGCCACCGGCGGGGCCGATCACCCCAGCGGGGCCAGGGGCGTCGACGCGGCCCACCTGGAGGAGTTCCTCTCCGGGACCCGCGCGTGCCTCCAGTGGCAGGAGCAGCGCCGCATCCCCCCCGGTCAGGACACCACCGAGATCATGCCCCTGGGGGCGGACACGCCCGAGGCGTTCGCGGCGATGGAGGCGGTGCGGGGCAAGCTCGACCAGTTCTTCGCCCAGTGCCTGGCGCTTTCGCTCGACGAGCGGCTGGGGGCGCGGATGGGGTGGACGGACTCCGAACTCGCCGAACTCGATCTCGACGACCCCGCGCAGATCGAGACCGTCCTCGCCAAGGCCCCGCTCGCCACGCCCGCACCGGCGGGGGTGCTGCGGTTCGGGGAGGGTGTGAACCCTCACTACGCCCAGGCCCTGGAGCGGTTCCGCACCCGCGTCGCCCAGCCCCTGCTCGACGCGGAGGCCCACACGCTCAACGGGACCGAGTGGGCCCGCCTCAAGGCCATCCTCTCCCCCCATCAGCAGTGGGTCGCCCGCCGCCCCACGCCCTGCCTCCTGGGCCTGGGCGAGGAGAAGCTGCAGGACTACCTCGATCCCCGCTACGCCTCGGGCGTCCGCGAAATCCTCGCCGCCGGAACGCACACCGCCCTGGCGATGGACAGCCTGCGGCTGACGGAGCGGCTGATGCTGCTGCAGGGGCACCTGCTGCGATTCGCGAACAACTTCGTGAGCCTCCCGCAGCTCTACGACTCGACGGAGCGGGCGATGATGGAGATCGGGTCGCTGGTGATGGACGGGCGGTGGTTCAACCTGGCGGTCCTGTGCGAGAACCGCACGGAGCACCTGAAGGTGTCCGCCCTGTCGAGCACGTTCCTGCTGTACGTGCAGGTCTCCCCGGCCGGGGCCCCGCCCTACGAGGTCGTCGTGCCCGTCACCTCGGGCTCCAAGGGCAATCTGCAGGTGGGCAAGCGGGGCGTGTTCCACGACGTGCAGGGCCGCGAGTCCGACGCCATCGTCGTGCAGATCCTGGAGAACCCCATCAGCCTGCGGGAGGCGATGGCGGCCCCGTTCATTCGGATCTGGCGGCTGATCTCGGGGAAGATCGAATCGCTGACGACGGAGGCGGAGAAGAAGCTCGACGCGCAGACGTCCGTGGCGTTGACGCAGGTGGCGCCGGGGGCGCTCGCTGGGGGGGCGACCGCCCCGGGGGCGACCGTCGCCGCCACCGAGGCGAACTCTCAGGCCCGCGCCGCCCGCGCCGGGATGTTCATGGGCGCCGGGGTCGCCCTGGCGGCGGTGGGGTCGGCGATCGCGTACATCACCAAGACCGTTGCCGACCTCGAACAGGCCGAGATCCTCTGGGCCCTCGGAGTGGCGGTCCTCGTCGTCCTGGTGCCCACCACGCTGGTGGCCGCCCTGAAGCTCCGCAAGCGCGACCTCAGCGCGATCCTCGAAGGCTCGGGCTGGGCCATCAACCCCCGCCTCCGCCTCACCCCCCGCCAGCGGCGCGCCTTCACGCACCGCCCCCGCCTGCCCAAGGGCTCACGGAAGAAGCGATGGTGAACGTGAAGCTAGAATAGGACAGCACCGCGTGCGGGTTCCGCGGGGAAGGAGACGGTATGGGTTCCACGCAGACATCGGTCAGCGCGACGCCTCGGCGGCGGTGGTATCGCCGCTGGTGGTTCCTTCTGCTGTTCGTCCTGCTGTGCATGATCGTGGGCTTCGCGATCCTGCCGTACCTGCTGTCCTCCCCGCCGGGGGAGGCGGCCCTCGAGAGCCTGGCCAACCGCTACCTCCGCGGGAGCGTGCGGATCGGAGACCTGTCGATCGGGTGGGGCGGGCCCACCGTGATCGAGGACCTGCGGATCCTCGACCCCCAGGGCCGCGACGTCCTCGTCATCCCCCACCTCACCTACCCCGGGGGCGTCTGGCGGGCCCTGACGGACTGGGCCAACTTTGGAACGATCACCGCCCGCGGGGTGAGAATCACGCTCTACGTCACCCCCGAGGGCGTCTCCCTCGCCCAGGTCCTCCCCGAAACCGCCCCCCGCCCGCCCACCCAAGAGCCGTCCCCCCCCACCGCCCCCCCGCCCCTCCGCGGGCAGTTCGTCATGGAGGACGGTACGCTCACCGTCGTCCGCCAGGACGGGGCGTCCTACCGCCTCTCCAACCTCACCGCCGACGTGACGCTCGACACGCTCGACGACGTCGAGGCGGCCATGGGGTTCACCACGCCCGAGGGCGCCCGCGTCCGCTTCGCCTCCGACCTGCGCGACCTGCTGCAGGACGGTGCGCTGCAGCCCGCGGGGGCCCGCGGGACCGCGACGCTCAACAGCGATCGGCCCGTGGAGTTGGGGCCCTTCACCACGTTCCTCCTCCCCGCCAGCCCCGCCGTCCAAGGCGCCCTGGCCATGGACGTCCGAGCCGACATCGCCAACGGCACCGTCCGCACCACCTACGACCTCACCGCCGCCGGGGTGCACTCGGTGGCGATGGAGCGGCGGGAGGTGCGCCCGCTCTCCGCCCGCCTGGCGGGGAGCACCACGGTGCAACTGCCCCCCCAGAGCGGGGGTCCGACGGCACTGGGGGGCGAGGGGCGGGTGTGGCTGGCGGGAGCGGAGCAGGCGGCGGGCGCGGGCGAGGCGGACGTGACGATGCAGTACCGCTACACCCATCGCCCCGACGTGGCGACTCCGTCCTTCGACGAGATCGTCGCCGCCGTCCTCGCCAGCGAGGGCGTCACGCTGCCGGACTTCGAGTTCTCCGTCACCGGGTCGCTGGAGGTCGAGCAGATCGCGTCGGCCGTCCCGGGGCTGCTGGCGATCGATCCCAACACGCGGGTCACGGGCGGTACGCTCCGCATGGGCCGGGTGCACGTGGCGGGGGGTGCGAGCCCGTCGGCGGTGGTGGACGCGGGCCTGACGGACGTGGTGCTGGTTCGCGACGGGAACACGATGGCCTGGGACCCGATCACGCTGGCCCTGGACGCGACGCTCGCCGAGGGCCTCCGCGTGCGGCAAGGGGCGTTGGACGCGGGGTTCGCCTCCGCCCGCGTGCAGGGCACGCTGACGGACCTGCAGGCGCAGTTCCGCGCGGACCTGACGGCGATGATGACGCGGGTGCGTCAGTGGACGGACGTGGGCGAGTTCGACCTCCGCGGGCTCGTGCAGGGCGAGTTGGCCGCCAGCCCGCCCCCCGCTGGCCCGCCCGCGCCCGACACCCAGCGGCGGATCCCGATGCAGTGGAACGTTCTCGCCCGCAACCTCTACCTCGCCACCGGGGAGGGCGAGGCGCGATCGGTCTACGACTACACCGACCGCGAGATCACCTTCGCGGGGCGCGGGATGGCCATCCTTCAGGACGGCCGCGTGCAGCGATACACCACCGACAACGCCCGCCTCGACATCCCCCGCCAGCTCACCCTCGCCGCCGACGCGGGCTATGCGCCCCGCAATGGGGCGATGGAGGCGGAGCTTCGTATCGAGCGAGCCCAACTGGGCGAGCTGCTGGACACGCTGAGCCCGCAAGCACCTCCCCCCCCCCTCCCGGGGGGGGGCGGACAGGAGCGTCCGCCCAGCGGGCCGCGCCTCACCGGCATGGCCGCCGGGACCATCCAGCTCGCCCGCGCCGACGCCAACGCCCCCCTGCTCTCCAGCGGGGCGCTGGAGGTGCGGAACCTGCAGGCGAGGGGCGAGCGGGTGGGCGACGGGACGGGGCGCGTCGAGTGGCGGGAGGCGGCCTACACCCCCGACCCGGCCGCACTCGCCCTCGCCTCCCTCACCGCGCAGGGGGCGGGGGTGAACCTGCGGGTGCGCGACGCCCAGGCGTCGTTCGGGGACGCACCGCGGGCGAGCGGGACGGCGAACCTGGAGGCCCAACTCGCCCCGGTGGTGCAGCTCGCCCGCGCCCTCAACCCCGACGCCAACCTCCCCGACGTGCAGGGCCAACTCGCCTGGGCCGGCAAGATCGCGGGGGCCGAGAACCGCACCCGCATCGAGGGCCAGGGCAATCTCGCCAACCTCCGCATCGCCCGCGGGGACGTCGTCTACAGCGAGCCTCAGATCACCTTCGCCCAGGACGTGGGGCTCCACTGGGAGCAGCACGCGATCCTGGTGCAGGCGTTCCAGCTCGACTCGGCCCCGCTGGACCTGCAGATGCGGGGCGACATCCAGCAGTACGACGCCAACTGGCACCTGAACCTGCGGGGCGAGTACGCCGGGGACCTCGACAAGCTCACCGCCCTGCTGCACGCCTTCGCCCCCAGCCTCAAGGGGCACGTGGCCCTGCGAGGGCTGTCCGAGGGCGACATCATCGTTCGGGGCCCGGCGCGGCAGCCCGAGGTGAACCCGGTCTTCCGCGGGCTCACCGGGGCGACGCAGTTCGGGTGGAAGGAGGCGGAACTCGAGGGCGTGACCCTGGAGGCCGCCCGGTTCTCCCCCCGCCTGGAGGGCGGCGTGCTCCATCTCGCCGAAACCCTCATCGCCGCCCAGGGCGGGCAGGTCCGCCTGCTGGGGGACGTGGACTTCCGCCGCGACCCGCCCGTCTACGCCCTGCGGGGACGGCACGTGATCCTCGACCGCCTGCGGGTCGACCGCGACATGTCCAACGAGTTGCTGTCCCGCTTCAACCCGATCTTCGCGGAGGTGACGGACATCGAGGGGGAGGTGTCGCTCACCGTCGAGGACCTGCTCCTGCCGGTGAACGAGGCGATCAAGACCGCCGGGGCGGGGCGCGGGCACCTGGACCTCCGCGAGATGAAGGTCCGCCCGGCGGGGGTGCTGGCGACGCTGCTGCAGTTCGCCAACCTCACGAGCGAGGACGGGACGCTGCTGCGGATGACCGGGATCGACTTCGTCATCCGCGACGGGCGCGTGCTCTACAACAACTTCCGCGTGGCCGTCTCCGACGACTTCGACATGCTCTTCCGGGGGGCGGTGGGGTTCGACAACTCCGTGGATATGGTCGTCTCCCTCCCGCTGACGCTCCCGCTGCTGGAGCGGTTGGGCGTGAAGGGCCCCGTGGCGGATTACGCCCGCATCCTGGGCGCCACCCGCGTGGAGATCCCGCTGACCGGCGACCGCCGCAGCCCCAGCCTGGACCTGTCGAAGGTGGACATCCGCCCGCTGATCGAGGACGCGACCAAGCGGCTGCTGGAAAGACGACTGGAGGATCTGATCCGTCCGAGGGACAATGGGCGCGAAGGGTCCCCTCCGGAGGAGGGGCAGGACGCCCGGCCGGGGCCGCGCCAGAGCGATCCCGTCCGCGACATCCTGGACCTGATCCGCCAGCGGCGGTCGGAGGATTCCGGCGGCGGCCGGCGGCCCAGCCAGACGCCCTCGCGGGAGTAGACGGCGGCAGATGAAGATCCTCGATTCCCTACGCAAGCGGCTGCACCGGCTGCACGTGGCCCCCGTCCATGAACTCGGCCGCGGCGCCCGCATGCTGCGGTTCCAGATACACCTGTGGCGGACGTGCATTCGCCGCCTGGGCGAGAACAACGCCATGGCGATGAGTTCGGCGCTGTCGTTCCGGACGATCTTCGCCCTCATCCCCATCCTCATCCTGATCTTCCTGGTGGCCAAGAGCCTGGGCGTGATCGAGGACCGCAAGCAGGCCCTGAGGCGCTTCCTGGAGGACACGGGCATCTCCCACATCCGCTATGAGCGCGAGCCCGACGAGCGCCGCGGCCTCGATGAGCCCCCCACGCGCCCGGGGGGCGAGGAGGGCGAGGCGCCGCGGCCGCGCCGGGGGCGGCGGGATGTGATCGACCTGGGCGAGTCGATCCTGCGCCTCGTCGAGCGAGTCGAGGCCCAACTCACCATCGGGCGGGTCGGGCCCATCGGGGTGATCCTGCTGATCTGGACCGCCCTGACGCTGCTGACGACGCTGGAGCGCTCGCTCAACCGCATCTTCGAGGCCCCGCGGTCCCGGTCCCTCGTCCGCCGCACGCTGCTGTACTGGTCGGCCGTCACGCTCGGACCGCTCATCATCACCGTCGTCTCCCTCGCCAGCGATGAGGCGGTGGAGGGGGCCCGGGCGGTCCCGGCCGTGGCGTGGCTCATCGCCACGCTGGGCTGGGTGCTGATGGCGGCGGTGTACATCGTGCTGCTGGCGGCGCTGTACAAGGTGATGCCCAACACCTACGTCGCCTACCGCTCCGCCCTCGCCGGGGCCCTCGTCGCCGTGCCGCTGTGGCTCCTGCTGCGGTGGGCCTTCGAGGCGTACCTCTTCTCCGTGGGCAAGAGCACCATCTACGGGGCCCTGGGCATGGTCCCGGTGTTCCTCCTGTGGCTCAACGCGTCGTGGTCGATCTTCCTGTTCGGGGCCCAGCTCGCCCAGGCGACGACGGTCGCCCGCATCGGGCCCGAACTCTCCCACGACCGCCGCTACGGCGGCTGGAACCTCCTCGCCCTCGCCATCGCCCTCGCCCATGCGGCCCGCGAGCGCACCGGCCCGCCCACCCGCACCAACCTCTCCACCCTCCTGCACCTGCCCCAGGGCACGGTGGAGGAACTGCTCAACGTCCTCTGCCGCCACGACCTCGCCGCCCGCCTCGCCGAGAGCGACTCCCGCGACCCGCACTACTTCCTCACGGCCGACCCGGAATCCGTCCCCGTCTCCGAACTGCTGCGGGTCGGGTGCCCCATCGATCCCGACTCTCCCGCGGCCGACTGCGAACCCTCCGTCGCCCTTCCGTTACGCCGGGCATGGACGGCCGTGGCGGAAGGCGTTGATAACTTGACGCTGCGCGATCTATTATCCAATGGAACCCGTACGCCATAACGCACAGCCGTGAAAGGAAGCCAACCATGTCCGTACGCACCACCGCGCTGCTCCCGCTCCTCCTTGCCGTTCTCGCCGCCGCCGTCGTCCCCGGGTGCTCTCAGAACCCCGTCACGGGCGAACGGCAGCTCAGCCTCATCCCCCGCCAGCAGGAGGTCGCCATGGGCGAGGAGGCCGCCCCGCAATTCAAAGAGGAGTTCGGCGGGGAGGTCACCGACCCCCAGGTCCAGAACTACGTCCGCAGCGTGGGCCAGCGCGTCGCCCGCGTCGCCGCCCGCGACCTGCCCTACGAGTTCACCGCCGTCCGCGATGACACCCCCAACGCCTTCGCCCTCCCGGGCGGAAAGATCTTCATCACCGCCGGCCTGCTCAACCGCCTGACCAACGAACAACAACTCGCCGCCGTCCTCGCCCACGAGGTCGCCCACGCCGACATCGGGCACAATGTGCAGGCGCTGCAGCGGCAGATGGGCGTCGAGGTCCTCGCCCAGGCCGCCGGGGCCGTCATCGGCGGCACCGCCGGGGAGGCCGCCGCCGCCGCCACCAAGGTCGTCGGGGGCATGCGAACCCTCAGCTACTCCCGCGACGCCGAATACGAAGCCGATCGCTACGGCATGATCTACATGGAGCGCGCGGGCTACAACCCCTGGGGCATGGTCGAACTCCTCACCGTCCTGTACAACCTCAGCCAGCAGCAGGGCGGCCGCCTGACCGAGATGTTCCAGACCCACCCCCTCACCAGCAACCGCATCGAACGCGCCGAAACCCAGGCCCGCGAGGACTTCCCCCGCTACTCCCGGGACGCCGCCAGCCCCCAGGCCCCCCGCGCCCCCCAGACCCCGCAGAGCCCGACCGGAACTCTGTGAGGCGGACAACCCCATGACCGCACGCACACGTTTCGCGTTCCTTTGCCTCCTGGGTCCCCTCGCCCTGCTGGCGGGCTGCGAGAAGCCCCCCGCGCTGGAGATCACGCACCGCCTCCCCGCCCCCCTCGCGGTGGACTGGGAGCACCACCTCAGCACTCCGCCACCGCCCTTCATCGTCCACGTCGAGGGGGCGTACACCGGGAATCAGCAGGAGCTGGCGGAGCGGCTTGCGAGGTCGGCGGCCGTCGCTCCTCCCGCCTGCGGGGACACCGGTCTGCGGGCGTCTCAGGCGGAGTCGCGGCCCGCGCGGTTCGGCGGGGAGGCGTGGCTGACCGTCACCGACGAGCAGGGAGAGCGGGTGGTGCGGGTCGGGGACCCCGCCCAGGCGTTCCAGACCGTCTCGCTCCCCACGCTCGTGCGGACCATCGACCTCCGCGTGGACTACCACATCCGCACCCTCGAGGGCACGGCGGCCGTCGTCGAGGTGCAGCGGAGCTACAACTCCACCAGCGACCCTCGCGTCCGCGGGGAACTGGCGCTGGTCCGCCCGGGCGACCCCGCCGCCATCCCCCCGGCGAGCGAGGTCGTCCCCGGGCTCATCGAGCAGGCGGGGGCCATCCTGCACGACATGGTCCTGCCCGTCCCCCTGCCCGTTACGATCGCCCTGCGATCGGTGGCGGGCGAACCGGGCAACACCGCCCTGCGCTACGTCCGCGAGTCCCGCCTGCCCGATGCCTTGAACGCCTTCGCGCGTGCCGCCCAGCAGTCGCCCGACAACGGGGCCGTCTGGTTCAACCTCGCCGCCCTGCGCGAAGCCTCCGGTGACGTCGAACCCGCCCTCGACGCCTACTCCCGCGCCGCCGAACTTCTCGGGGAGCAGGACGATCCCGCCGCGTCGGCGGTCGCGCGCCTCCAGCGCGTCACCGCCCGCTGGACCGCCGCCTGCCGCACCGACTGGCGGGTGGCGGAGGAGTGAAGCCTGACGGAACCGCGCCCGTTGCATTGCGGTTCGCGGCCGGGTAGAACCCGGGGGCGTTGCACATCGCGCGAGAGTTCGGGAACCCACCAGCCGCAAGGACCGCACCATGCCGAAGAAGGTTGCCATGATCGGGGCCGGGTCCGTCGTGTTCTGCAAGACGCTCATGAGCGACATCCTGGCCACGCCCGCGCTGGCGGACAGCGAGTTCGCACTCATGAGCCGCACCGAGCCCAAGCTGCGGCGGATGGAGGCGTTCGCCAAGCGGATGATCGCGGAGAACGGGCTGCCCGCGACGGTGTGGGCGACGCTCGACCGCCGCGAGGCCCTCCGCGACGCGGACTTCGTCGTCGTGATGATCCAGGTCGGAGGGATCGAGGCGTTCGGGCTCGACTACGAGATCCCGCTGAAGTACGGCGTGGACCAGTGCATCGGGGACTCCCTGGGCCCGGGCGGGGTCTTCCGCGGGCTGCGGACCATCCCCGTCCTGCAGGACATCGCCGCCGACATGGAGGACATCGCCAACCCCGGGGCGCTCATGCTCCAGTACGCCAACCCCATGGGCGCCAACTGCCTGGCGCTGGGCTGGTCCACCGCGGCGCCCTTCGTGGGCCTCTGCCATGGCGTGCAGACGACGCTCGACCTCATCGCGGGCTACTGCAACGTGCCCAAGGACGAGATCACCTACACCTGCGGGGGCATCAACCACATGGACTGGTTCCTGACCCTCGAGCACCAGGGGCGGGACCTGTACCCCACGCTGCGGGCGGTCTTCGAGCGGCCCGAGTACTACAAGAACGAGAAGGTCCGCGGGGAGGTCTTCCGCCACTTCGGGTACTTCATGACCGAGAGCACCGGGCACCTCAGCGAGTACCTGCCCTGGTTCCGCAAAAGCGCCCGGGCCCTGGGCCTCTACTGCGACGAGCCCAGCTTCGGCGGCGAGAGCGGGGCGTACTACAAGTACGCCAAGGCCCTGGCCGCCAAGTACGCCGACCACGACCCGCTGGAGTCGGAGTCGGCGAAGATCGAGCGGCGGAGCGTGGAGTACTGCTCCTACATCATGGAGGCGATCGCGACCGGAAAGCCCTTCCGCTTCATGGGCAACGTCCGCAACGACGGGTACATCACCAACCTGCCCGACGGCTGCTGCGTCGAGGTCCCCACGTTCGCCGACGCCACCGGGCTGCACCCCACCCGCATCGGGGAACTGCCCCCGCAGCTCGCCGCCGCCTGCCAGACGAACATCAACGTCCAGACCCTCGCCGCCGAGGCCGCCCTGACCCTCGACACCGAGCACATCGTCCACGCCGTCGCCCTCGACCCCCTCACTGGGGCGGTCCTCACCCTCAAGGAGATCCGCGACATGTGCTCGGAGATGCTCGAGGCCCAGCGGGAGTGGCTCCCGCACTTCCAGGGCCTCCGCATCCGCCCCACCCCCACCATCAGCATCCCCCCCGGGACCCAGCCCGTCCCCGTCCCCCTGGACCCCGCCCTCGCCGTCGCCAACCGCTTCGGGGAACTGCTGGAGCGCAAGACGGAGTGAGTCCGCCACGGTCGCGTCTCGGGACTCTGGGTGACGGGGGGTGACGGGGGGTGACGGGGGTGACGGGGGTGACGGGGGTGACGGGGGTGACGGGGGTGACGGGGGTGACGGGGGTGACGGGGGTGACGGGGGTGACGGGGGTGACGGGGGTGGGGC